>NZ_JAVXIQ010000069.1:0-2823 GCF_036648275.1 Hafnia sp. | reverse complement strand
CGGTGCCATGGAAACGCATCTGTTGACCGGCGAACGAAACAATTCACCGCAATCCCATACGGAAATAGCATCTCAGATAAAAGCGTACGGGCAGGCGGAATATTCCACCGTATCAACCTAAATAACAGGCATCCCCCCTCAAATATAACTCAGCGGCTCATCCACCAGCTTCTCGCCCAAAAACTTCTCCAAAAACAGCTTAGTTCTTGGGTGCTGTGGATTGGCAAACAGTTCTTTGGCGGCGCCCTGTTCTACAATTCGCCCTTCATCCATAAAAATGGCACGGTTGGCAACGTCGCGAGCAAAGCTCATTTCATGAGTGACGATCACCATGGTGCGGTTTTCTTCTGCCAGCGCACGGATAGTGCTTAGTACCTCACCCACCAGTTCAGGGTCCAGCGCCGAAGTGGGTTCATCAAACAGGATGACTTCCGGCTGCATCGCTAATGCTCGAGCAATAGCCACGCGCTGTTGCTGACCACCGGACAGGCGTTTTGGAAACGCGTCCTCTTTGCCCTTTAAGCCAACTTTTGCCAGCAGTTCACGCGCTCGGGCAATCACCACCTCTCGCTTTTCGCCTTTAACGATAACCGGCCCTTCGATAATGTTTTCCAACACGGTACGGTGCGGGAATAAATTAAAGTTCTGGAAGACAAAACCCACTTCCTGACGCAGTTTTCTAATCGCCGTTTTTTGTCGGCTCAGCGGCTGGCCGCCATCAATGGTGACATCGCCAACCTGAATCGTGCCGCCGTCAGGCTCCTCGAGCAAATTGATGCTGCGTAGCAACGTGGTTTTACCAGAACCACTTGGCCCAATGATGGCTACCACCTCACCCTTCTCAACCGTGAGATCGACGCCGTGCAGCACGGTGTTTCCGTTAAAGGATTTCGTCAGATTTTTTACTTCAATAGTGCTCACTGTGGGCTCCCAAACGGATACGTCTAAAATCGATACTGTGCAGATGCAACGCCGCGTACACGGCGCGTCACCCAATATAACGGCAACTTTAGCAACTCAGGACAGGGAATAAAAAATTTTGCAGGAATATGGTTAGACTGATATGGAATAAGACACAAAAAAGCCATCGTAACGATGGCTTTTCATACTGAGGCTTAATCAGCAGACCGCTGTTTTTTGCCAACTAAGATACTGATCGTATTTCCGTAGCGCGATGCGATAGTTATTTTGATTCGCGTCGGTCATGTTCTCGATCAGATCCCACTGTTGCTCACTGCCGCAAAACTTTTCGTCGGGGAAATCGCTCGCTCTTAACATATCGTCTAAGCGGCGCAGGCGGACAATATATTCACGGATGGAGCTATGGCTCATTTCCGTCTGTTCAAACAGATATTGTTTAAACTCAAGAATATCGAAGTAATCCGCTTTGCAATGGCAGTACACGTCACTACAAAAACGACACAATGCCGTTAGCTCTTTTTCCAGTTCTTGCCAAACTCTGTCGTCAATCAGTTGATCCATCCCAGCAAGCGTTTCGCGATCGAGAATTTTCCCACGAAACACCAGAGACATGCGATCGAGCGATTTACCACAATGAGAGCAATCACACTGGCTGTGTTTAAAATCTTTCAAATAGCGACTCAGAGGCCGTCTTTTCTGTTGGGATGCTGTCATGGCAACATGCTCCATTTTATCGAATAACTGGTGACACATTAGCTTTGGCTGGCCAGCTTGGTACGTAGACGTTTTATCGCCTGACTATGCAGCTGGCTCACCCGAGATTCTCCGACCTCAAGCACGGCGCCGATTTCCTTCAGGTTTAGCTCCTCTTGGTAATAGAGGGTCAGAACCAATTTTTCACGTTCCGGCAAGGCTTCAATGGCGGCGATCACGCGCTGGCGCAGATCTCCTTCCAACAGCTGTTTGAGAGGATTGGCATCCTCATGCTGCTGAAATACCGGCTCGGCGCTATCGCCATGCTCTTCTCGCCATTCATCGTAAGAAAAAAGATGGCTGGTGTTGGTATCCAGCAAAATCTGCTGATACTCAACCAGTGGCATATCTAACTCTTGGGCAATTTCGGTTTCTGTCGGTGCGCGATGCAGGCGCTGTTCTGCTCGCTGCATAGCCGCTGAAACTTCACGGGCATTTCGACGCACGCTGCGCGGAACCCAATCACGACTGCGAAGCTCATCGAGCATCGCACCGCGAATGCGCTGAACCGCATAGGTGGTAAAGGCCGTCCCCTGCATGGCATCGTAGCGTTCGACCGCGTGCAACAGCCCAATACCTCCGGCTTGAAGCAGGTCGTCCAGTTCAACGCTTGCGGGCAGGCGAACCTGCAAACGCAGCGCTTCATGGCGCACTAGCGGAGCGTAGCGCTGCCACAGGGAATTTTTGTCGATCACGCCGTCGGCGGTATACAATTCACTCACGTTGACAGAACCCGGGTTGATGGATGCCCGGCTATTATCTAACTCTCACGCCAAAGCCAATGGCGCGATTAGTCAGCAAAAATGCCCCCTTTTCTCACGTTGCTTTTTCCGCAATAGAAGTTTGCTCAGTTATTCATCAGGTGGTTTATGTAAAAAACCCCGCCGCAGCGGGGTTAGCTGAAATGCTGGCGAAGTATTAACGCAGCAGAGTCAGTACGTTCTGAGTAGACTGGTTAGCCTGAGCCAACACAGAAGTACCCGCCTGTTGCAGAATGTTTGCACGGCTCATGTTAGACACTTCGGTCGCGTAGTCAGCATCCTGAATACGAGACTGGGAAGCAGTCAGGTTGTTAACGGTGCTGTTCAGGTTGTTGATAACAGAATCGAAACGGTTCTGTACCGCACCCAGAGATGAACGCAGGCCGTC
>NZ_JAVXIQ010000068.1:0-3240 GCF_036648275.1 Hafnia sp. | reverse complement strand
CTATCTACCCCACATTTTTTATCCCCCTCTCATGTTATTTTTATGTAAAATAACTGTGTTTTTCCTTCGATTTCAATTCTTAAAATAAAACTGGGAAGCATTATGAGCATCACTAGACGTGACTTTCTCAATGGGATGGCAATTACCATTGCAGCGGGGCTAACACCGTGGCAGGCACTACGTGCATCACCTCAGGCTTTAACCCAAAGTCTGTACTATCCGCCGACGCTAACGGGCTTACGCGGCAATCATCCAGGATCGTTTGAAGCCGCGCATCTCTTGGGGCGTGAAGGTAAACATTTCGATCCGAAAAGTGTTCCCGTCGAGGAACAGTTTGACTTGGTTGTTGTAGGGGCGGGAATTAGCGGCTTGGCGGCCGCCTGTTTTTGGCAGCAGCTACAGGGTAAAAATCAGCGCATTTTGTTGTTGGATAACCATGATGACTTCGGTGGTCATGCCAAGCGCAATGAATTTAACGTTGAAGGTAAAACGATTCTTGGCTACGGCGGCAGTGAGTCTTTTCAATCACCACGAACCAACTTTAGCCCTGTTGCGATGGGATTGCTGAAAACGCTTAACGTTGATATTGAGCAGATGGCGAAAGATTTCGATCAGAATTTCTATCCCGATCTCAAACTCAGCCGTGGCGTTTACTTCGATCGTAAAAACTTTGGTGTAGATAAGATTGTTAACGGCGATCCCGGACGTGCGGTAGCGGATGATATTGCGCCGGATCGTTTAAACGGGCGTGACATCACCGCGTTTATTAACGATTTCCCGCTGTCTGAATCCGATCGTAACGCGCTGATTGCGCTGCACACCGAGCAGAAAGATTACCTGCCAGAACTGAATACTGATGAAAAAGTGGCGTGGTTAGATAGCCATAGTTACAGTCAATTCCTGCGGGAAAAAGTGGGTCTTAGTGAAATTGCGATCCGTTATTTCCAGCAAAGGACGAACGACTTCCAAGCGGTTGGCATTGATGCTACTTCGTGTAGCGACGCTCGCATTTGTGCGTTACCAGGGCTGGATGGAATGAATTTGCCTCCACTTGACGCAGAGTCCTTGGCCGATTTGGATGAGCCTTATATTTTCCATTTCCCTGATGGTAATGCCGGTTTGGCGCGCTTGATGGTTCGTCATTTAATTCCTGCGGTCGCGCCGGGCGACAGTATGGAAAGCATCGTGTTGGCGAAATTTGATTACAGCCAACTCGATAAAAAAGACTCTCCGGTACGCCTGCGTCTGAATAGCACGGGCGTGCATGTGGCGAACGTTAGCGAGCAGGGAAAACAGGCCGTTGATGTGACCTATCTGACCGGAGATAAGCTGCATCGGGTGCGCGCCGGTCAAGTTGTGATGGCGGGTTACAACATGATGATTCCTTATTTAGTACCGGAAATGCCTGAGAAACAGGCGGCAGCGCTGAAGGAAAACGTCAAATCGCCGCTGGTTTACTCCAAAGTGGTGATCCGTAACTGGCAGCCGTTTATGAAACTGGGCGTGCATGAAATCTATTCTCCTGCTGCGCCGTACAGCCGAGTCAAACTGGACTATCCCGTGAATATGGGAGGCTATGAACATCCGCGTGATCCTAATCAGCCGATTGGATTACACATGGTTTATGTGCCAACGCTGCCAGGAAGCGGCTTAAGCCCACGTGAGCAGTCGCGTAAAGGACGAGCTCTGTTGCTGGGCACGCCGTTCGAAGTCCATGAAAAAATGATCCGCGAGCAGCTACAGGGCATGTTTGGTGCCGCTGGCTTCGATCATCAGCGCGATATTCAGGCCATTACGGTTAACCGCTGGTCACACGGCTATTCCTATTTCCTGAACGGTCTATTCGATGATGAAAAAGAAGCTGAGCAAATTATTCATACCGCCCGCCAGCCGATAGGGCGCATCACCATTGCAAACTCGGATTCTGATTGGAGCCCGTATGCCAACTCGGCCGTCGATCAGGCTTGGAGAGCAGTGAACGAACTTACGGCGATGAATAAGGAGAACGTATGAAACCGTTAATGATGCTGACGCTGCTTGCGGCCAGCGTAGGCGCTAATGCGATGTCGGCTGGTGAGTACGTGGCAAAAGCTGGCGACTGTGCCGCTTGTCATACGTCTCCTCAGGGGCAGGCGTTAGCTGGAGGCATGCGTTTTGCGACCCCTCTGGGTAATATTTATGCTACCAACATTACGCCAGATAAAACACACGGCATTGGCAGCTATAGTTTTGAGGATTTTGATAAAGCGATGCGGCAGGGGATCGCGAAAGATGGGCACCATCTGTACCCAGCGATGCCATACACGTCATACGCCAAAATGACGCCTGAAGATATGCGTGCCCTGTACGATTATCTGATGACTGAAGTGAAACCACAGTCCGTGGAAAATCAGAAAAGCGATATTCCTTGGCCATTGTCGATGCGTTGGCCGCTGGGCATCTGGAATTCACTCTTCCTGCAAGAGGGGGTTTATCAGCCGCAGTCGGAAAAAGGCGATGAGTGGAATCGCGGTGCCTATTTGGTGCAAGGTGCAGGCCACTGCGGTGCATGCCATACCCCGCGTGGTTGGGCGATGCAAGAGCAGGGAATGGATCAGGCCGAGCTGCGTTTCTTGAATGGCGCGGAGCTGGATGGCTGGTATGCGCCATCGCTGCGTGGTCTTAACGTCAGCAAAGACGATCTGGTGGCATTGCTGAAAAGCGGGCGTAGCCGCCACGCTGCGCTAAGCGGCCCAATGGGCGAGGTCGTGACGCACAGTTCACAGTACCTCACCGATAGCGATCTCAATGGCATTGCGACTTACTTACTGAGTCTGGAAGCGTTGCCGAATGATGCCAAAGTGAAAGCACCGACGGCAGCGTCAATGCAGTCTGGCGCTCAAACCTATGCTCGCTATTGTTCAACCTGCCATAACACCAAAGGCGAAGGCGTGGATTACACGATTCCTCGCTTAGCAGGTAATCTGACCGTTAATGCTGATAATCCGCAAACGCTGATCCGTGTGGTGCTCGACGGTGCGCAAACACCGGTTACGCAGCAACATATGTCATACGGCATGCCAGGTTACGGCTGGGCGCTGGACGATCGGCAGGCCGCGGATTTGATGAGCTATCTACGCGGTAGCTGGGGCAATAAAGCAGAACCGGTTACGGCTGAGCAGGTTGGAAAAGTACGTAAGGAACTTGATAAATAACCTTTGAAGTCAAAGGGGATGGAGCCGTTGTATTAGGCTCCATCCA
>NZ_JAVXIQ010000067.1:0-3977 GCF_036648275.1 Hafnia sp. | reverse complement strand
GAATTTTTTGACAAACATCACTCATTTATCAATTTGATGCATGTTTTTTAATCATGCAGGGCTATTTTTAATCGATATTGCCGACTTCTCGTTTTTTTAGTGGGGAGAATTCCTTTCGTGCGGCGGGTTTGTTATCGTGCGGCGGTGGTTATTTGGTTTCTAGAGAGCGTGAGATGAAAGGTCGTTGGGGACAATATGTAGTTGGTGGACTGTTGGTTGCGTTGCTGGCGGGGTGTTCGTCCCGTCCAACGGATAAAGGCCAGCAATATAAGGATGGGAAGATTAACGATCCGTTAGAGCTCGTTAATAGGCCGAACGCAAAAGGAAAACCGGTTAACGGAAAGGATTTCTCCGATCAGCTCACCGCAATCCAGCGTGCTTCGCCTTCTCTCTATAATAGAAACAACGATACTTTCCAAGCGGTCACTAACTGGCTACGTGCGGGAGCCGATACACGTCAGCTTTCCCAGTTTGGGTTGAACGCCTACCAGATGGAAGGTATGGATAATTTTGGTAACGTGCAGTTCACGGGCTATTACACGCCGGTGATTGAAGCGCGCTACACGCGTCAGGGCGAGTTCCAGTATCCGCTCTATCGTATGCCGAGCAAAGGTAAGAACCGCCGTTTACCGGAGCGCTCTGCTATTTATTCCGGCGCATTAGATAACCGAAATCTTGAAATCGGTTATAGCAATTCGATTATGGATAATTTCATGATGGAAGTGCAGGGGAGCGGTTATGTGGATTACGGCGATGGCCGCCCGTTAACTTTCTTTGGTTATTCCGGCAAAAACGGCCATGCCTATCGCAGTATTGGGAAGGTGTTGATTGACCGTGGCGAAGTTGCACGCGAAGAGATGTCGATGCAGGCAATTCGTAAATGGGCTGATAATCATTCTGCGGCTGAGGTTCGTGAGCTGCTGGAACAGAATCCTTCTTTCGTGTTCTTTAAGCCAGAAATGTATGCGCCAGTGAAAGGGGCGAGCGGTGTGCCTTTAGTCGCTAAGGCCTCCGTGGCTTCCGATCGTTCGCTTATTCCGGCAGGGTCTACGTTGCTGGCAGAAGTGCCACTATTGGATAACCAAGGCAAATTTACCGGAAAGTATGAAATGCGTTTGATGGTGGCTCTGGACGTGGGCGGGGCGATCAAAGGACAACACTTCGATATCTATCAAGGTATTGGACCAGAAGCAGGCCATGCGGCTGGTTTCTATAATCACTATGGCCGTGTCTGGGTGCTGAAAACGCCACAAAGCGGTGGACCGCTGTTCAGCGCGTATAATCGGTAATAAAATCATCTATCGTAATGACCCCCTCTTTCTCTGATAACGAGAAAGAGGGGGGGATCAAGAATTTCTAAGGTAATAAATCCAATGACAGCATCTTTTTCCGACGCTTATCTGCAGCGCTTTAGCGGTATCGCTCGTCTATATGGCCAGCATGCGTTGGGGGTTTTCTCTCAGGCGCACGTATGCGTTATCGGTATTGGTGGCGTGGGATCGTGGGCGGCAGAGGCGTTAGCGCGCACAGGGATTGGTGCTATTACGTTGATCGATATGGACGATGTCTGCGTGACGAATACCAATCGGCAGATCCACGCTTTACGTAGCAATGTTGGGCAGGCGAAAACGGAAGTGGTGGCTGCGCGCATTCGAGAAATTAACCCAGAGTGCCAAGTGACCTGTATCGACGATTTCATTACACCAGATAATGTTGATCAACTGATTGATAGTCGTTTTAGCTATGTCATTGATGCTATTGATAGCGTACGTCCTAAAGCAGCTCTTTTGGCCTATTGCCGCCGATTTAAGATCCCGATAGTCACCACCGGTGGTGCAGGTGGACAGATTGATCCTACGCGGATTGAAGTTGCCGATCTTGCCAAAACGATTCAGGATCCTTTGGCAGCTAAACTGCGTGAACGCTTGAAGAATGATTTCAACGTGGTGAAAAACAGCAAAGGAAAGCTGGGAATTGACTGCGTATTTTCGACGGAACCGCTGGTATACCCACAGCCTGACGGAAGCGTATGTGCTTCGCGTAGCACGGCTGAAGGGCCAAAACGGATGGATTGTGCTTCAGGTTTTGGTTCGGTCACGATGGTGACGGCAACGTTTGGTTTTGTTGCCGTCGCGCATGCGATTAAGAAGATGTTAGCGAAAGCCGAGCGTGAGGCCGCGTTATAGATAGTTTTTCGCGATACTTTTGATACCCGCTGCCAGCGAATTTAAACCGCTGGCGCGTGATGAGCTCAGCTGTTCCAAAATATTAAGCTGTTGGAATAGCGTCAGCGGATCGTTGTCTATGATTTGCTGTGGCGTTTTGCCTTCAGCGCCGGTCAGTAAAATAGCCAACAGGCCTTTCACAATTCGGCCATCGCTATCGCCGTAGTAGTGCATCGTCCCATCCTCAAGCAACTCTCCGCCCAACCATACCTGATTTTCACAGCCGGCCAGTTCGGTCTTTTGTTGCTTCAACTCTGGCGGCAGTGGTGGTAATTCCCGTGCCAGCAGAATGATTTGGCGGTAGCGTTCTTCCCACAGCTTCAGCGCATCAAAACGTGCGATTAACATATCTGGGGTCAATATGCGGCCAAAAGAGTGTGGGGCGATCATGCGAGATCCTCGTCGTTCAAGATAGATAGTGCGTAGTTTACCGCTTTTACTAATGCAGTAACGTCTTCTGGCCGATTATAAGGCGCAAACGAGGCGCGCAGGGAACCCGTGATGCCTAATGCTTGAATCAATGGTTGAGCGCAGTGCTGGCCTGCACGAAGAGCGATACCTTGCTCTGCCACTAACGTGACCAAATCGCTGTGATGAACTCCCTCAATATTGAACGCGAGCAGCGCAGAATTTGGGGCGCGGTAGCTGGTAAAACCGGTTATCTGCCTAAGCTGCCGTTCAGCGTCTTCTGCTAGCGCTACGCTGTAGGTTTCTGCGGCGTTTAAATCAAACTGCTGTAGCCACTCTAATACCGCTGAAAATCCGATAACTCCGGCGATATTTGGCGTTCCTGCTTCGAAACGGTGTGGAATTCTTTGCTCTGTAAAGCCCTCAAATCCGGCTTTAGTTAGCATTTTTCCGCCACCTTGCCATGCGTGCATCTGCTCGAGATATACCGTTTTTCCGTACAACACGCCGACGCCCGTCGGGCCATACATTTTATGAGCAGAAAAAGCATAGAAATCAACATCGAGTTCGCTGACGTTCAGTGGGTGATGAACCACCCCTTGAGCTCCATCGATCATCACCGGCGTACCATTCTGATGGGCGAGCTGTAACGCATAGGCAAGATCGGGGCAGCCGCCGGTAACGTTCGACATTTGCCCTAAGGCCATTAGCTTCGTGCGAGGTGAAAGCAGTGCGGGTAACAGGCTTAAGTCCGGCAAACCCTGCGCATTAACGGGAAGTTTGATGACGTTGGCATCGCACTGTTCAGCCACCATCAGCCAGGGGATCAGATTCGCGTGGTGCTCAGCTTCGCTCACCAAAATTTCGTCACCGGCACGTAGAATTGGGCGTAGGTAACTCTGCGCCACCAAATTAATCGCCTCGGTGGTACCTTTGGTCCAGACGATGTCATTGGCACTTGGCGCATGCAGTAGTTCGGCAACGTACTGACGTGCTGACTCATAGCGCTGAGTCAGTCTGAGAGCCGCTTGATGCTGGCTGCGGTGAACGGTAGCGGCACTACCAGCGTAATAGTCCTGACTCGCATTTATCAACGTCTGAGGCTTGAGAGCGGTGGCGGCGCTATCGAGATACACCGCGTGTTGCTGGCTATCGCTGGTGGCGAGAGCAGGAAAGTGGCCGCGAAAGGCTAAATAATCGAAGGATGTCATGCGGAATAATTCCTCGTTGCAGGCCGCTTTGTTATTGAGCCAGATGATGGTACAGCAAGATTAATCTGAATAATCCGACAGTTTTCTGGCAAAGCTGAAATAGCTTGTTATGCTTTTAACTACTGGCAAATGA
>NZ_JAVXIQ010000066.1:0-4028 GCF_036648275.1 Hafnia sp. | reverse complement strand
TCATTTGCCAGTAGTTAAAAGCATAACAAGCTATTTCAGCTTTGCCAGAAAACTGCCGGATTATTCAGATTAATCTGTCATGCCGCTCGTTGGGCGTGACAACCAAGCGGCCCGCAATGAGGAATTATTCCGCATGACATCCTTTGATTATTCAGCCTTTCGCGGCCACTTCCCTGCACTTTCAGCAATAGATAACGAGCAGCATGCGGTCTATCTCGACAGCGCAGCAACCGCACTAAAACCTCAAGCATTGGTTGAAGCCACTCAAGCGTATTACGCTGGCAGCGCCGCTACCGTACACCGCAGCCAGCATCAGGCCGCTCTGCGCTTGACTCAGCGCTATGAATCGGCTCGCCAGCAGGTTGCCCAGCTTCTGCATGCTCACAGCGCAGACAGCATTGTGTGGACTAAAGGCACCACCGAAGCCATCAACCTCGTGGCACAAAGCTTTCTGCGCCCCATTTTGCAGGCCGGTGATGAAATACTGGTGAGTGAAGCTGAGCATCACGCAAATTTGATACCGTGGCTGATGGTAGCTGAACAATGTGGCGCTAACGTCGTTAAGCTTCCGGTCAACCAACACGGGTTACCGGCTCTAGAACAGTTACCGGCGCTACTCACTTCGCGCACCAAAATGATGGCCTTGGGGCAAATGTCGAACGTCACCGGTGGCTGCCCCGATCTACGCTATGCGCTAGAGTTGGCGCATCAAAATGGCACGCCAGTTATGATTGATGGCGCGCAAGGCGTGGTGCATCACCCACTTGACGTCGCCGATCTCAACGTCGATTTTTATGCTTTTTCTGCCCACAAAATGTATGGCCCAACGGGGCTTGGCGTGTTGTATGGTAAGCCTGAATATCTCGCGCAGATGCATGCGTGGCAGGGCGGCGGGAAAATGCTAACCAAAGCCGGGTTTGACGGTTTTATCGAACAAGCCATACCTCACCGTTTCGAAGCAGGAACCCCCAACATCGTCGGAGTTATCGGATTTTCAGCGGTACTTGAGTGGCTAGAATATTTCGACTTAGCCGCTGCGGAAGCTTACTGCGTTTCTCTGGCCGAACAAGCGGAGCAACAGCTTAGCCAGATTAAAGGGTTTATCAGTTACCGAGCGCCTAAATCCGCGCTGCTGGCTTTCAATATTGCGGGTATTCACCACAGCGATTTAGTCGCTTTAGTGGCTGAACAAGGCGTGGCGTTACGCGCAGGCCAACATTGTGCACAGCCATTAATACAGGCGTTAGGCATTACCGGTTCGCTCCGTGCTTCATTTGCGCCCTATAATTGTCCTGAAGACGTCACCACGCTGGTAAAAGCGGTAAACTATGCGCTATCAATCTTGAACGACGAGGATTTTGCATGATTGCCCCCCATCCTTTTGGCCGAACATTAACGCCTGAAATGTTAGCCGCACGCTTTGAGTCTCTCACGCTTTGGGAAGATCGCTACCGCCAAATCATTCTGCTGGCACGTGAGCTACCGGCACTACCACCGGAGCTAAAGCAGCAGAAAACCGAACTGGCAGGCTGTGAGAATCAGGTATGGCTAGGCGGAGAATTACTTGAGGATGGAACGATGCATTATTATGGCGACAGCGACGGACGCATCGTCAAAGGCCTCTTGGCAATCTTGCTAACGGCGTCAGAAGGCAAAACGCCGCAGCAAATTATGGCAAGCGACCCGCTTACGCTATT
The DNA here is from genome assembly GCF_036648275.1 of Hafnia sp. Lineage (NCBI taxonomy): Bacteria > Pseudomonadati > Pseudomonadota > Gammaproteobacteria > Enterobacterales > Hafniaceae > Hafnia > Hafnia sp. The sequence continues at coordinate 2,331 of NZ_JAVXIQ010000066.1, read as the reverse complement.
TCAACAGCTCAATATTTTAGAACAGTTAAGCTCTTCGCGCGCCAGCGGTTTAAACTCGCTCGCCGCTGGGATCAAAAACATAGCGCAAAGCTATCTGTAATCACTGACTTTAATTACTGAGGCTGAGCAGCCAAACGCTCAGCCTTAGCCAGCATTTTCTTAATCGCATGCGCCACGGCAACAAAACCAAAGGTTGCCGTCACCATCGTGACCGAACCAAACCCAGAGGCGCAATCCATACGTTTAGGCCCTTCCGCAGTGCTACGAGAAGCACATACGCTGCCATCGGGCTGTGGATAGACCAGTGGCTCGGTCGAGAACACGCAGTCGATACCCAGCTTACCTTTGCTATTTTTCACCACGTTGAAATCATTCTTCAAACGCTCACGCAGCTTGGCCGCCAGCGGATCTTGAATGGTTTTCGCCAAATCAGCGACTTCAATGCGCGTGGGATCAATTTGTCCGCCCGCGCCACCGGTCGTCACAATCGGGATCTTAAAGCGACGGCAATAGGCTAACAGCGCAGCCTTTGGTCGCACGCTATCAATGGCGTCGATGACATAGCTGAAGCGGTTATCAATCAGCTTATCAACGTTATCAGGCGTAATAAAATCATCGATGCAGGTGACCTGACACTCTGGATTGATCTCACGAATACGGGCAGCAACCACTTCTGTTTTCGCCTGCCCCACATTGCTGCGCAGAGCATGGATCTGCCGGTTGGTGTTTGTTACGCAAACATCATCCATATCGATCAACGTAATAGCACCAATCCCCGTGCGAGCTAACGCTTCTGCCGCCCACGACCCCACGCCGCCAATACCGATAACGCACACATTAGCCTGAGAGAATACGCCCAGCGCCTGCTGGCCATATAAGCGAGCAATACCGCTAAAACGCTGCATATAAGCGTCGGAAAAAGATGCTGTCATTGGATTTATTACCTTAGAAATTCTTGATACAGCCCCTCGCCGACCGAGGAGCAGCAAACTGCTCCTCCCCCTAAGAAGGAGGAGGCAGGGAGGGAAAACAATAAAAAAGGCTATCTATTATAAGCGCTGAACAACGGCCCACCGCTTTGCGGGGTTTTCAGCACCCAGACACGGCCATAGTGATTATAGAAGCCAGCCGCGTGTCCTGCTTCAGGGCCAATGCCCTGATAGATATCGAAGTGTTGGCCTTTAATCGCCCCACCGACGTCCAGAGCCACCATCAAGCGCATCTCATATTTGCCGGTAAATTTACCCTGATTATCCAGCAAAGGCACTTCGGCCAACAGCGTAGAACCGGCTGGGATCAACGAACGATCCGATGCAACGGACGCTTTTGCCACTAAAGGCACACCGCTTGCGCCTTTCACCGGCGCATACATTTCCGGTTTGAAGAATACGAAAGAAGGGTTTTGCTCCAGCAGTTCGCGAACTTCCGCGGCAGAATGGTTATCCGCCCACTTACGAATCGCCTGCATCGACATCTCTTCACGCGCAACTTCACCGCGATCGATCAGCACCTTGCCGATACTGCGGTAAGCATGGCCGTTTTTGCCAGAGTAGCCAAAGAAGGTCAATGGACGGCCATCGCCGTAGTCCACATAGCCACTGCCCTGCACTTCCATCATGAAGTTGTCCATAATGGAGTTGCTATAACCGATTTCCAGATTGCGGTTATCCAGCGCGCCGGAGTAAATAGCCGAGCGTTCTGGCAGACGGCGGTTCTTACCTTTGCTTGGCATGCGATACAGTGGGTACTGGAATTCACCCTGACGCGTATAACGCGCTTCAATCACCGGCGTGTAATAGCCCGTGAATTGCACGTTACCAAAATTATCCATCCCTTCCATCTGATATGCGTTCAAACCAAACTGGGACAGCTGGCGCGTATCGGCTCCGGCTCGTAACCAGTTGGTCACCGCTTGGAAAGTATCGGTGTTTCTATTATAGAGAGAAGGCGATGCACGTTGGATAGCGGTGAGCTGATCGGAGAAATCCTTTCCGTTAACCGGTTTTCCTTTGGCATTCGGTCTATTAACGAGCTCTAAGGGATCGTTAATCTTCCCATCCTTATACTGCTGGCCTTTATCTGTTGGACGCGACGAACATCCCGCTAGCAATGCCACCAACAGCCCACCTACTACATATTGTCCCCAACGACCTTTCATTTCACGCTCTCTAGAAACCAAATAACCACCGCGGCACGATAACAAACCCACAGCCTGAAAGGAATTCTCCTCACTAAAAAAACGATAAGAGACAGATATCGATTAAAAAGAACACTTGATGATTAAAAAACATGCATCAAATTGATAAATGAGTGATGTTTGTCAAAAAATTC
>NZ_JAVXIQ010000065.1:0-4030 GCF_036648275.1 Hafnia sp. | reverse complement strand
AACAGCGATATTACGCTGGAAGATAGCCGCAAAATTTATGAAGCGTCACTGTAAAAGATAAGCAGCACACCATTTCATCCTCACCTACATTGAGGAGGATGAAATGGTATCACCCCGCATTATTCGCCGACATACTCCATCGTGACACGCGGCGTCAGCTTGGTAATCAACTCATAGGCGCTGATTCCGGTATACTTAGCAATCTTTTCAACCGGCAGTTCTGCACTCCACAAAACCACTTCATCACCCACTTTATCTTTCGCCTCTGGGCCTAAATCAACCGAAATCATATCCATCGATACACGACCAACGATAGGCACTTCACGGCCATTGACTAGCACGGGAGTGCCAGAAGGCGCACTGCGTGGATAACCATCGCCATAGCCAATCGCGACTACGCCAAGTCGGGTATCGCGCTGGCTTACCCATGTGCCGTTGTAGCCCACAGGTTCACCAGCTTTGTGCTCACGCACGGCGATTAGGCTAGATTTCAGCGTCATCACCGGCTGTAAGCCATAATGGTCGGCATAGGGTTCAGCCAGCGGAGATACGCCATACAGAATAATTCCTGGGCGAACCATATCGCGATGCGACTGTGGCCAAAGCAGAATACCGCCCGAGGCAGCGATAGATTGCAAGCCAGGTTTACCCGTAGCAAATGCGTCAAAACAAGCTAACTGAGCTTCAGTCATACCCGTTTCAGGCTCATCTGCACGGCTGAAGTGGCTCATAATATTCACCGGCTGCTCAACGTTGCGGCAGTTGGAAAGGCGCGTATAAAACGCATCGGCCTGCTCTGGACGTACCCCAAGTCTATGCATGCCGGTATCCAGCTTCATCCAAACCTTAACCGGACGCTCCAACTCAGCCTCTTCCAGCGCTTGTAACTGTTCTTCGCTATGAATGGCAGTTTCAATATTATTGGCAACCAAAACGGGCAGATCGTCGGCAGAGAAAAAGCCCTCCAGCATCAGAATAGGCTTAACAATACCGCCCGAGCGCAGTTTTAGGGCTTCGCCGATACGCGCTACGCCATAGCAATCTGCATCTTTTAACGTTTTGGCTGTTTCTAAAAGCCCGTGCCCGTAGGCATTTGCTTTTACAACGGCTATCAGTCGGCTGTGCGGCGCAAATTGACGAATTTGCTGAAAGTTGTGTCGCAGAGCGCGGCGATCAATGACTGCGGTTGCCGCTTTCATTTCTATTCCTTCCCAATATCTCAAATGAGTTAATTAATTACTGCTCTTAGAGAGCTGATGATGTTTTGTCACCAGCTCGATTATTCGTCGTCGTACTGCGGGCCCGCATAGTTATCAAAACGCGAGAACTGGCCGTTAAAGGTCAAACGAACCGTACCGATTGGGCCGTTACGTTGCTTACCCAGAATAATTTCCGCAATACCTTTCAGATCGCTGTTTTCGTGGTAAACCTCATCGCGATAGATAAACATGATCAAGTCGGCATCCTGTTCGATGGAGCCAGACTCACGCAGGTCGGAGTTTACCGGGCGCTTGTCTGCACGTTGTTCCAAAGAGCGGTTAAGCTGAGACAGTGCCACAACCGGAACCTGTAGCTCTTTTGCTAACGCCTTGAGCGAGCGGGAAATTTCCGCGATTTCTAAAGTACGATTATCCGATAACGACGGCACACGCATCAGCTGTAGGTAGTCAATCATGATAAGGCTAAGCCCATCGTGTTCACGGAAAATGCGGCGCGCACGCGAACGCACTTCCGTTGGGGTCAAACCTGATGAGTCGTCAATGTACATGTTACGTTTTTCCAGCAGAATCCCCATGGTGCTGGAAATTCGTGCCCAATCCTCATCGTCTAGCTGACCGGTACGAATTTTGGTTTGGTCAACGCGTGCTAATGACGCCAGCATACGCATCATGATCTGTTCGCCGGGCATCTCCAGACTGAATATCAGCACCGGTTTATCTTGGGTCATTGCGGCATTTTCACACAGGTTCATGGCGAACGTGGTTTTACCCATCGATGGACGCGCCGCTACGATAATCAGGTCAGAACGCTGTAAACCGGCGGTTTTTTTATTGAGGTCCTGATAACCGGTGTCGACCCCTGTCACACCGTCATGTGGAGTCTGATAAAGCTGCTCAATACGTGCAACCGTCTGCTCTAAAATACGGTCAACGCTTTTCGGCCCTTCGTCTTTGTTCGCACGATTTTCCGCAATCTGGAATACACGTGATTCCGCCAAATCAAGCAGATCTTCGCTGCTACGTCCTTGAGGATCATAGCCCGCGTCGGCGATCTCATTAGCCACCGAGATCATATCGCGGACAACTGCACGTTCACGTACGATATCGGCATAAGCGCCGATGTTCGCCGCACTTGGCGTATTCTTTGAAAGCTCTGCCAAATAAGCAAATCCGCCCACGGATTCTAATTCGCCACGTTGCTCTAGCGATTCAGACAGCGTGATCAAATCGATCGGCTTGCTCATTTCCAGCAGTCGCTGCATTTCCGTAAAAATTAGGCGGTGTGGACGACTGTAGAAATCGTTGGCGACAACACGCTCAGCCACGTTATCCCAGCGTTCATTATCCAGCATCAACCCGCCCAACACGGACTGTTCCGCTTCCAGCGAATGTGGTGGTAGCTTGAGCCCCTCCATCTGCCTGTCGCGCGGGGTCTCGTTTGATTTGTTGGTGGGTTTATTTCCTGCCATAGTGGGAATGCTTTACCTGTTAGTGAAAGACGCGTCAGTATACCTGAATGTAATCTAATTTTGATTATAACAATGACACTATGCATTTGAGGAAAGACGATGGCAAAACGTATCCAGTTTAGCGCCCACGGTGGGCCTGAAGTGCTTGAATATGTAGACTTTGATCCGAAAGATCCGGCTGCGGGAGAGGTACAGATCAGCAATAAAGCCATCGGAATCAACTACATTGACACCTATATTCGTGGCGGACTGTACCCAGTTTCTCAGTTCCCATCAGGGCTTGGCACAGAAGCCTCTGGCGTGGTCACTAAAGTCGGTGCAGGCGTCACCAGTATTGAAGTCGGCGATCGCGTGGTTTATGCGCAGAGCGCTCTCGGTGCTTATAGTTCGGTACATAACGTCCCTGCGGAAAAAGTGGCTTTACTGCCTAATGCAATAAGCTTTGAACAAGGCGCAGCCTCTTTCCTCAAAGGTCTTACCGTGCATTATTTGCTGCGCCAAACTTATGAAATCAAAGCAGGCGAAATCTTCCTATTCCATGCCGCAGCTGGGGGCGTAGGCCAAATAGCATGCCAGTGGGCAAAAGCGCTGGGCGCCAAGCTGATTGGTACCGTAGGTTCAGACGCTAAAGCCGAACGAGCAAAACAGGCTGGTGCATGGGCGACAATTAATTACCAAACCGAAGATATCGCCCAACGCGTCGCAGAACTGACTCAGGGTGAAAAAGTTAACGTTGTCTATGACTCTGTGGGCAAAAGCACATGGCTTGCCTCACTCGATAGTCTGAAAAAACGCGGGCTGATGGTCAGCTTTGGCAATGCTTCAGGCCCTGTCACCGGCGTTGATTTGGGGATACTCAACCAAAAAGGCTCGCTGTACGTTACACGCCCTTCTCTCAATGGCTATATCAATAATCACCAAGACTTGCTTAGTGCCAGCCATGAACTCTTCTCAATGATTGCCAGCGGTGCAATTAGCGTTGATGTGCCTGATACGCAGAAATTTGCCTTAAGTGACGCAAGAAAAGCGCACGAAGTACTGCAAAGCCGCGGGACACAGGGATCGAGTTTGTTGATACCGGAGTAGTAGGCGTTATTTTTGCTGGGTTTTGGAACGTCAACATCCTCTATGGAATCACAGTGAAATGTTTCGTTCGCCGGTCAGCAAATGTGTTTCCATAAGCCTACTGGAGAAGGCGACCGATGAGAGCCCCGTTGCGCGGGGGCTCTCAACTCGCGCGCTTTTATCCGAGATGCCATCTTCGCTACGGTTTGGTATCGCCCATCCAGGGCGCCCCAAACTCCGTCACGACATCCCTGTCGTGCCGGCTCTTCCTACCAA
>NZ_JAVXIQ010000064.1:0-4529 GCF_036648275.1 Hafnia sp. | reverse complement strand
TTTAGAAAAAATCTTCACTCAGGGAGCATAGTCAATGGCGCTTGAACCCGCAATTGCAGAGTTAGTCGCTGATTTTATTACCAAGGGACGTCCCTCATCTCGCCATCAAACCTTTGATGAACGTCGCGCCGGATATATCGCTAGCACGGTTTTAGCGGGGGAGATAGAACAGCGAGTCACCGTTGAAGATAGGGAGATGGGTGGGATTTCACTGCGCGTGTTTTCTCCTCTCAACGCTGAAGGTAAGCTGCCTGCCGTTATTTATTATCACGGTGGGTGCTTTGTCAGCGGAGGTTTTGCGACCCATGACAACCAGCTTAGGCAGTTGGCCTTTCTCAGTGGTTGTAGAGTCATTGCCGTACAATATCGTTTAGCGCCAGAGCACACTTATCCTGCCGCTCATGACGATGCGGAACGTGCAGCGGATCTTATCTGGCAATATGCCGATGAGCTGAACATTGAACGCAGTCAGATCACATTGGCAGGTGACAGCGCGGGCGGTCATCTTGCTTTGATAACCGCTCTGCGCCTGCGTGATGCCAATCGGTGGTTACCTCAGCGGCTGGTTCTGATTTATCCGATGATTGATGCAACAGCATCGTCTGAAAGTTATAAGCGCAATGGTGATGATTATGTACTCACCCGTGACACGCTGCTCAGCGGTTTTGAAGCCTATTTCCCGCAGACTGAGTTGATGCATCCAGAAGTCAGTCCGCTGTGGCGCGATGACTTTTTAGGTTTACCTCCGGTACATATTCTCACGGCCGAATACGATCCGTTATGTGATGACGGTGAAGTGTTGTTTGCGCGTATGACGGAGCAGGGCGTTAACTGTAGTGCGCAGCGTTATCTTGGTGTGATCCACGGGTTTTTCCAGCTTGGCGGTATTAGCCCGACTGCGCGCAACGCTATGCGAGATATCGCGGCGAAAATTAGCTCACCTTATCCATTATAATTTATCTCCTTGCGAACAGGCCGAGCTCGGCCTGTTCACTTTGCATCACAACAGAACCACCATCGCGTTGCCCAATTCATCTTTCCCACACCTTCAACGGTGCTATCATATTGATTCAGGTTTTGAAGGAGTCAGGCAACGTATTGATATGTTGTCCACCTGCAACGGGCTGTAAATCATGGTGATGATGGCCAGTGGTTTTAAGATGGATTTTTCCTCCAACTGTCGTCGCGACAGTGATATTCGCGTAAGGCTTCCGCTATGTGTGTAAACACGACAGAAAAACATGCCCCTTTTGGTACGCTGTTAGGCTATGCCCCTGGAGGCGTGGCGATTTACTCTTCGAATTATGAATCCCTTAACGATCTGGAACAGATGGATGATGCGTCATTCCGTCACTATCTAGATAAAGAATATATGGGTTATAAGTGGCAGTGCGTTGAGTTCGCTCGCCGCTTTCTTTATCTCAACTATGGCACGGTTTTCACCGATGTCAGAATGGCCTATGAGATCTTCTCATTGCGTTATCTGCGCCAAGTGGTGAATGACAATATTTTACCGCTACAAGCGTTCCCTAATGGCTGCGAGCGCCCGCCAGTTGCCGGTTCGTTGCTCATTTGGCAGCAGGGCGGTGAGTTTGAACACACGGGTCACGTCGCGATTATCACTCAGGTATTAGAGAACAAAATTCGTGTCGTTGAGCAGAATGTCATTCATCATCCGTTGCCCGCAGGGCAGCAGTGGACACGCGAGTTGCCGCTGACTTATCGCGATGGAAAGTACGCTATCCAAGATACCTTTGACGATACCGAGATTCTGGGCTGGATGACCCAGACCGCCGATGATCGCCATAGCTTACCGCAGCCTCAGACACCTGCACCGTATTTGGCGATCCACTGTGAACGTGTTGAAAACCACGGGCAGTTTGCTGGAACTTGGCTGAACGAGCAGGATCCATTGGAGCATACCTACGTTCAGGCCAACGGCGGACATACGCTAAATGCCGATCCCTATCGCTATTTCGCTGTTTCTCGCAGCGCCGAGCAGGAGTTGATCCACGCCACTAACGAGCTGCATTTGATGTATTTGCACGCGACCGACAAGGTGCTTAAGGATGACAATTTGTTGGCGCTGTTTGATATTCCAGAAGCGTTATGGCCGCGCCTGCGACTTTCTTGGCAGCGCCGTCGTCATCATATGATCACCGGTCGCCTCGACTTCTGCATGGACGAGCGTGGGCTAAAAGTCTATGAATATAATGCGGATTCAGCCTCATGCCATGCTGAAACCGGGCTAATTTTAGACAAGTGGGCGCAGCAGGCGGGTGAGGTGGCAGGCAGCGATCCCGGCGAGTATCTGTTGGATGCGTTAGCCAATACGTGGAAACACAGTGACGCAACACCATTCGTGCATATTCTTCAGGATCATGACGCAGAAGAGAGCTACCACGCGCAGTTTATGCAGCGCGCGTTAACGAAAGCCGGTTTTGAAAGTAAGATTTTGCATGGTTTAGACGAACTGCATTGGGCTGATTCAGGTCAATTGGTGGATGGTGAAAACCGCCCAGTGAGCTGTGTGTGGAAAACATGGGCATGGGAAACGGCTCTCGATCAATTGCGTGAAGAGAGCGAGGCCGATCACGCAGCGCTTCCGATCCGAACTGGCCATCCTAAAAATGCAGTGCGTCTGATTGACGTGTTGTTGCGTCCTGAAGTGATGGTCTTTGAGCCGTTGTGGACCGTGATCCCAAGCAATAAGGCCATTTTGCCGGTTCTGTGGTCGCTATTCCCGCATCATCGTTATCTGTTAGACGCCGATTTTGAGCTGAACGCAGAGTTGGAGCAGAGCGGCTACGCGGTGAAACCTATTGCTGGACGCTGTGGTAACAACATAGGTCTAATCAGCCATGAAGATCGGGTGCTGGATGAAACGTCCGGTAAGTTCGCTGAACAGAAAAATATCTACCAACAGCTTTGGTGTTTGCCGGAAGTTGCTGGACGCTATATTCAGCTATGTACCTTTACCGTCGGCGGCCACTACGGTGGCGTGTGCGTGCGTTCTGAAACGGGATTAGTCATCAAGAAAGAGAGTGATATCGATCCGTTGCGGATTATTGATGACAAGGACTTTATCCTCTAACGGAAGCCGCTTTTAATTCGGCGTGCTGTGTAGATTGTGCAGCACGCCGTTTTGTTTTTCACCCATCTGATTTATCCCTCGCGAATTATTCAACATTATCCTTGACCAATGACAAGGTACCCAAGCTATTAGCCTCTTTATAATCGAGCCCATTTATCTGCTCACTGGTGTGAAAGTATGGCTTATCAACTGAATCTTAATTGGCCTGAATTTTTAGAGAAATACTGGCAAAAAAAACCTGTTGTATTGAAAAACGCCTTCCCGAACTTCGTTGATCCAATCACGCCGGATGAGTTGGCAGGCTTGGCGATGGAGCCGGAAGTGGATAGCCGTTTAGTGAGCCAGAAAAACGGCGAATGGCAGGCGAGCAACGGGCCATTCGAGCACTTTGATGGTTTGGGAGAAAGCGGCTGGTCGTTGTTGGCTCAGGCGGTTAACCATTGGCATGCGCCTTCTGCAGAACTGGTGCGTCCGTTCCGCGTATTGCCGGACTGGCGTTTAGACGATCTAATGATTTCGTTCTCTGTTCCTGGCGGCGGCGTTGGGCCGCACATCGATCAGTACGACGTATTCATTATTCAAGGGATGGGCAGCCGTCGCTGGCGCGTGGGTGACAAATTACCTATGCGTCAGTTCTGCCCACACCCAGCGCTCTTGCATGTGGATCCGTTCGAGCCAATCATTGATGAAGATCTTGAACCAGGGGATATTTTGTATATTCCACCTGGATTCCCGCATGACGGCTTCACTCATGAAACGGCGTTGAACTATTCCGTTGGTTTCCGTGGGCCGAACGGCAGAGATTTAATCAGCAGCTTTGCTGACTATGCGCTGGAAAACGATCTTGGCGGTGAGCATTACAGCGATCCTGATTTGACCTGCCGTGAACATGTAGGCCGTATCGAAGATTATGAAGTCGATCGCCTGCGCGGGATGATGATCGAGATGCTCAATCAGCCTGAGGATTTCAAACAATGGCTGGGGCGTTTTGCGACTACGCCGCGTCATGAGTTGGATATCGCGCCAGCTGAACCGGCTTATGAACCTGATGAAATCCTTGATGCGTTGCTGGGCGATGAAGTCTTAACTCGCCTGAGCGGTCTACGTGTGCTGAACATTGGTGATAGTTTCTTTGTTAACAGCGAGCCAATGGACGCCGTTGAGCCTGAAGCCGCCGATGCGCTGTGCCGTTATACTACGGTAGGTAAAAAAGAGCTGGGTGATGCACTGAATAATCCCGCCTTTGTTGCTGAACTCACTGATTTAGTCAATCAGGGATACTGGTACTTTGATGAGTAAGCGCGGTTTTCATTAATCGTTGTAATGATTCTTAAAGGGATGACAATTGTTATCCCTTTTTTCTATCGGTTTGTGGCTAGTCACCGCCGTTTTCACCCATATTTGAAATGAGCGATGAATATTTTTCTTATGAATC
>NZ_JAVXIQ010000063.1:0-4618 GCF_036648275.1 Hafnia sp. | reverse complement strand
CCCGGTCAGTGGTGGCGCATTATAGGGACTTCTGAACGGCTGACAACCCCTAATTTAAAAAAACTTTTCAACCGCGCAAGTTTTAATCAAAAATTCGATTAATGGATGAATTTCATTCATTACCTGCTTTTATATTCATCAAACATAAAAAAGGCAGCCTATTGGCTGCCTTTCTATCTATCTTTCTATATCGCTATCTAGAGCCTTTAGAACGCCTCTATTACCTATTATTGCTTGGCAACGATTTGTTCATCAGCAACATCTAGCGTGATGTCTTTGCCCGGAATCAGTTTTCCAGACAAAATTTGCTGGGCCAGCGGGTTCTCGATCTCCTGCTGGATAGCGCGTTTCAACGGACGAGCCCCATAGACGGGGTCGAAGCCCGCTTTTGAAAGCTGTTCCAATGCCGCATCGGTGATGGTTACGCTGTAGCCTTTCTCTTCGAGACGTTGGTACAGACGCTCCAACTGAATCCGCGCAATCGCCTTGATGTTTTTCTGATCTAATGGATGGAACACAACGGTTTCATCTATACGGTTAATGAACTCAGGGCGGAAGTGGTGCGATACCACGCTCATCACCAACTCTTTCATTTCACCATAATCAAGCTGACCGAAGCGATCCTGAATCAAATCAGAGCCAAGGTTTGAGGTCATAATGACCACGGTATTACGGAAATCGACCGTTCTACCCTGCCCATCGGTCAGTCGCCCATCATCTAATACCTGCAGCAAGATGTTGAATACATCCGGATGCGCTTTTTCCACTTCATCTAACAAGATGACTGAATAAGGACGACGGCGTACGGCTTCAGTTAAGTAACCACCTTCTTCATAACCGACATATCCCGGAGGTGCACCCACTAAACGTGACACGGAGTGTTTTTCCATAAACTCGGACATGTCGATACGCACCATTGCGTCATCGCTATCGAACAAGAAGTTTGCTAACGCTTTGCACAGCTCAGTTTTACCGACACCGGTTGGTCCTAAGAATAGGAAAGAACCAATTGGGCGGTTTGGATCAGACAACCCAGCACGGCTACGACGAATCGCATTCGAAACCGCTTCTACTGCTTCATTCTGGCCGATAACACGTTCATGAAGATCGTCTTCCATGCGAAGCAATTTCGCACGCTCGCTTTCTAACATGCGTGATACTGGAATACCGGTCCAACGCGCCAGCACTTCTGCAATTTCAACATCGGTGACTTTGTTACGCAGCAGCTTCATCGTCTTACCTTCAGACTGCGTCGCCGCTTCTAATTGTTTTTCCAAACCAGGCAACTTGCCGTATTGGATTTCAGACATTTTGGCTAAATCACCGACACGGCGAGCCTGCTCAAGCGCAATCTTCGCCTGCTCGATTTCAGCTTTAATATTCTGCGTACCGCTGAGCGAAGCCTTCTCGGCTTTCCACTCTTCTTCCAGCTCAGAATATTCACGCTCTTTATGCTCTAACTCTTCGTTGAGCATTTCCAAGCGCTTTTTACTTGCTTCATCAGATTCTTTATTCAGCGCCTGCTGTTCAAGCTTGAGCTGAATAATGCGGCGCTCTAAACGATCCAACGATTCTGGCTTAGAGTCCATCTGCATACGAATGCTCGATGCGGCCTCATCGATAAGGTCAATCGCCTTATCGGGCAGCTGACGATCCGCAATATAACGGTGCGACAAATTCGCGGCCGCAACAATCGCAGGGTCAGTTATCTGAACGTGGTGATGCAGCTCGTAACGCTCTTTCAGTCCACGCAAAATAGCAATGGTGTCTTCTACCGTTGGCTCTGCTACGAATACTTTTTGGAAACGACGCTCAAGCGCAGCGTCTTTCTCTATATATTGGCGGTATTCATCCAGCGTAGTCGCACCAACGCAATGCAACTCACCACGGGCTAATGCAGGTTTAAGCATGTTGCCCGCATCCATTGCGCCGTCGCCTTTGCCTGCGCCAACCATGGTATGCAATTCATCAATAAACAGAATAACGTTGCCTTCCTGTTTTGATAGATCGCTTAATACGGCTTTCAGTCGTTCTTCGAACTCACCACGGAATTTAGCCCCAGCAATCAGTGAGCCCATATCTAAGGAGAGAACACGTTTGTTCTTCAGTCCTTCTGGAACTTCACCATTAATAATTCGCTGCGCTAAACCTTCAACAATAGCGGTCTTACCCACACCCGGTTCACCAATGAGAACAGGGTTGTTTTTAGTACGGCGCTGCAATACCTGAATAGTACGACGAATTTCTTCATCACGGCCGATCACCGGATCGAGTTTGCCTTGTTCGGCACGCTCGGTCAGATCGACGGTGTATTTTTTCAATGCCTGACGTTGATCTTCGGCATTCGCATCATCCACTTTCTCACCTCCACGCATTTGTTCAATGGCGGTACTGACTTTCTGAACGTTGGCACCTGCAGCTTTCAAGATATCGCCTAAATTGCCGCGATCTTCTAACGCAGCAAGAACAAACAGCTCAGACGAGATAAAAGTGTCATTGCGTTTTTGTGCCAGCTTATCGCACAGGTTCAGAACACGAATCAGTTCGTTCGATGGCTGAACATCTCCACCAGCGCCTTCAACCTGCGGCAAACGGGAGATAGCTTGTTCAAGCTCCTGACGTAAGCTCGCGGTATTAACACCAGCAGAGGTTAATAATGGTCGAACCGTGCCCCCATCCTGATTGAGCAACGCGCTCATCAGATGTACCGGCTCTATAAATTGGTTATCACGCCCAAGTGCGAGTGACTGGGCGTCAGCGAGGGCAAGCTGGAACTTACTTGTTAAGCGATCCAGACGCATAATTCCTCCAAGACGTGTCAAAGTTTCTACTGAAGAATATGTAAGGTCTACTCAACACTTTTCAAGGTCAATTAGCACGAAAATGACTACTTTTTGTTATGAGTCAAGTGGCAAACATTAAGTACAGTTTTTGGAAATGAGGATTAGTGAATCACAAAAGCCTTAAAAAATAAGGCTATCGAAACCAAATCAACGCGGCCATTCGCCCGGTAACGGGCTCGCGACGATAAGAAAAGAAACGCGATTTATCGCTGACAGTGCATAGATCGCCACCAGAGATTGTCTGAACACCAGCACGACGCAAGCGTAAATGCGCCAACTGATAAATATCAGCTAAATATTTTTCGCCATGCTCAGTAAAAGCCCGTTCCGCATCAGCGTCTTGCTCAATGAACTTTTCGCGAACCTCGCCCCCGACTTCAAACGCAGTCGGGCCAATCGCAGGTCCAAACCAAGCAAGAATATCTTCTGGAGAAGAATCAAAGCATGCCAGTGTTTGCTCCAATACGCCGTCGCATAAACCACGCCAGCCAGCATGCGCAGCGGCAACTTCTGTTCCCTGACGATTACAAAAGAGAACAGGCAGGCAGTCAGCGGTCATTACCGCACAAACCTGCCCTGCGATATTAGTATAAGAGGCATCAGCCTGATTATCAGCGCGATCGCTATTCTCATCTAAACGCAAAACACGAGTGCCATGCACCTGCTCTAACCAGAATGGCTCCGTTGGAGCAGCGATAATGTCCTTCAACAGGCGTCGGTTCTCTACCACAACAGTGACATCATCACCAACGTGCGTCCCCAGATTTAAAGCATCGTAGGGATGAACGCTAACCCCACCCTTTCGGGTGGTGTTAAATGCAACAACGTTGTTTGGTGCTGGCCACAAAGGTGTGATCAACACACTCATAGCCAATCCATTTCGTCTTTGAACTCTTCAGTATCGGCCTGCAATGCTGAAATCAAATCGACCATATCCTGAGGCAATGGCGCATGCCACTCCATCTGAATACCGCTGATAGGATGGTATAAACGCAGCATCGTTGCGTGCAGTGCCTGACGATCAAAGCCACGCAAAATGGTAATAAACTCTTCCGAAGCACCTTTTGGTGGACGAGGACGGCCGCCATATAACGGATCGCCTACCAGCGGATGGCTAATATGCGACATATGCACACGGATCTGGTGAGTACGGCCGGTTTCCAAGCGCAAACGCAGACGTGTATGAGCACGGAAATGCTCCATAATACGGTAATGCGTCACCGCAGGTTTCCCCATCGGGTGAACGGCCATGTGAGTACGTTTGGTTGGATGGCGTGAAATAGGCTCTTCCACCGTTCCGCCTGCCGTCATCGTACCAATTGCTACCGCTTCATATTCACGCGTAATTTCGCGAGCCTGTAGCGCTTCAACCAAACGCGTCTGGGCAGGAACGGTTTTAGCCACCACCATCAGACCCGTAGTATCTTTATCCAAACGATGAACAATACCCGCACGCGGTACGTCTACAATTTCTGGATAGTAATACAGTAAAGCATTCAGGATCGTACCATCAGGATTACCGGCTCCTGGATGAACAACTAAGTCACGCGGTTTATTGATCACCAAAATATCGCTATCTTCATAAACGATATCTAATGGAATATTCTGCGGTTCCCAGCGAGCTTCTTCCTCAATTAGCGCATCAATGGCAATTTCTTCGCCACCGAGCACTTTTTCTTTTGGCTTGTTGATAATTTTCCCGTTAACCTTGACGCGATCGTCAAGGATCCACTCTTTTATACGAGATCGTGAATAATCAGGGAACAATTCGGCCA
>NZ_JAVXIQ010000062.1:0-5462 GCF_036648275.1 Hafnia sp. | reverse complement strand
CCCCATTCCTGCAAAATATCTGCGGTGGTTTTTACTTCAATTCGGTTTCCGGGAATGGCTAACGTTGCCCATACCTCATTGAAATAAGGGATCAGCTGTTCGGCTTTCAGAGACCCGCGATCGGCGGTGGTGTGGGCGTCGCTGGCGATGGTTAGAGCATAACCACGGCTAGCGGCATTTTTGATAGTAGTATCAACGCAGTAATCCGTTGCACAGCCACAAATCGTGATGTGTTTTGCATCCAGAGCCGCTAGTTCATCCGCGAGCGTGGTGCGATAAAATGCATCACAGGCCGTTTTATCCACATAGATACTGTCTTCCGGTTGGAAGAGTTCGGGTAACAGTTCCCATTCATCGCTGCCTAGCGGGAGGTCAGCTTCATTATGAAGTATAAAAATCACCCGTTCAGCAGCGCGACTCAGTTGATTAATTCGTTCTACGCGACCAATGCGATCCATTCTCGGAGTTGAAAAAACGCCCTTTTGCATATCAACAACCAGTAAAACACGACTCATGCTTATCTCCATATCAGAATAGACACTAGGGTAAATGATTGATGCAGGTCACTGTTTTCACTCTTGCACCGCAACAATGTTGAGAACAATCACACTTCATTAACATACAACTTTCAAAGCAACGTGGAGAGACTAGATTTAAAGAACTCATCCGACCAGAAAGCTACCGTTTAGCCTGCGCGAAATAAGGAAAGCCGCATGAACCACTACCCTCACCTGCTTGCCCCATTGGATCTCGGGTTTACAACCTTGAAGAATCGAGTTCTGATGGGTTCGATGCACACTGGGCTAGAAGAGCATCCTAATGGCAGCGCACGCTTGGCCGCATTTTATGCCGAACGTGCACGTGCGGGCGTAGGCTTAATCGTGACTGGCGGTATCTCCCCGAATCAGCACGGCGTGGTTCATGCCGGTGCCTCTATTTTCGATCATGAGAATCAGATCCCGCATCATAAAATTATTACCGATGCGGTGCATCAGGCAGGTGGAAAAATAGCCCTGCAAATTCTGCATACTGGTCGTTATAGCTATCAGCCTCAACCTCATGCGCCTTCAGCCATTCAAGCCCCCATCAACCCTTATCCGCCCATTGAAATGACGGAAGATATGATCCAACAAACGCTGTCTGATTTTGCCCAGTGTGCACGTTTGGCACAGCATGCAGGCTATGACGGCGTGGAAATCATGGGCTCAGAAGGCTATCTCATTAATCAGTTTTTAGCGGCTCGCACCAATCAGCGCGATGATGAATGGGGCGGCGATTTCATGCGCCGTATGCGTTTCGCGGTGGAATGTGTGCGCCGTGTGCGCGCCGCCGTTGGACGAGAGTTCATCATCATCTATCGATTATCGATGCTGGATTTAGTCGAGGAAGGTTCGGACTGGAAAGAGATCGAGCAGTTAGCCGTTCAGGTGGAACACGCAGGGGCGACATTAATTAACACCGGTATTGGCTGGCATGAAGCTCGCATTCCAACCATCGCGACCATGGTGCCGCGTGCAGGATTTAGCTGGGTAACACGCCGTCTGATGGGGAAAGTGTCGATTCCGCTTATCACCACCAACCGCATCAATCATCCAGACGTTGCGGAAGCCGTGCTGGCCGATGGGTGTGCGGATATGGTTTCTATGGCTCGCCCATTCTTGGCCGATCCTGCCTTTGTGCAAAAAGCGGCAAGCGGACGAGTCGATGAGATCAACGTCTGCATCGGCTGCAATCAGGCCTGTTTAGACCAAATTTTTGAGCACAAGCTCACCTCATGTCTAGTTAACCCTCGTGCTTGCCATGAAACTGAACTGGTGCTCACCGCCACCGAGAAACCTAAACGGCTCGCCGTGGTAGGCGCAGGTCCCGCAGGATTAGCCTTTGCCACCACCGCCGCCCAGCGTGGACATCACGTAACCTTGTTCGACGCTGACAATCAAATTGGTGGTCAATTTAATATCGCCAAACAGATCCCCGGCAAAGAGGAGTTCCATGAAACTCTGCGCTATTTCAAACGGCTGCTGATTATCCACAATATTCAGCAACGCTTGGGGCAGCGCGTAGAAGCCGCGGATCTAAGTGAATTCGATGAAGTGATCCTCGCAACGGGGATCGTGCCACGCCATTTAGATCTGCCGGGTAGCGATATGCCACACGTTCTCAGCTACACGCAGGTTTTGCGCGATAAACTACCGGTCGGTAAAAGGGTCGCGATTATTGGCGCAGGCGGGATCGGATTCGATACCGCGGAGTATCTCAGCCAGTTTGGGCAATCCACCAGCTTAAACAGCGCGGCTTTCGCCGAAGAGTGGGGAATTGATTTGCAGCTAAAACAGCGTGGCGGATTGGCTAAGGATGGGATGCATCCAACGCACAGCCCACGAAAAATCTATTTGCTGCAACGCAAAACCAGCAAAGTCGGTGAAGGATTGGGGAAAACGACCGGATGGATCCATCGCGTTAGTCTGCAAAAACGTGGCGTAATCATGATAAACGGTGCCCAATATCATCATATTGATGAACATGGTCTCCACCTCATTCGAGATGGGCAAATAGAGTGCCTACCCGTTGATAATGTGATTATTTGCGCCGGTCAGGAATCACAGCAGGCGCTGCTGGCCCCGCTACAAAATATGGGAAAAACCGTCCATCTCATCGGCGGTGCCGATGTCGCTCGTGAGCTAGATGCTCGCCGCGCAATCGATCAGGGTACCCGACTCGCATTAACGATTTAGTTTTCCCATAAAAAAAGGGCCGGAGAGAATCTCCAGCCCTTTCAGCGATAATCACTATTTTACTTTGGTAATCTGCTTCACATCTAATTCAACAGAGTTCCAATCTTTATCAATTTTCCCCTGCAGCTCAACGGTATCTTTCGGGGTAATGGTTTGCCCATTCCAGCGTTTGTGGTCGATATCCACGTTCATGGTGCCGCTTGCATCACGGAAGGTGTAGTGATCGCCGCCGATACGTTGCTCGATGTTACCGCGCAGGGTCACCCAAGTATCGTCACTCATCGTTTTGGCTTTCTCTACGGTCATCGCTCCTGCGCTAGGGCCATTGAAACCACCGGCTGCCTGAGTTGTTTGCGTAGTTTGAGTGGCCGGTGCGTTCGGGTCTACAAAGCCACCGTTCTGAGCCAGAACAGGCGCACTACATACGGCAAGGATGGCTAATAAAGCTGCTGTCTTTTTCATTATTTTTCTCTCTCTTTATTGTATTAATCTCTGCAGAAACAGTTGCTGTTTTTGCTCTTCGGAAAGCATTACACCAAAGAGTTCTTAACAAGATCTTAAGCATACAGTTTAACCAATTATATTTTTAAAAACTGCCTATTAGGCTGGATCCGCGCAGTGTTAGGCTGTACAAAGCCCTTGCCAAATAGTTAGATAAAACCATACAGCGCAGCATAAAGGACACGGTTATGCGGGTATTACTCATTGAAGATGACAAACTGATCGGCGACGGTATCAAAGCAGGTTTAATAAAGATGGGGTTTAGCGTCGATTGGTTTACCGAAGGTAAGCAAGGACTCAACGCGTTAGATTCTGCGCCTTACGATGCTGTGGTACTCGACCTCAGCCTGCCGGGTATGGACGGATTAGATATCCTGCGCAAATGGCGACAAAACGGACACGACGAGCCGGTACTCATCCTCACCGCACGTGACGCCTTGGAGCAACGCGTTGCAGGACTGCAACAGGGTGCTGATGACTATCTGTGTAAGCCTTTTGCACTCATTGAGGTCGCCGCTCGTTTACAGGCGCTGATCCGCCGCCGTCACGGACAAGTTCAAACCACATTAACTCACGGCCCGGTTTCACTCGATCCCATTAATCTCACCGTCACTCTCGAGGGTGAAGCGATCTATTTAAAGCCGAAGGAGTTTGCGTTGCTCGAACTGCTGCTACGCAACGAAGGACGCGTGTTACCCCGTCCGCTCATCGAAGAAAAAATTTATAACTGGGACGACGATGTCTCCAGCAATGCCATTGAGGTTCATATCCATCATTTACGTAAAAAATTCGGCAGCAGCTTTATTCGAACCGTTCACGGCATCGGCTACACGCTGGGAGAAGCAACATGAAATCGCTCACGCTTAGCCTGCGACTGCGGTTGATCATCGGGTTCATCCTACTCATCACCATTACTTGGGTCTGCGCGAGTCTGTTGGCGTGGAATCAAACCCGCAATAACATCGATGAGCTCTTTGATACTCAGCAAATGCTGTTTGCCAAACGCCTAACGGCGCTCAACATCAGCGATCTTACGCTTAAAAGCCCACAGCTACCGCGTAGCAAAAAGATCGTGCGCCACAGCCATGGCGATTTGGACGATGACGCGCTCACCTTTGCCATTTTCACCACTGACGGAAAAATGGTGCTGAACGATGGAGACAACGGCCCCGATTTGCAATATCACTACCGACGCGACGGCTTCACCGACGACCAGTTGCAAGGCGATAAAGATCTGTGGCGTTTAGTATGGCTAACCACTCCCGACGGCAAATACCGCGTCGTGGTTGGGCAAGAGTGGGATTATCGCCACGATATGGCGATTGATATCGTTAAAGCGCAGCTTGTGCCATGGATTATCGCCCTTCCCATCATGATTTTGCTGCTGATTTGGTTAGTCACTCGCGAACTCGCACCGCTCAAGCGCTTAGCAAAACGGTTGCACCAACGTCAGCCAGAAGATGAAACGCCGTTACCATTGCTGTCACTCCCGAGTGAAGTGAAGCCGTTGGTTGAAGCGCTTAACAGCCTATTTGCTCGAACGGGTGAAATGCTGGTAAGGGAGCGTCGATTTACCTCCGATGCGGCTCATGAACTACGCAGTCCGCTGGCCGCGTTGAAAGTACAGACCGAAGTTGCTCAGCTCGCCGGAGATGATACCGCTATGCGCGAGCACGCGTTGACGAACCTCACAGAAGGTATCGATCGCGCAACGCGAGTGGTCGATCAGTTGCTCACGCTTTCACGCTTGGATTCATTGTCTGGCTTGGATGACGTACAGGAGATCGCCATCGCGGATATCCTGCAAACCGGCGTAATGGATAACTACCATAAGGCGCAGGCCAACGGTGTGGAACTGATGTTGGATATTCGCCAAACACCGCCGCCTCGCCGCGCTCAGCCGCTGTTACTGGCACTGCTGGTACGTAATCTGCTGGATAACGCCATCCGCTACAGCCCACGCGGCAGCACGGTCAAAATCACGTTAACCGCAACGCATTTCAGCGTCGAAGACAACGGCCCCGGCGTCAGCCCCGAGTATCTAAAACGCATCGGCGAACGCTTCTTCCGCCCACCTGGTCAAGAAAAAACGGGCAGCGGTCTAGGGCTTTCCATCGTGCAACGCATCGCGACATTGCATGGGATGACGGCTAGCTTTAGTGACGGGGAAAGCGGAGGATTTAGGGTGGAGGTGGCTTTTACTTAGGAGGGTAAGTGTTTTATGTG
>NZ_JAVXIQ010000061.1:0-5982 GCF_036648275.1 Hafnia sp. | reverse complement strand
GAGATAAGAACGTTTGAATTCTGTTCAATCCCTTAGCTTGAGCTTTTCTTCATTTCATCTCTGCGGCGACTTCTTTAGAATAGACGCGACTTTTTACATTCAGCACAGGTCAGGAGCCGATTTATGAGTAAGTCTGAAAGTCTGTACGCTCAGGCAAAAGAGCTAATTCCGGGTGGCGTAAACTCCCCCGTTCGCGCCTTCACCGGCGTTGGTGGCGTGCCTTTGTTTATCGAGCGCGCAGATGGCGCTTACCTGTACGATGCCGATGGTAAAGCCTATATCGACTACGTTGGCTCATGGGGGCCAATGGTTCTCGGCCACAACCACCCAGCGATCCGCGAAGCCGTTCTGGAAGCCGTAGGCCGTGGTTTGAGCTTCGGCGCGCCGACGGAAATGGAAGTGAAAATGGCCCAATTGGTTACCGACTTGGTGCCAAGTATGGACATGGTTCGCATGGTGAACTCAGGGACCGAAGCCACCATGAGCGCCATTCGTTTGGCGCGTGGTTTTACCGGTCGCGACAAAATTATCAAATTTGAAGGCTGCTACCACGGCCACGCAGATCACCTTTTGGTTAAAGCGGGCTCCGGCGCACTGACGCTAGGCCAGCCAAACTCTCCAGGCGTTCCCGCTGACTTTGCTAAACATACGCTGACCTGCACCTATAACGACGTAGAATCTGTCATGCAGGCGTTCAAGCAATATCCTAACGACATCGCCTGTATTATCGTTGAGCCCGTCGCCGGCAACATGAACTGCATTCCACCTCTGCCTGAATTCCTACCAGGTCTGCGTGAGCTGTGTGACCAATATGGCGCCTTGTTGATCATTGACGAAGTCATGACCGGTTTCCGCGTGGCACTAGCGGGAGCTCAGGATTATTACGGTGTAACACCAGATCTCACCTGCTTAGGGAAAATCATCGGTGGTGGTATGCCAGTGGGCGCATTTGGTGGTCGTCGCGATGTCATGGAAGCTCTGGCACCAACGGGCCCGGTTTATCAGGCGGGGACGCTATCAGGTAACCCGGTCGCGATGGCGGCTGGATTTGCCTGTCTGAATGAGATTTCTCAGCCGGGGATCTATCCACAGCTGACTGAGCTGACCGACAATCTGGCTTCCGGCCTGTTAAACGCCGCGCAAAAAGAAGGCATTCCATTAGTGGTTAACCACGTGGGCGGCATGTTCGGGATTTTCTTTACCGATCAAGAAACCGTAACCTGCTATGCCGACGTCACTCGCTGCGACGTAGACCGCTTTAAGC
The DNA here is from genome assembly GCF_036648275.1 of Hafnia sp. Classification (NCBI taxonomy): domain Bacteria; kingdom Pseudomonadati; phylum Pseudomonadota; class Gammaproteobacteria; order Enterobacterales; family Hafniaceae; genus Hafnia; species Hafnia sp. The sequence goes on along the minus strand of NZ_JAVXIQ010000061.1, from coordinate 4,718 downwards.
AGTTCTTCCATCTGATGCTGGAAGAAGGCGTGTACTTCGCACCATCAGCGTTTGAAGCGGGCTTTATGTCACTGGCGCATTCTCAGGAAGATATACAAAAGACCATCGACGCCGCGCGCCGCTGTTTTGTGAAGATGAAGTAATCTTTATCCATTAAGTAGCCGCACAATGCGGCTACTTAAATATGCAGCGTGAACGCTTCAAAGTCGCGCGTTAAGAGGATATCAGGAACGTTTTACCTGTCCCCCTCCCCCTCGAAGTTTTCAAACACTGGATTCATTCTCGATCGCGGCACTACGCTTAAAACTGCGGTTCAGGACAATTCTCGCCAAACTTGGCTGCCCAGTCATAATACGAGCCATTCTTGATATAGCGTTGGTACAATGCTCGGCTCGTCTTCGTATCGTATGCAATCACCCAGCTTGTGGCATTACACAATACGGCAGCATAAGCCTGACTTTTCGGTGGCAATAAATTGGCTGCTTTCTGAGCTAAGTCCACCGCTCGCCAGCGGTAATGCAAGAAGTGATTGTCCGCCTCTGGCAATGATTTCACGGCCCGACTTGCCTCAGCCACGTTGATCCAGCTTTTATGCTGTAAATCACGAGTATCGAATGCATCCCCCAGATAAGAAATACCAGCGCCATAAATAGCGTAGTCCGGCGTCATTTCATAGCCCATAAACTCCAACCCCTGCTTTCGCAGTAATGTGGCAGCGTGATAATAGGCTTTGGCCTTGGCTCTCTTGTCAGACGTTTTATTTTTGGCAGCATTTATACTATCAACAAATTCCTGCGCAAACTGACGATAAGCTGGGAACGCAAAGTAGTTCACCGCTTCCTGATAGCGCCCAGCCCGCATCATTCTTCGTGCTAGCAAGTCACGCAGTTTTTCATCCTGCGTGATCTGGTGATCGCTGTACCCATCCGGATTAATGGGCTTCAATGGTGTGCTAGGTGCAGGTATGTGTTCATCAACAAAGCGTTTCAATTCATCAATGGTTAGCACTCGTTCAGCGATATCAGCCACATCCGCCCAATAGTTTTCTTTACCTTGATACATAAAAGCCATGGCTTGCAGATAATCGCCACGATTCAGTGCCAGAATGGACTGCTCACCAGAAACTCGGCAAACTGGAGTGATCATTTCTGGCGCATAATCATCATTACGCTGTAGCCCCCAGCTTTCATCCGAAGGGAATGCGGAAGCCGCCTTGGCATAGGCCTCGGTGGCAGACTTCACATCACCATCACGTAGAGCCATCTTGGCACGTAGCCACCACGCTAATCCCCCGTCGCCAGCGTTCTTCAGCAGGCTGGCAGCCATCGTATATTGTCCGGAACGATAAGCTAACGCAGCTAAACGATCGCTACCGCGGAAGCCACTTTTCACTGAATCCATCAGTAACGCGAGGATCGGAGCAATAGTCTGTTCTGGCTTGGTGTTCCCCATCTGCAAATTACTGCTACGAGCAAACAGTTCGATAGTCACCAACTGCTGCACCAATGGATCGCTAATGGCCTGCTTAAGCACATCCCTATTTTCTGGTCTAATCAGATAGCCGGAGATATACATCAGTGAAAGCCCGCCATCGGTATCGCCCTGAGCCGCTTGCTGTGCATATAACTGTGTTGCAGGGATTATGTCTCCAAGCCATAAATGAATACGCGCCTGCTGCCCTAGGCTACTCAGCGCCAGTTGTTCTGGATCAACAGCCCCGCTTTTCACGTTATCAATCACTTGCTGGAAGGAAGCCAGAGCTTGCTCAAGCTGCTCTTTTTTGGGGTGCGACGCTGGTGGCGTGTTCAATCCAGATACGTCTTCCGGCGTACCATAATCGTTCATCTGCACGCGCCCCAGTGAATATTGCGCCCGTAGTCCCCATTCTCCCTGCTCAGCAACGGGGAGAGCCAGAACCTGCTGAAAATATTCCGATGCACGAGGATCTTTTTCTCCAAAAGCCACGGCACCCAACGTATACAGGCGTGCTGCGTTCGATAGGCTCTTCGCATCGATTGCCGAAGCAGCCTCAACGCTGTGAGTTTGTCGCATATCAGCAATGATTCGTTGTTCTGGCGACAACGGAACAGGTTTCGATGACGTGCCGAGTGTTGACGATACAGGTGCTTTCCAAAGTGGTAATTGCTTGTCTACAGGCACGAGTCGGCTAGCTTCAAATACAAAATTGCCTTCCGGCATCGACAGAAGAGTATCGTTACGATTGAGCAGTAAACGGTTAGGAAAGTCTGGCCCACAAGCAAAACTACTCTGCGGAAAAACCAGCGCTGCCGCAATAAGTGCCGCTAACGATAGTGTGCGAAACGGGTTTCCATTTGAGGACAAATCAAAATGTGGCATTCGTGTTCCCTGAAGATATTTTGTTGGCACCTAAAAAACTGTATCAACAACGCCATCGGGCACTCTATCCCATGATTCACGTTGTCCAGAAGTGATTTTGGTTAGAGCCCACCGCTCTCACGAAGTTCACGAATCACACGAAAATAGCGAGAGAATAACGACGCTATTTTTCACCAAAGTGGTGCCAAACTGGTATCAAAAAATCCGATGTTCAGCCTTCGCTATCGCCGCTAGAAACAAGAAAGCCCTCTGATCTCTCAGAGGGCTTAAGATGTTTGCTACCGACTCACATCGTTACTCGTGGCCGAGCACTATTCCCACTCAATCGTAGCCGGTGGTTTACCGGAGATATCGTACACTACGCGGGAAATGCCGTTCACTTCGTTGATGATGCGGTTGGATACACGCCCCAAGAAGTCATATGGCAGGTGCGCCCAATGCGCGGTCATGAAGTCGATGGTTTCTACCGCACGCAGAGAAACGACCCAATCATATTTACGGCCATCGCCCATTACGCCAACAGAGCGAACCGGCAGGAATACGGTAAATGCCTGGCTCACTTTGTTATACAGATCAGCCTTATGCAGTTCTTCAATGAAGATCGCATCCGCACGACGCAGCAGGTCACAGTACTCTTTCTTGACCTCACCCAGTACACGCACGCCCAAGCCTGGACCTGGGAACGGATGGCGGTACAGCATGTCGTATGGCAGACCCAGTTCTAGGCCGATCTTACGCACTTCGTCTTTGAACAGCTCTTTTAGCGGCTCAACCAGACCCAGCTTCATCTCTTTCGGCAAACCGCCAACGTTGTGGTGAGACTTGATCACGTGAGCTTTACCGGTTGCTGACGCTGCGGACTCAATCACATCAGGATAGATGGTGCCCTGTGCCAACCACTTAACGTTAGGCTGCTTGCACGCTTCTTCGTCGAACACTTCAACGAATACGCGGCCGATAGTTTTACGCTTGGCTTCTGGATCGTTGATGCCAGCCAGCGCATTCAGGAAGCGATCTTCGGCTTTAACATGGATAATATTCAGGCCGAATTTATCGCCGAACATGTCCATTACCTGCTCACCTTCATTCAGGCGCAGCAGTCCGTTGTCAACGAAGACACAGGTCAGACGCTTGCCGATAGCACGATGCAGCAGCAAAGCTGTCACAGAGGAGTCAACGCCGCCGGACAAGCCTAAGATCACTTCGTCTTCACCGACCTGCTCACGCAGTCGCACGACCGCATCCTCAATGATCGTCGCTGGCGTCCACAGCGCTTCGCAACCACAGATATCCAGAATGAAACGCTCAAGCATGCGCTGCCCTTGATGGGTATGAGTCACTTCAGGGTGGAACTGTACGCCGTAGAAACGCTTTTCATCGTTTGCCATGATGGCATAAGGACAGGTTTCGGTGCTGGCGACGGTGACAAAATCAGAAGGGATAGCGGTCACTTTATCGCCGTGGCTCATCCAGACATCGAGCACTGGCGTGCCGTCTTTGGTCAGGGAGTCTTTGATATCATCAAACATTTTGCTGTGTGCGGTAACTTCTACCTGCGCATAGCCAAATTCACGTTCGTTAGAGCTTTCTACATGGCCACCCAACTGCATCGCCATGGTCTGCATGCCGTAGCACACGCCAAACACAGGCACACCAGCAGTAAACACATATTCTGGCGCTCGTGGGCTATTGTTCTCAGTGGTGCTTTCTGGACCACCGGACAGAATAATACCGCTTGGATTAAATTCGCGGATCTGCTCTTCGGTGACGTCCCACGCCCACAGTTCGCAATATACGCCGATTTCGCGAACACGACGCGCCAGAAGCTGGGTGTACTGGGAGCCGAAATCCAGAATCAGAATGCGATGCTTATGAATATTTTGAGTCATGTAAGGCCTTGTTTAGAAAAATAAATAGCCAAAAAACGAAAATAGGTGACTAAATACCGAACGGCGAGAACCTGCAATACGTTCCCGCCTCGACATTCAGAATTACGATCCCATACGGTAGTTCGGTGACTCTTTAGTGATGGTCACATCGTGAACGTGGCTTTCCTGAATGCCTGCACCGCTGATACGAACGAATTCTGCTTTAGTACGCAGTTCATCAATCGTGGCGCAACCGGTCAGCCCCATACATGAGCGCAGACCGCCCATTTGCTGGTGAATGATCGCTTTCAGATGGCCTTTGTATGCAACGCGGCCTTCAATACCTTCAGGAACCAATTTGTCTGCGGCATTATCGCTCTGGAAATAACGGTCAGAAGAACCTTTAGACATTGCCCCCAGTGAACCCATGCCACGGTAAGATTTGAATGAACGGCCCTGATACAGCTCGATTTCACCCGGAGATTCTTCAGT
>NZ_JAVXIQ010000060.1:0-6175 GCF_036648275.1 Hafnia sp. | reverse complement strand
CGCGAGAGTCGAGAGGTTACGCGCTGGTAACCTCTCGTCGGACGCCTACGCCAGCAGTGTCATGGAAACAAAAATGCTGACGGGCGGACGAAAACTTTCACCATTTTTACATAGAAAGGTTCTGACGCATTTTCGTGTTGAAAGAATGCATCCTAGAACCGCCATCAGGGAAGATGGCGGTAGGTCGAGGGCGTACAGGATGTGCGCTCTGAGACCGGTCGGCCAAACGACGCGGTAAAAAGGCGCGAGAGTCGAGAGGTTACGCGCTGGTAACCTCTCGTCGGACGCCTACGCCAGCGGTTTCATGGAAACACAAATGCTGACGGGCGGACGAAACCTTTCACCGTTGATGCATAAATTCAGATGCCCTAGATGAAATGCATGTCCCTCTATTCTCCCGCTATCTTCATTGCTTCCAGCAGCGCAGAACCACACTGAATATTGCTACGCAGTTCTATATCATCACCAAGGGTGACCAGATTCGACCACATATCTTTCAGGTTACCCGCAATCGTCACTTCGCTGACCGGATATTGGATTTCACCATTCTCGACCCAGAAACCTGCTGCACCACGGGAATAGTCGCCGGTGACACCGCTTACGCCTTGCCCCATCAGCTCAGTAACCAAGAAACCAGTGCCCATTTTTTTCAGCATATCTTCGAAGCCTAAACCTTGCCCTTTGATACGCCAGTTATGGATCCCACCAGCATGCCCAGTACTTTGCATACCCAGCTTACGCGCTGAATAGCTGGTCATCAGCCAAGTCTGTAATACGCCATTCTCCACAATATTGCGTTCAACGGTACGTACCCCTTCGCTATCAAACGGTGTAGAAGCCATCCCTTTCAGTAAATGTGGCTGTTCATTGATGGTTAACCATTCAGGCAGAATTTGCTTACCTAGACTGTCGAGCAAGAACGTCGATTTGCGATACACACTGCTACCGCTGATGGCACCGACTAAATGGCCAAACAGACCGGTTGCCACCTCAGCCGCAAACATGACTGGCGCTTCCATCGTCGGCAAGCGGCGTGGCGCCAAGCGGGAGAGCGTGCGGCGCGCGCACTCTTCCCCTACCCACTCAGGGCTTTTCAGATCGTTAATGTCACGGGCGATGGTATAGGCATAGTCACGTTCCATATCGCCGTCATGCTCGGCGATAACACAGCTAGAGAGCGAATGACGACTGGAGCTGTAGCTTTGCAGCATACCGTGGCTATTGCCAAAAACTTTAATGCCATAGTGACTGTTAAAACTACCGCCTTCGGTATTGGTAATACGCGGGTCAAATTTCAACGAGCTCTGCTCAGCGCGCGCAGCCAGTTCAATACCACGTTCTGCATCTAATTCGGCAGGATGAAACAGATCGAGATCCGGCGCATCAAATGCCAGTAACTCCTTATCTGCAGGACCGGCAAAAGGATCGGGTGAAGTATAGCGTGCAATATCCAGCGCAGCCTGTACCGTACGAGCAATAGCGTCTGGGCTAAGATCCGTTGAGGATGCGCTCCCCTTACGTTGCTGATGATAAACGGTGATCCCCAACGCGCCATCGCTGTTGAATTCAACATTTTCAACTTCACCAAAACGAGTACTGATGCTAATGCCCGTGGTTTTGGTGACGGCCACTTCGGCGGCATCCGCGCCGGCTTTAGCCAGTTCTAACGCCTGTGCTACGGCGTTTTCCAGCGTCTTGCGTTGTTCTGCAACCTGAGTGATTACTTTCATCAATCTGCCATAATTATCAGAAATGGATTAAACCACCGGCGCAATCATCGCCGTAGGCCGTTATGATTGGCACCTAAAACGGTGCCAGTTTCTAAAACTAAATTAACTCTGAGTTTATCAGGAACTGAGATCAATTTCGCACAATCGCTGAAACCCACGCAAAACTGCCAACGCTTACGGATCACCGACCGTATAACTTAGACAAAAGTAAAATTAAGTGGGGTTCTTTACCTCAAGATCGTATTCACTACTCACTTTTAGACGCGCTACGCGACGATAAATTGTGTTAACCGGCTCGCAGGGTTATTATAACCCTCATATTTAGGGAGTCAGTGGCTATAATGAATAGCAGGATGCTGATCGCTGAAATCATGGCTGACGGGTGAATCCTTAAAAGGGTGAAGGGAAGCCATCATCACTTCACTCACCCCAACAAAACGGGGCTAGTGACGATTCCTCATCCTAAAAAAGATCTCCCCGCCAATACCGTAAAAAGCATCCGGCAACAGGCTGGGCTTTAGCTTCACCACCAAGAGGTTTCCTATGCTTTATCCCATTGCTATTGAATCCGGAGATCAACACCATGCTTACGGTGTAACCGTGCCTGATTTACCGGGGTGTTTCTCTGCCGGTGATACGCTCGATGAAGCGATAGCTAACGCCAAGCAAGCAATCATTAGTCATATTGAATTGCTGGTTGAAATGGAAGCCGATTTTCCAATGCCATCAAAAATCGAAGATTTATCAAACAAAGCTGAATATCAGGAATACATCTGGGCTATCGTCGAGGTTGATGTTACTCGCCTCATGGGCGGCGTAGAAAAGATTAACGTCACGCTCCCTAAGTCATTGATTGCCAGAATCGATCGCGTCGTTGCCTTACATCCTGAATATAAAAGCCGATCCGGTTTTTTAGCTCAGGCTGCGCTCGAACAGGTAACAGTGATAAAATAGAAACAAATTTGCGATAGACATGATCTCCTTAATTTCATGTAAATCATTCAACATGAATCCTGCACAACCTGATAGGATTAGCGTCTTTTTTTAAGGAATCAGATATGCAGAAGCATCCAGACGAAGACTGGTTAGACGAAGTACCCGAAAACGATATTGATAAAGACGAAGATGACGAGATCATCTGGGTCAGCAAAAGCGAAATTAAACGTGATGCCGAAGCCCTGAAAGATCTGGGCGCAGAGTTGGTCGATCTAGGCAAAAATGCGCTGGATAAAATCCCGCTGGATGCCGATCTACGTGCCGCAGTTGAATTGGCACAGCGCATCAAAAAGGAAGGCCGTCGCCGTCAGCTACAGCTGATTGGTAAAATGCTGCGTCAGCGTGACCCTGAGCCAATCCAGATTGCATTAGACAAGCTCAACAACCGTCACAACCAGCAGGTTGCTCTGTTCCATAAATTAGAACAGATCCGCGATCGTTTGATCGACGAAGGCGACGATGCTATCTCGCTGGTTCTGGAACTCTATCCGCAAGCCGATCGCCAGCAACTACGCTCGCTGATCCGTAATGCGAAAAAAGAGAAGGCCACCAATAAGCCGCCAAAGTCAGCCCGCCAGATTTTCCAATACCTGCGCGAACTGTCTGAAGAAAACGAGTAATGGCGCCTCTGCCAGTGCATCTTTCAGCGACATTTGGCGCTGAAGGCTGCACTGTTGCAGCCATATGTAAATCGACGGATTAGACCGTTTTCTCCAACATATTAAAACGCAGCGCCCCTTCGAGTTCCTCTTCCGCCTCTTCAAAAAGCAGAACCAGCGCAGCAAAGCGGCGTTTTTTACGACCGTTAAAATTGACAAAATCGATTTCGACCGGAAGTTTAATCCCCCCCGTCACCGCATCCCACAGCGCATCTAGATTGTTACCAAATTCGCTATCAAGGGAAAATTCATGACTAAACTGACGATAAAAAGCCGGAAGATCGGCGATATGATTAAAATCGAATTTAACTTTATTCATGCTGATCACTCCATTTTTGTGAACGTGCGATAGTGATCTCGCGTTATATAAATCAGTCCATCGTTAGAGTAGATCAGTCGATCTGCCTGACGACGTCCGCAATGATAATTGATATCCGCTTCTCGCCATACGCGTTTGGCTTTTTGCGGTAAACGCTTTTCGCGATTAGAAAAACGATCGCCACCAATCGCTCTACCAGGAACCGCACTACACAAATTGCCTGCACTCGCATCCCAACCTTCCGCTCTTGCCTGTTTTTTCGTGATATAAAAATCAGGCAGGCGTTGATGTTCTCGCAGATAACTCACTACGCGATCCTGCTGTGTTAACTGTTCAATGCTTTCTGAAGTAGAAACCGAAGCCGACTTCCCTTCATGACTGCTGACGGCCGCTTGGCTGTTCAGAAACGCCACTCCGCTCAACGCCAGAATGATCAGTAACCCTGTCCATAAACGCTTTGCCATACACCCTCACCAGACCATTGCTTAAAGGTTTAAAACACGAATAACTGCGAGAAATGAAACAAAAATGAATCCACACTTTTTATTTTTGGCTGCCAGATAACCGGCAAGGATTCAAAACTGCATTTGCAGCCTTCGTACTTATCATAATCGTTGAATAGGGAAACACCAGTAGGGATAAGCTGAACAAATAGGAAAAACCATCAGAGCGAGGCCAAAGTGGGTGAATACTCAACAAAAATCGTATCCACCCATCAATGGATTATAGATTTCCGAGGTGAAGTGTTTTCACTTCCATGAATTCCTCAAGGCCCAGCGTTGAACCTTCGCGGCCTAAGCCAGACTCTTTCACGCCGCCAAACGGAGCCACTTCAGTAGAAACCGAACATTCGTTAATGCCGATCATGCCACTTTCCAACAGCTCAGATACGCGGAAAACACGTGACAGATTTTGAGTATAGAAATAGGCCGCCAAACCAAATGGCGTATCGTTAGCACGCTTGATCACTTCCTCTTCCGTTTTAAAACGGTAGCAGGCTGCAACAGGACCAAAAGTCTCTTCCGAGGCCATCAACATATCTTCGTTTGCTTCAGCAATCAGCGTTGGCTGGAAGAAGTTGCCGCCCAATGCATGGCGCTGACCTCCTACCATCACTTTACCGCCGTTTTCCAATGCATCTTTAACGTGCTGTTCAACCTTATCGACACCCTTCTCGCTCACCAATGGACCAACGCTAACGCCTTCATCCATGCCGTTGCCAACTTTCAGCTTACGTATTTCATCGGCTAAGCGGCTTACAAACGTGTCATATATGCTGTCATGCAGATAAATACGATTAATACACACGCACACCTGACCCGCATTACGGAATTTGTTCGCCATGATACCTTTGATCGCAGCCTCTAAATCCGCATCTTCAAAGACGATGAATGGCGCATTGCCCCCCAACTCCATGGACACTTTCTTCATCGTTTCCGCAGCGTTACGCACCAAAGTTTTACCGACGCCCGTCGAGCCAGTAAACGAAATCTTGCGCACATCTTTGCTCGCCATGATCGCGTCGCTGATAGCCAAAGTATCACCTGAAACCGCGTTCAACACGCCATCGGGGACGCCTGCTTTTTGTGCCAATGCCAGTAAGGCAAACGCACACAGCGGCGTTTCATTGGCTGGCTTTATCAGCCCAGTGCAGCCAGCCGCCAAAGCCGGACCTAATTTGCGTGTCAGCATCGCCAGCGGGAAATTCCACGGTGTGATCGCCGCCACCACGCCAATAGGCTCACGCGTCGCCCAAATACGCGATCCCGGTTTAACCGGTGGAATGATCTCGCCATTGGCGCGTTTAGCTTCTTCGGCAAACCACTGAATGAAACTCGCCGCATAATCCACTTCGCCCATCGCTTCTTTTAAGGGCTTACCCTGTTCTGCGACCATCAATTCAGCCAAGAAAGGCTTATTTTCAACGATCAGGTGATACCAGTTTTGCAAGATCTCAGACCGCTGCTTGGCTGTCGTTTTGCGCCACGCGGGCAACGCTTCACTCGCTGCGCGAATAGCGGCCTGAGTCTCTTTCTGTCCTGCATTGGCGACTTTAGCTACCACTTCTCCCGTTGCAGGGTTTGTGACTTCATAGGTATTCGAGGCGTCCTGCCATTGACCGGCAATAAAATAGCCCGTTTTAAAGAATTCATTTTTCTTAAGTTTTTCGTGTAATGGGTTCACTTCAGCCTCCAGAATCACTGCGGTACTCATCGATACGTCGTTCTATGAGTGGTAAATAAAATGCACACTTGAAGAGTATAGAGGAAGATTTTTGAGGTGGGGGAAATTCGCTGTATCAGGTTATACAACAAAAAATGGCACCCGCTAGGTGCCACTGGGCAGGAATTCGTGGTCGACTCAATATTCTCACTCAATGAAGGTGAGAATATGGAAAGCGCAACCTGACGGCTGCTCGCTAAAAGAAATTCTGGTTGGAGATACTGAAAAAGAAGAGCCCCGTAGATGAA
>NZ_JAVXIQ010000059.1:0-6563 GCF_036648275.1 Hafnia sp. | reverse complement strand
GGCCCCAACTGGATTTGAAGTCCAGCCGCCCCACCGGGGACGATGATCTTCCATTAGGAGATCGAGAGAGTCGGCAATTATACCCCGAAATCCCTGCAATGCTAAAGGATAAATCCTTGTTTCGCGACGCCCATGGCATATTCAAAACATCGTTTTATTTTTATCGGTACAAGTTTGGTACTCTTCGCTGCATAAATAACCGCCCCTAATTTGCAGGAGATACCATGTCTAAGAAAGTCGCTGTATTGTTGGCTAAAGGATTTGAAGAAGCTGAAGCTATCATGACCATCGACGTGCTGCGCCGCCTTAATATCAGCGTCACCACGTTAGCCTGCCAAGATATGTTGGAAATCACCAGCTACCACAATATTCGGATGTTTGCCGATGCACTTCTGGAACGCAATATGGATGAAACCTTCGACGCCGTTGTGATCCCCGGCGGGCCAGAAGGAACCGTTAATCTTGCCGCGAACCCCTTAGTGGTTGAATTCATTCGTCGCCACGACGAAGCAGGGAAATGGATTTGCCCCATCTGTTCTGCCGCTGCCCGCGTACTGGGCGGTAATCATCTGCTCAAGGGGCGCCGCTATACTTGCTCAGGCGAGCTTTATCAGGATGTGAAAGACGGTATATACGTGGATGAAAAGATCGTTGAAGACGGCAACTTACTGAGTGGTAAAGGTCTGGGCGTCGCCTTTGATTTTGCCTTCCATCTAGGCTGGAAGCTGACCGGCGATAGTGCCAACGTTGATTTTCAGGTAGACCACATCTATTACGATTTCTGGCGTACGCGCGCCTAAAATATAGACGCAGCTAATAACTTAACTGCGTCTCATCTTTCCCTATAATAACTCTGTTTCAAAACCGGTTACCTTGATCACATAAAACACAAAACATAATTTCAGAACCAAAAAACACAATGGTTAGCGATATATCCTTGCTCTAAAAATGGCGTATTGAATTCACACTAGATGCGCCTCAGAGGGATATATGAGCAACCATATTCTGTCAATGCGGGAAAAAATCGGTTATGGGCTAGGCGACGCCGCTAGCCATATCGTTTTTGATAATGTCATGTTTTACATGATGTTTTTTTATACGGATATTTTTGGTATTCCAGCCGGCTTCGTTGGCACCATGTTTTTAGTGGCTCGAGCGCTGGATGCTATTTCCGACCCCGTCATGGGTCTGGTGGCCGATCGCACCCGTACCCGCTGGGGGAAGTTTCGCCCCTATGTGCTATTCGCCGCCATTCCATTCGGCATCGTCTGTGTCTTCGCCTACAGCACGCCAGATCTTAGCCTAACGGCAAAAATGGTTTACGCCGCATGTACTTATACGCTGCTAACGCTTATGTATACCGTCGTCAACATTCCATATTGCGCACTAGGCGGCGTTATCACTGCCGATCCAACACAGCGTATTTCCCTACAGTCCTATCGCTTCGTGCTGGCGACCGCCGGCGGCATGCTAAGTACCGTACTCATGATGCCACTGGTCAATTTCGTCGGTAAAGGCAATCAGGCTTTCGGTTTTCAAGGAGGGATTGCGATACTCGCCCTTGTCGCTGTATTCATGTTGGCTATCTGTTTCGCTACCACCAAAGAACGTATTAGCGATGAAGGCGCGATTCAGGGCAGCATGCGTGAAGATCTCAGAGACATCATGCGCAATGATCAATGGCGTATCGTCGGCCTGCTAACCATCTTTAATATTTTGGCGGTGTCTGTGCGCGGAGGGGCAATGATGTACTACGTCACCTATGTGCTTGGTGCTCCACCAGAAGGCTCAGCGTTGTTTAATCTTCTGTCCCTACTTCACAATCCCCCCGTATTTACCGTGTTCTTAACCGTTTACTGCGTTGGCAATCTTTTTGGCAGCGCTGCTGCCAAGCCACTGACTGATTGGAAATGCAAAGTAAGCGTATTCTGGTGGACCAACGCGATTTTAACGGTATTGAGCGTAGCGATGTTCTTTGTACCTATCGGCGCGAATATCACCATGTTTGTATTCATCTTTATCATCGGCATCCTGCATCAGTTGGTCACCCCAATTCAGTGGGTGATGATGTCCGATACGGTTGATTACGGCGAATGGAAAAGCGGAAAACGTCTCACAGGGATCAGCTTTGCCGGTACGTTATTCGTTCTAAAACTGGGTCTGGCACTCGGCGGTGCGTTGATTGGTTGGATGCTCGCGGGCTCAGGCTACCAATCCGGCGCAGCAACCCAAAATAGCGCCACCATGGCCAGCATTATTGCCCTATTCACGCTGGTTCCAGCCATTTGCTACTTCCTTAGCGCCGTGATTGCGGCTCGCCTTTACACCCTACGTACTCCTTTCATCAATCGCATCCTAAAAGAGCTAGCCGCAGGTGTACGCCGTAACGAACAAGAATTTAATCAAGAGATGAAGACATCAGAGGACTTAAGTCATGAAAATCAGTGACGGTAACTGGCTCATCCAAGAAGGACTCAGCCTAATCCACCCATTATATGTATTCGAGGTGGAACAACATGACCGTGAGATGATCGTCTATGCCGCCCCACGCGACGCGAGCGTTCGTTCTGCACAGCTAGACACACCGTTGTTTACGCTGCGTTTCTTCTCCCCGCAGGAAGGCGTGATCGGTGTACGCATCGCACACTTTGCTGGACGAGTGGAACGCGGGCCACAGTATCCCTTAACTCACTCCACCGAACATCTCATTCGGATGGAAGACACCCATAGTTTTGCCGCGCTGCATAGCGGAAATCTCAGCGTGCGAGTCACCAAAGGTGAAAACTGGGCGTTAGACTTTCTACGCAGTGGCGAACGTATTACTGGCAGCGTAGCAAAATCCAATGGCTATGTTCAGAACGCTAAAGAGGGCAAAACACATCTGTATGAGCGTCTCGATTTAGGCGTCGGTGAAACCGTCTATGGCTTAGGTGAACGATTCACTGCTTTCGTGAAAAACGGGCAAAACGTTGAAACCTGGAACCGAGACGGCGGCACCAGTACCGAACAAGCCTACAAAAATATTCCATTCTACTTAACCAACCGCGGTTACGGCGTGCTGGTGAATCATCCCGAATGCGTGTCATTTGAAATAGGCTCAGAAAAAGTCTCGAAAGTGCAGTTCAGTGTGGAAGGCGAATATCTGGAATATCTGATCTTTGACGGCCCAACGCCGAAACAGGTTCTCGATCGCTATACTCGTCTAACAGGCCGCCCAGCACTGCCGCCTGCGTGGTCATTCGGCCTATGGCTAACGACTTCATTCACCACTAACTACGACGAAAAAACCGTCAATAGCTTTATCGACGGCATGGCGGAACGTAATCTGCCGCTACACGTATTCCACTTTGACTGCTTCTGGATGAAGGCATTCCAATGGTGTGATTTTGAATGGGATGCAGAAACCTTTCCCGATCCGCAAGGCATGCTCAAACGCTTGAAAGCGCGAGGGTTAAAAATCTGCGTATGGATTAACCCCTACATTGGACAAAAATCTCCGCTGTTCAAAGAGGGGATGGAAAAAGGCTATCTGCTTAAACGCCCGAACGGCGACGTATGGCAGTGGGATAAATGGCAACCAGGACAGGGAATTGTCGATTTCACTAATCCAGCCGCCTGTGACTGGTATGCCAGCCATCTGAAACGCCTGATTCATATGGGAGTGGATTGCTTCAAAACCGATTTCGGCGAACGCATCCCGACAGATGTCGTATGGCATGACGGTTCATGTCCACAAAAAATGCATAACCACTATGCTTTTATTTACAACAAGTTAGTTTACGAAGTCTTGCAGCAGACATTGGGTAAAGATGAGGCGGTGTTGTTTGCACGCTCGGCATCCGTGGGCGCACAGCAATTCCCCGTTCACTGGGGCGGCGACTGCTACGCCAACTATGAATCCATGGCTGAAAGCCTGCGTGGGGGATTGTCGCTAGGGTTGTCTGGGTTTGGCTTTTGGAGTCATGATATCGGCGGATTCGAAAATACCGCGCCAGCTCACGTCTACAAACGTTGGTGCGCATTTGGTTTGCTCTCCAGCCACAGTCGCTTGCACGGCAGTAAATCTTATCGTGTGCCATGGGCATATGATGACCAAGCCTGCGACGTGGTGCGTTTCTTCACTGAGTGGAAATGCCGCCTGATGCCGTATCTGTATGCCGCATCTGCGCAGGCAAGGGATACGGGTTCACCAGTGATGCGCGCCATGATGCTAGAGTTCCCAGACGATCCTGGCTGTGATTATCTGGATCGCCAATACATGTTGGGAGATTCGCTGCTGGTTGCACCGGTATTCAGCGAAAACGGCGACGTTAGCGTCTACTTGCCGACTGGGCGTTGGACACATTTGTACACTAACCAAGAAGTCACCGGCGGCTGGCGTAAAGAGCGCCATGACTTCAACAGCCTGCCGCTATATGTTCGCCCAAATAGCCTGATTGCGATTGGAAATAATAGCCAGAAACCAGATTACGACTATGCCGACGGCACTGTTTTCCACCTGTTCGTCCTAGAAGACGGCGCACTGGCTCAAGCGGTGATCCCTGCCGCCGACGGCAGTACTCAGTTCACGCTTAGCGTACGACGTGAAGGCAAGCAACTCCATGTCAGCAGCACAGGTAACGCGCGCAACTGGAGTCTGTGCTTACGCAATATTCACAGTGTGAGTGCCGCGACTAACGGTTCAGTACAGTCTGACGAAATGGGCATTATTGTTATCCCACAGCAAGGCTGCAGCGAGCTGACGGTCTCCTTGAAATAGCCGTTTTGACGCCAAAGACAATCGCCAGCGCTTTAAACGCTGGCGATTTTTTAATGGCGGCTCAGTGCCCATTCTCGTGGATAATGTGACGGAACAAAGCGCAGCGTCAGCAGCATAAGTCCGACCACCAGCACTGCATGGAACATCCAATCCAGCAGGAAGTTACCGCTTAAGCTACGCAGTAAACCGGAAAGATACGGCGATAGCCCGGCGACGATAAAACCAATACCTTGCATAAAGGCCACTAAACGCCCCGCAATAGCTGGCTGAGGTGAATGGTCGAGAGCCAGAACCAAACACAGCGGGAAAGCACCACCGAGCCCAAAACCGCACACTACCGCCCACAGTACCGACATCTGGAGTGGCAACCAGATAAATCCGCAGAAACCGATCAGTTGTAACGTAAGCGCCGCCATTAATAGGCTGCGCCGATCTTGTTTACGCGCAAACATAGGCAGAATGAGCGCGCCCGCCGCCTGCCCTACCGTCATCAACGCCAGCAAACTACCACTGAACTGTGCCGTGGCACCAAGCTGCATATAGTAAGGTGGAAGCCATGCAATCAGGCTGGTATAACCGCCGTTGATCAACCCAAAATACAGGCCCAGCGTCCACGCGCGTGGACTAAGATGTAGCCGCAATGGCTGCGCTAATTGCGACGATTTTATCGGCTGGTTGAGCGATTTACTCTGCGGCCACCAGCCGATTAACGCAACCAGTGCTGGCAACGCCCACCATGCTAAAGAACGATGCCAAACGTCGCTATGCTCAGCTAACCAAGGCGTTAGCGCCGCGCCTAAACCACCACCACCCATCAATGCCGCTGACCACAGTCCCATCACCAATGGCATACGCCGCTGGAATGTTCGTTTGATCACCGCCGGCATTACCGCTTGAATAATCCCGATGCCAATACCGCCAAGCAACGCGCTGCTCAGCAGCAATAGACTTTGCGGTGCCAGTTCCCGCAGTAAAGCCCCCACGGCAATGGCCAACAGGCTCAATGCCACACTATTACGCTCGCTGAAATGGCGATCAACCCAACCACCTGCCAACGCTAAAACGCCCATCGCGACAACGGGCAACGCGGTTAACAACGAAACGGCAGTGAAACTCATCCCACTGGCTTCACGTAACTGTGGCAGCAATGGACCAATAGACGTCAACAACGGGCGCATGTTCAGGCCGATCAACACCAAAACTAACAACATCAATCCATGCTTTTGTGTTTGGCTCATGACTGCTTTTGCGCCCAACGTTCATACAGCTTACGACCATTCAACTGCGGTAAATGATGGATTGGCAAAGTTTGCTGTTCTAACGGTAACTGCAGTTGCTGATAAATCGCTGCAGTAGAGAGTTTATAGTCTTCCCCATCCTGATTACCGTTGGCGAAATACACCGCCTGCACGCCGGTCAGATACATGGCACTCAAGCACATTGGGCAAGGCTGACCGCTTGCATAGACCACACACTCACGCAGCGCAGTACTACCATGACGTGTAGAAACATCACGAATGCCGTTCAGCTCGGCATGTGCCGTTGGGTCACCGTTAAGATGAATGGTATTCACCGCTTCGGCGACAACCTCTCCATTACGTACGATTACCGCACCAAATGGACGCCCGCCCTGCTCAACGCTCTCCGCCGCCAACGCTAAAGCGCGCTGTAGGTACTCATCATGAGAAGACATTCGTGACTCCTGTTAATAAAAAGTTAGCAGAGTAAGAATATTCGAGAGTGAAGGGGAATAATAGTGTGAAGTGATAATTCGTGGGGCTGCGGTGTAATGTTTCGATCGCCT
>NZ_JAVXIQ010000058.1:0-6772 GCF_036648275.1 Hafnia sp. | reverse complement strand
GCTGGGGTGTCGGGGGGCAGCGACTGGCCCCCCGACTCGGACGCCTGCACGGAGTGCATGTAGATTTCAGTGTATTAGGCGTACGAAACCTTACACCATTCCCATGTAGATCTCAGTGCATTAGGCGCCCGAAACCTTACACAATCCCCATGTAGATTTCAGTGCTTTAGGCGTACGAAACCTTCACACTTCTATCCCCATAACCAACTCCATATTCTCCCCTTTTCCTAACAACACCAAACCCGGTTGTCCTTCCATATTGTGGGCATCGACTGGATGGCTTTGAGGTTCGAGGCAAATAAACGGTTCATTGGGCATTTGAAACAGCATAAGGTAAGGCACGGAACTACGTATTGTCACCGTTGATTGGTGAGGCGTAACTAAATGAGCAACGCCGTTCCAGCCCGAATAGCCATGGTTCATCCACACGTTGTTAGGCACTTTGGCACAAGAGAAATCAATGTCATCAGGCATGTTTCTCTGCCACGATAGAGGCAAGTGTTTTTCACCTTCAGGCCAATATCCCGAGGAAAAAAACTGTATCTGCGTCTGCGACGTTTTCACAAAGAACGGATGAAATCCCACCCCATACAGCATAGGTTCTGTACCACAATGCCGCAGCGTCAGATGGGCTGTCAGCCCCTCGTCACTTAGCCGGTAAACCAGCAGAGCCGAATAGTCAAAGCCACAGTCATGCTGTACTCGTAGCCCTAACGCGATGTGGTTTACGCTGAGATCCTGTAACTGCCAACGTTGCAGCCAACCGTCTCCATGTAGGAAAAACATCGGATCCAATGAGCTATCCGGCAGACAAACCTCTCTCTCACCTAAGCGAAAGCGATTATCTCGCACTCGATTAGCCACCGGCAGCATAGGAAACAGCGCGCTCTCTCCCGGATGCCATCCGGTATTCTCTTGGTACGCACGTAGAATCTCCCTGCCGCCGTCGAGATCGTCAAAGCTTAAAATCGCCGCCGACTGCGGTGTCACCCGCAGCCTAAACCGTGAGGTCTCTAAGGTATAAATATCCATTATGCTTGCTTCACATTATGCTCTGCGGGTTTCGTGCTCCCAGCTAATTGACGCTCCAAAGCTTCAAGCGTGACACCTTTGGTTTCAGGCACATTACGCAATACGAACACGAATCCAAGCGCGCAAATAATGCCATACAGCAAGAAGCTTCCTGCGGCCCCTAAGCTGGCATTTAATAGAGGGAAGGTATAGGTAAGCAAGAAACAGGCAATCCAAAGCGCCAGCGTCCCTACTGACATCGCCATGCCGCGCACGCGATTAGGGAAAATCTCAGACAATAGAACCCAAGTAACAGGCGCAAGCGTCAGTGCATAAATGGCAATGGCGGCTAAAACCAGCAACAGTACAGGTAGCCCCATGATGCCCAAGGCATAAGCGCCAGCAATCAGAACATAGATCACGGTCAGCCCTGAAGCACCGAGTAACATCAATTTGCGCCGTCCCAACTTGTCCACCAGCGGCAAAGCAATGATGGTAAAAATCAGGTTGATAAGGCCAGTCGCCACTATCGATTTCAACGTGCTGTTAATATCAAAACCGGCCGAAGCGAAGATCTCCTGCGCATAGTTGAAGATCACGTTGATCCCGCACCACTGTTGGAAAACGGCCAGCACGATCCCAATCAAAATGATCGGCCTAACTCGAGGGTTGAGCAGTTCGCTCGCCGCAACCTTTTGCGTATTAGCCCCTAGCGTTGCGCGAATATCGGTGAGCGTTGCCCGTGCATATTCAACGCTGCCAATTCGGCGTAACATGCGCTCGGCTTTATCCTGTTTGCCCGCTTTTGCCAGCCAACGTGGAGACTCAGGCACTAAGAACATCAGCAATAAGAACAATATAGCCGGAACCAACTCTGCGCCAAACATCCAACGCCAGCCAGCTTGCCCATTCCAACTTTGCAGAATATCTTGCATGGTTGCCGAACTGGCAACCGGCTCTGCAATCATCAGGTTTACCAGCTGTGCTGCAAGAACGCCGATCACAATCGTGAGTTGGTTAATCGCCACAAATTTCCCGCGTTTTTCCGCTGGGCTAACTTCGGCGATATACATCGGGCTCAGCGCAGAGGCTAAGCCAATGCCCACACCGCCTACGATGCGATAAAACACGAACCAGTCGAAATCCGTCGCAACCGCGGTTCCCCATGCCGAAGCAGAAAACAAAACCGCAGAGATAATCAGCGGCAGCTTGCGACCAAAACGGTCGGCGCACCAGCCTGAAATCAGTGCGCCAAAGACACAGCCGGCTAATGCCGAACTCATCGCCCATCCTGATTGGGCGGGATCGGTAATACCAAAATAGGCTTCGTAAAACGGTTTTGCACCGCCAATCACTACCCAGTCATAACCGAACAGTAGCCCACCACAGGCGGCAACCAAACATATCATCCAGACATAAGACATATTGAGATGGTTCTGCGTGTTTTTCATTTTTTCACCTTATCGTTATCTTGTAGGGAACAGGCTTACGCAGTCATTAGAAATAGGCCACCGCGGTGGCCTGTTATGGCTTAGCCATTAAAAACACCGGTCTGTAGCGCCAAACGCAATAAATGCGCCTTATCGTGAGCCGGATTACGCTCAAGCAACCGATCGGTAAGACGTACAAAGCTCGCTTCATCGCCCAAGCCTAAATACCCTAATGCCTCAACCCACAGGCAATGTTGGATATGCTGTTCCTGTGCCGAGGCATCTAGCACAATCAGATCGGGCAGCGAGACGGCAAAGAAATCCGGTTCGGAGACGTCGTTGCGGTGCTGATTTGCCCAATCCACCATGAATTGGAATTGCTGCTGAGCCTGAGCCTTTTCCCCTAGACGCACCGCCGCCATTGCCTGATAAAACAGATAATCTACCGGTTGATCGTTGTAATAACGGCCTTCGCTAAGAACCGATCCCCCTTGTAATGCACGTTGCAAAGCTAACTGCATGTGTTCTGTGTCTTGCATCTGTTCGGCGCAAACCGCCAGTAAGTACCAGATGTCGTTATCGCTTTGCCCAACCAAACGCCCTTCCCCAAGATTGGCTGGGTAACTGAGTGACTGGTGCAAAACGTCATACGCCTCGGCAAAGCGCCGCTCTTTCATCAACGCCAAAGCACGACGCTGATGATTAATTAAAAATTGCCCAGTAACTTTGCCCTCGCCGCCTTCCCAAGGGTGGAACTGACGACGCCAAAGGATCTCTGCCGCGGCGTCCGTTTTGTTATGGATGTGATAAAGGCTAAGCAGTTCTGCGGTGAGATCGTCACGCTTAAGTGCCACGTCACGGCGCTCATCCAGCAAACGCAAACGCTGTTCGGTCGGCACCGCCATCCGTTTTTGCAGATAACTAAATTCAAATAGCAGGCGCGGATTTTCGGGTTCAAGATCCAGTGCTCGCTGGAAATAACGAGTAGCACCTTCAGCATCATCTTGTTTATTGAAGGCATAAATCCCTAATACGCGATGCAACGCGGCAAAGTTTGGCATTTGCTGTAGCGCAAATAGCCAGCAAGACTCCGCCTGATCGTAACGACGCTTGCTGTAGAAGAAGCATCCCAGCAAATATTGAGCAAAGCCGTCTTGTGGGAGGCGTTGCAGAATGGCAACCTCATCCAAGGTGTTAGGGAATCTGACTTTTAGGCCAAAATTATCGCGAGCCTGCTGTAAATACTGGCTACGATCCTGGGTATCTTGTGTCAGCGCAGCACGGTAAAGCAGCGGTAAAGATTCTGGGTTATCCAACAAATCCAACAACGCTAATGCATCGTTTTCACATCCCAAACTCATCAGCCAGCCGGCTAATACACAGGAATTTATTCCTCTCGCTCCCGCGATAGTTTTGAATGCATCAACGTTATTGTTCAGTAGCGACTGCATATACAGCAAAGCGTAGCTAAGCGGATACTGTACAAGCTGCGCCGCGACATATTCCTTGGCCTGCTCGTTCTGACCTAAACGCTGTAAAATGAGCGCCTTTAGCCCCATTGCCAGATTGTTTGCCCCGTTGAAAATCAGGCTCTGATTAACAAATGCCAACGCCTGTTCTAACTCACCTTTACGCAGTGCTAAACGCGACAAGGCATAAAATGCGGCGTCGCGACAGTTGCCGCTCCATGTCGCCTTAAAGTAATCATCGTAGGCCTGCGTTTCACGGCCCAGCTTTTCGCGGGCAGAACCGCGTAACATGCTCGCCTGACCGCATTGGGGATTTTTATTCCAACGTTGAGCACGCTGCAACGCGGCGTCGGCATAAAATTCGGCCCGTTCAAAGTTGGCGCGGTTAAACTCCAGCGTCGCTAACGCGACATTACAGCGATAGTCCTGAGGATCTATTTCCAAAGCTCGTTGGTAATAATCAAAAGCAGAGCGACTCGCATGCAGATACTGTTCCAGATGCTGACCAATGAAATACAGCTCATCGGTGTTAGTGAGTTCTTGTGGTTTTTGCGGAGCACTGGCCGCCTGTGGTAGCGGCATTTCTTCAGGGACATGCTCTAAGTAACTGATAATCTCGCGGCCATCGCTATCCCGCAGAGAAAGTGTCAGACGTGCCGAAGAGCGGTCCGGCAACGCGTGTAACCACGATTGCGCAGGAGAGAACGTCAGTGATTCACGGAAAATCTCTTTATCGTCGGCACTGACGACAAGCGTGACATTATCAAGCGGGGTTATCGCGTAGAGGCCAAGCTGTATCTCGCCATGATGCCGTTCCAGCTTGATTGCCGCCTGCGTATTCGCATTCTGCAAGGTTCCCAACCGGCTGTACGGCAGAAAGTTCTGTACGAAGACCTTCTCTTCATAAGGTGCAAGCCAAGTAAAATCCGGTTGGTTGTCGGTGAATACGCCGGTCATTAGCTCGATATAAGGCCCGTTGTGATCGGTTAAGTTACGATCCCACGCTAAACCAAAATCACAGTTGCCCCACGTCCACTGCTTTTTCCCCGGAGAAACATGGTGATCGGCGATATGCAGTAAGCCTCCCTGTTCGCCGTGATGGTAAGCGCCAACAAAGTCATAATCTGATTTATCCGCCATATACGACGTTGGTACGGGGATATTCTTGTAGCGAGAGATATCGACCCCAGCCGAATAATCCACCTTATAATAGGTTCCGGTCGCCATTGGGAAGGCAGAAACATCGCGCTTACCGTGGTCATAAACAGCCGTCACATCCGGTGGGAATACGCTTTGATGATCGTCCCCTCCTTTCACTGCGGGGTTCGCCCACCACAAGAAGTGGCGAGGCGTGGGGTTGCCGTTAAAAACTTTGCCGGTAATCTCGATCAGCGCTTTTTGCGGATACAGCCTAAAACCGGTCATGACCTGCAAACCACGCATCGGCTCGACTTCACCTAACCAAACGGTTTTACTGCCGTCATCCTGATGGCTAAAAGTCACATCGACCGGCATAAAGGTGGTTGGGCGATGATGCTGCGGCCAGTTAAACTCAATGCCACCGGAAATCCACGGCCCGACTAGCCCCACCAGAGCCGGTTTAATCACCTCGTTGTAATAGACAAAATCACGCTGCATTACTTTGTCGTATGCACGATGAATTCGTCCTCCCAGCTCGGGCAGCAGCATCACCCGAATAAAATCATTTTCTAGCCATACTGCTTGGTATTCACGGTCCTCGCACTCGCCGGTTAAGGTATCGATTACGCCATAGGGATAAACCGCGCCAGAAGAGCCTTGATAGACACGCTTCTCTAAAAACATCGGGTTAGGATCTTCCGCGCCGATGCGATAGGTCGGTAAAGTCACACTTTCTTGCCAAACTTTGACGTCGCCGTACATTTCTGCGTCTCCAGTAAAAAAATGACAGTGAACTAAGGTATGTTGGCAGTGTATGGGAGACGTTTTTTTCCGTTGTGATGAAAGCTCACGCAATACAGTTAACGGAGTTAAGTGAAATGTTTGATCTTGGATTGAATAATCAGCGGGTACGTCACCTTAACAAGCGAATATTACTGGCGCTTATTTATCGTTATAAACATGCGAGTAAATCGATGCTGGCGCAGCAGACCGGCCTGTCGATCCCAGCAATCGGCAAAATTCTTGAGGAGCTGATGGACGATGGCAAAATCGAGCACTCCGATCGCATGCTCAGCAGCCGCGGCCTCAGCGGCGGTTGTTACCAAATTCCCATCAATAATTCGCTGATTCTCTGCATGAACGTGACGCCAAACTGTATTGAGAGCCAACTGGTCAACAGCCAAATTTTGCCTCTGGGCGAATATCAATTTGCGGCTGTTTCAGCCCCTCATCCACAAGCCTTATTAGCTGCTATCGAGCAGGTTTATTACCAACAGCGAAAGCTGCATCCGCAGCGAACCATTCAGCTAGCGCTAGCCATTCATGGACAAGTCGATCCCGTGACCGGCGTTTCGCAAAATATGCCGCAGGCGCCGTGGAAAGAGCACATCGAAATGAAATACCTGCTAGAAGAGAAGCTAAAAACCCGTGTGCTGTTAGACAACGACTGCGTGATGTTGGCGCTGGCTGAGAAATGGCAAAACGCCGACAATCCGCAGGATTTCTGCGTCATCAACGTGGATTACGGGATTGGCTCATCCTTCGTCATCAACCAACAAATTTATCGTGGCAGCCTATATGGCAGCGGGCAGATTGGGCACACCATCGTCAATCCCGACGGAGTGGCCTGCGATTGTGGACGCTATGGCTGCTTGGAAACGGTAGCCTCACTTTCCGCACTTAAAAAGCGTGCCCGTATTTGGCTGAAATCTCAGCCACAAA
>NZ_JAVXIQ010000057.1:0-7043 GCF_036648275.1 Hafnia sp. | reverse complement strand
CCCGACCTTGGCAAGGTCGTGCTCTACCAACTGAGCTATTCCCGCATTGTCGTGCATTTTCGTATCAAACACTGATTAAAACGATATCCGAAGAACTCGTAATTCCGTGTCGGTACGGGGAGCGCATTATACGAGAATTTCTTTCCCCTGCAAGCCCCTAACAAGAAATTTTTTTAAATTTCGTTCGTTTGCCGATAAAAACGGCAACAAGGGCGAATTATCGACAACATCCGGATAAAAAACAACTATTGCGTTAAATATCGCTGGTTCGCAGCGTAAATACCGCGATGAAGATCCGCTAGAAATCCTCATCGCAGCGTATTAACGCTTCAAAATGCTAACGCTTAAAGCTTGATAAAGTTTTCACGGTAATAAGCCAACTCGGCTACGGATTCGCGGATGTCATCCAAGGCTTGATGCGTGCCCTGCTTTTTAAAACCAGGCAAAATCTCTGGTTTCCAGCGACGCGCCAATTCTTTTAGCGTACTCACGTCCAGATAGCGGTAGTGGAAATACTGTTCCAACTCAGGCATATACTTGAACAGGAAGCGACGATCTTGCCCAACGCTATTACCACAGATTGGAGAAACGCCCGCAGGTACCCACTGCTGTAGGAACTCAATGGTTTTCTGCGCCGCGGTTGCGTCATCGATAGTGCTGGCTTTGACACGATCAACTAAGCCGCTGCCGGTATGGGTGCGCACGTTCCACTCATCCATCAGCGCCAGCTGTTCATCCGATTGGTGTACCGCAATCACCGGCCCTTCCGCTAAAATATTCAAATTGGCATCGGTCACCAACGTCGCAATCTCAATGATGCGATCGACTTCGGGATCGAGCCCCGTCATTTCTAAATCGATCCAGATTAAATTTGTTTCACTTCCACTCATTGCGGCCTCGGCTCTTCTTCTTCATCAATAGCGTGTATCATAGTCTTTTTGGCGACAACGAGCGATGGTCGTCAACTTCAGATTCGTTTTTGATATGGGTTTGTATGCCCGCCGAGCGTGGCGCTGCATCAAACTAACGTCGAGTTCGTTCAAACAAATGAGTGAGGCGCAGTGAGTAAGAACAAACTATCGAAAGGCCAACAACGCCGTGTTCAGGCAAACCATCAGCGTCGCCTGACCAAAACTGATAATAGACCAGAACTGGATGACTCCCTGTTTGGCGAGCCACAAGAAGGGATTGTTGTCAGCCGGTTCGGCAAACATGCCGACGTTGAAGCCGCCGATGGCACTCAGCATCGCTGTAATATCCGTCGAACCATTCGTTCACTGGTTACCGGCGATCGCGTGGTGTGGCGTTCTGGCGCACAGCCGGGCGTAAAAGGCATTGTGGAAGCCGTGCATGAACGCACCTCAATGCTAACTCGTCCTGATTTCTATGACGGCCTAAAACCGATTGCCGCCAACATCGACCAAATCGTTATTGTGTCGGCCATTTTGCCCGAGCTGTCGCTGAATATTATCGACCGTTATCTGGTCGCCTGTGAAACGTTAGAAATTGAGCCATTGATTGTGCTCAACAAAATCGATTTGCTGGATGAAGAAGGCCGTAAATTTGTCGAAGAAGCGATGGATATCTATCGCCATATTGGCTATCGCGTACTGATGGTATCGAGCCACTCGCAGGAAGGTATCGCTGAACTACAGAATGCGCTCACCGATCGCATCAGTATTTTTGCTGGCCAGTCCGGCGTGGGAAAATCCAGCCTGCTGAATGCCTTACTGCCAGAACTCAACCCTATCTTGGTAGGTGCAGTTTCTGATAACTCAGGTTTAGGCCAGCACACCACCACGGCGGCGCGTCTTTACCACTTCCCACAGGGTGGCGATATTATCGACTCCCCAGGGATCCGCGAGTTTGGCCTATGGCATCTCGATCCAGAACAAGTTACGTTGGGCTTCATTGAATTCCGCAAATACCTCGGTGGCTGCAAATTCCGCGACTGTAAGCACGACAACGATCCGGGTTGTGCGCTGCGTGAAGCCGCAGAAAACGGCGAAATTGCCGAAGAGCGCTATGATAACTATCACCGCATTTTAGAAAGTATGTCGCAGGTAAAAACGCGTAAAAATTTCTTTAATGAAGATTAGAATTTTCTGATTATTGAATGATTTATCAAATAATTGTGGTCGTGTCACGTTAGTACATCTCTCGCGATGCGGCCTCAAATATTGATAATATATACGGGCGTGCCTATCTGGTGCGGCCTCAATGTGACCTAAGTCACCGCAAAAGCATCACGGTTTTGCTTTAGTGGCATGTTATCCACCACTCTTTGGAAGGTGGAAAATCAGCATGCGAAGTGTTAAAAAGCAGACCAATTTATTGAGAATTTATTCCGACGGCGCAGATTTTTATTCCAGCGCCCCTCGGAAACTGACCCATTGGAAGAGGCTAACGTGCTCGATAGCATTAAAATTAAACTTCAATATTTACTGCCTAAACAAGGCCTGACTCGTCTTGCTGGTTGGGGCGCGAACAAAAAGGCTGGATGGCTGACTCAAGCGGTTATCAAAGCTTTCGTTGGCTATTACAAAGTAAATATGAAAGAAGCGCTCTATCCAAACCCTGAGCACTACAAAACATTTAATGAATTCTTTGTTCGTCCACTGCGCAGCGGTGTACGTCCGGTCGCCGACCACGCAGACGGACTGGTTTTGCCTGCCGATGGCGCAATCAGCCAATTAGGCAAAATCGAACAGGGTAAAATCTTGCAGGCCAAAGGCCATGATTACTCTTTGGAAGCCCTGCTAGCCGGCAACTATTTGTTGGCCGACGAATTCAAAGATGGTCATTTTGCCACGACCTACCTGTCGCCACGTGATTACCACCGCGTTCATATGCCTTGTAACGGCGTATTGCGTGAAATGATCTACGTTCCTGGCGATCTGTTCTCGGTAAACCCGCTTACTGCCGCTAATGTTCCTAATCTGTTCGCACGCAACGAGCGTCTAATTTGCATTTTTGACACAGATTTCGGCCCAATGGCGCAGATCTTAGTTGGTGCAACTATTGTCGGCAGCATCGAGACCGTTTGGTCTGGAACGGTTAACGTGACTCGCGAAGGCATTATTCAGCGTTGGACTTATCCAACAGCCGGTAATGAAGGCGCGGTAGTGCTGAAAAAAGGCGAAGAAATGGGTCGCTTCAAACTTGGCTCTACGGTTATCAACCTGTTTGCCGCCAACCGCATCGAATTTAACGCCACCCTAGCCAGCGGAGCCAAAACGCTCATGGGGGCTGAATTTGCTCACCGCGTTAACGCCGTGGCAGCAGCAGAAACCGTGATCGTCGAAGACACCATAGAGCAGACCGAAACGCCTGCCGCAGAGTAAAACGCGTAGTGGCAAGGCACAATTGATGTGTGCTTGCCATCTTTCCCGCCTTTATTCTTTAGTTTATATACCCAAAATAATTCAAGTCGCATTGAGGCGGCAACGCAGTGAATCCCTAGGAGTTTACATAAGTAAATGACTGGGGTGAGCGAGAAAAGCCAACAAAGATGCCGCTTGAAGTATGACGGGTATAAAGATTAATCAGAGAAACGTTCGCTAGAAGAAAGGAAGAGTTATGCGCCTGATTACCAAATTGTTGATAACCGGGTTACTGATGTTATCCCTTCCACTTAGTGCGAACGCAGCACTGAATGAGCAACAGCTCGCCCAAGAACTCAAACAAGCCGAATCCAATAAAAATACTCCCAATCAGGCTGAACTGGTTGAGGCGCTTCAGAGCGCGCTTAACTGGATCAATGAGAGTAAAGAGTCTGCTCAGCGTACTCAGCAATATCAGAAATCCATCAGTGATTTCCCCAAACTCACGCGCGAACTCCGCCAACAGCTCAGCGATGAAAGCACACCACCGCTGCCCGCAGCATCGATACCTGCTAGCGACGCAGAACAACAAATTCTGCAAATTAGCAGCCAATTGCTCGAAGTTTCACGCCAGCTGCAGCAAGAACTTGACCGTTCGCGTGCCATCAGTGATTCGTTAAGTCAGGTTCCGCTCAAACAGGCTACCGCCCGCAAGGACTTAACGGAGGCCGAACGCCGTCTGCAAAATCTGGTCGTCACCAGTTCCCCATTGGCGCAGGCGCAATCAAACCAGCTACAGGCCGAGGTCGCGGCACGTAAAGCGTTGGTCGACGAATTAGAGTTGGAACAGCTTTCTGCTAATAACCGTCAGGAATTGGCACGTTTACAGGCAGATGTACTCCGCAAGCGCCATGAGCGCCTCGATCTTCAGTTGCAGGATTTACGTAACTCGCTGAATACTCAACGGCAACGTGAAGCCGAACAGGCCTTAGAACGAACTCAGCAGTTAGTTGAACAAAGCGGCGATTTACCTAAATCAATTTCCGAACAGCTGAAAATCAATCAGGAACTGTCTCGCGCATTGAATGAGCAAGCTGCGCGCATGGATGATATTGCCAACCAACAGCGAACCGCCGCGGCGCAAACTATTCAGGTGCGTCAGGCTCTAAGCACCATTCGTGAACAGGCCCAATGGCTAGGAGTTTCCACCGCGTTGGGGGAAACACTACGTGCGCAGGTTGCACGCTTGCCTGATATGCCTAAACCGCAGCAGCTCGATGGCGATATGGCCAAACTGCGCGTGCAGCGTCTTTCCTTTGAAAACCTACTCAACAAAATTGAACCAGCCGCCGACTATAAGCAAAACGATGGCAAGCCTTTAACGGCTTCACAGCAGCGTTTGTTACAGCCCCAGCTTAAAACACAGCGCGAACTGCTAAACTCGCTGCTTTCCGGCTGTGATTCGCAAATCCTAGAATTAACCAAGCTAAAAGTTGCCAACACCCAGCTTATTGATGCGCTGACCGAGATTAAAGACGCCACCCACCGTTATCTTTTCTGGGCGGCGGACGTCGACCCTCTAGGCGTTAGCGCGCCGTTAGACGTTATTCAGAGTCTCAACCGCCTGCTGTCACTGGATACGCTTTCTCAGCTTAGCCAAGCGTTTCTCATGATGCTTACCACCAAAGAAACGCTGCTGCCGCTGTTTGGTGCCCTGTTACTGGTTGGTTTTAGTTTTTATTCTCGCCGCCACTATCAAGCCTTTATGGAGCGCGCCAGCAGCAAGGTCGGTAAGGTGACCCAAGACCATATTTCGCTCACGCTGCGCACGGTGTTTTGGTCAATTCTCGTGGCGTTACCGCTGCCGGTGCTGTGGGCGGCGTTAGGTTATGGATTACAAAATGCATGGCCCTACCCGATGGCCGTTGCCATAGGTGATGGTGTAACGGCTGCGCTGCCGGTGCTGTGGGCATTTATGATCAGCGCCGCATTTGCTCATCCAAACGGGCTGTTCATTGCGCATTTCCGTTGGGAAGAACAGCAGGTTAAACGCGCAATGCGCTACTACCTCATGTCAATTTGGTTAATAGTGCCGCTGCTGATGGCGCTGGTTACCTTCGATAATTTAGACGACCGCGCCTTTGCAGGATCGCTGGGGCGCGCCTGTTTCATCATGCTTTGTGTGGCGCTCAGCCTGCTGACCACCAGCCTGAAGCGTGCAGGTATTCCGCTTTACCTCAACAAGCAGGGCGACGGCGAAAACCTGATCAACCACGCGCTGTGGTGGATTTTGCTGTGTGCACCGCTGGTAGCCGCTTTCGCTTCCCTGCTGGGCTACTTCAACACGGCGCAAATTTTATTAGCCCGTTTAGAGAGCTCGGTAGCCATCTGGTTTATTTTGTTGGTGGTGTATTACATCATCCGCCGTTGGATGTTGATTCAGCGCCGTCGTATCGCCTTTGAGCGAGCTAAACAGCGCCGCGCAGAGCGTTTAGAAAAGCGTACCAAGGGTGAAGAGGACTCGACTCCGCACAGCGTTGAAGGGAGTCAGGACATTGAAGAGCCGGTAGTCGATCTCGACGCTATCAGCGCTCAATCGCTTCGTCTCGTTCGCTCGATTCTTACTATGATTGCGCTGGTCTCGCTTATCTGGCTGTGGTCTGAATTGCATTCAGCCTTCGCGTTTTTGGAAAACATTCGCCTGTGGGATGTCACCAGCTCATCGCAGGGGGTTGAAACCCTCCAGCCTATTACGCTCGGGGCGGTGCTAATCGCGATATTAGTCATGATCGTCACGGTACAGCTCGTCAAGAATCTGCCCGCGCTGCTGGAGCTTGGGTTGCTGCAACACCTTGATTTAACCCCAGGCACCGGATATGCCATTACCACCATCACTAAATATCTGTTGTTACTGATTGGCGGTCTGATTGGTTTCTCGATGCTGGGCATTGAGTGGGCGAAATTACAATGGTTGGTTGCCGCGCTGACCCTCGGTTTAGGCTTCGGTTTACAGGAGATCGTTGCTAACTTTGCCTCCGGCTTGATCATATTGTTTGAAAAACCGATCCGCATCGGCGATACCGTGACAATCCGCGATCTCACTGGATCCGTGACCAAAATTAATACGCGCGCCACCACGATTTCAGACTGGGACCGCAAAGAGATCATTGTGCCCAACAAGGCCTTTATCACCGAGCAGTTTATCAACTGGTCGTTAAGCGATGCCGTCACTCGTGTTGTGCTTACCGTGCCTGCCGAGGCAACAGCCAGTAGCCAAGAGGTAACAGACGTTCTGCTTGAAGCGGCATCAAAATGCTCGCTGGTGCTAGATACACCTGCGCCAGAGGCTTATCTGGTGGATATACAGCAAGGGATCCAGATTTTCGAGCTGCGTATTTATGCCGCTGAAATGGCGCACCGTATGCCGCTGCGCCATGAGATCCATCAGTTGATCTTGGCTGGCTTCCAGCAGCACGATCTGAAACTGCCGTTCCCACCGTTCCAAGTGAGCACCGATACATTGCGACAGGCGCGGGGAAGTATGAGAAGGACGTTTACGACTGGGGGGCTATAGTTTTTATGGCTCGCGCACCATCTGTCGTTTATGCCATGGCGGTGTAAGGTTTCGTTCGCCTATCCATTACGGCATTTACATATAGATTCCGTCGAAGGCGTCCGAGTCGGGTGCGCCAGCGCGCGCACCCAACACCCGCGCGCTTT
>NZ_JAVXIQ010000056.1:0-7730 GCF_036648275.1 Hafnia sp. | reverse complement strand
TCATGGAAACGCATTTGCTGACCGGCGAACGAAACATTTCACCGCAATCCCATAGGATATTGAATATGACATTTCCCCCCATTCCATAAAATATCGCCATTCCAAACGGGAGCCTAAATAGCATCCGAATTCTTACACAGCCACCTCAAAAACAAGAGAAAATCCCCGCGCTACAATAACAATCCCCCAATTAACGCCATTTTCCCCCTCTATTCCCCCCATTGATCGCTCATAAGCCAAGGATAATAAAGCTCACAAGTAAAATTTATGTGCACCTTCTTTGCACCGTAACAGGAATCATCCCCTTATGTCTGAAACCACACTCCCCAAGAACACTAAGCGGCGTGCCAAGTGGGTATGGATACTGTTAATTCTTATCATTGCCGGTGCTGGCGGTGGTTTTTATGGCTGGAAATATTATCAGCAGCAAGAATCACTGACCGAAAGCAAGCCAACGCCGCCACCCATGCCGGTCTTCATGCCGCTGGATACCTTCACCGTTAATCTGATCAGCGATGGTGAAGATGCAGACCGTGTGCTTTACATCGGATTAACGTTGCGTTTGCCCGATGAGGCTACTCGCAAACGCATGAACGATTATCTGCCTGAAATGCGCAGCCGTTTACTCATGCTGCTTTCGCGTCAACACGCCGCTACGCTAGCCAGCGAACAGGGTAAAACTCAGCTAATGTCTGATATTAAAACCGTTCTCATGCCGCCAATCGCTCCCGGTCAGCCGAAGCAGATCGTCAGCGATGTGTTGTTTACAGCCTTTATCCTGCGGTAATCACTATGTCTGATAGCATTCTGTCACAGGCTGAAATTGACGCGTTGCTTAACGGTGATAGCGACAATGCCAAGCCTGATAGCGAAGTCCCTCTCGCGGGAAGTGAGAGCGACGTTCGCCCTTATGACCCCACGACGCAACGTCGCGTGGTGCGTGAACGGTTGCAGGCGCTAGAAATTATCAACGAGCGCTTTGCCCGTCAGTTCCGCATGGGGTTGTTCAATCTGCTACGTCGTAGCCCTGATATCACAGTGGGTGCGGTAAAAATTCAGCCTTATCATGAATTTGCCCGTAACCTACCGGTTCCCACCAACCTCAACCTTATCCACCTAAACCCACTGCGCGGCACGGCGCTGATGGTCTTTGCGCCAAGCTTGGTCTTTATGGCGGTGGATAACCTGTTTGGGGGCGATGGTCGCTTCCCGACCAAAGTGGATGGCCGTGAGTTTACCCATACCGAACAACGCGTTATCAAGCGCATGTTACGTTTGGCGCTAGACGCTTACCGCGATGCATGGAGCGCGATTTATAAGCTCGAAGTGGAGTATGTTCGCTCTGAGATCCAGGTTAAATTCACCAACATCACTACGTCACCTAACGACATTGTGGTCACCACGCCATTCACTGTCGAAGTGGGTGCGTTGAGCGGTGAATTTAATATCTGTATCCCCTTCTCCATGATCGAGCCACTGCGTGAGCTGCTAGTGAACCCGCCGTTAGAGAACTCCAAGCAGGAAGATCAACACTGGCGAGATACTCTCAGCAAGCAGGTGCAGCATTCCGAGCTTGAACTGGTCGCCAATTTTGTCGATATCCCTTTACGCCTGTCTGAAGTATTAAAGCTGCAGCCCGGCGATGTTTTACCCATCGAAAAACCAGAAAAACTTATCGCAAACGTGGATGGCGTGCCCGTTTTAACCTGCCAATACGGCAGCCAAAACGGCCAATACGCATTACGCGTAGAACGACTTATTAACCCAATTTTAAATGCTCTGAGCGAGGATCAGCCCAATGAGTGACGTCAACAAGCCGTCTGCCGAAGGTCATGACGACGCCGCCGACCTGTGGGCGGAAGCGATGAACGAACAGCAAACCACCGAAAATACTTCGGCGAAAAGTGCTGTGGAGAATTCTGCTGATGAGATTTTCCAGAATCTGGATAATCCATCACCGCTAGCCGGCAACCTACACGATATTGATTTAATTTTGGATATCCCGGTGAAATTAACCGTGGAGCTGGGCCGCACCAAAATGACGATCAAAGAGCTACTGCGTCTGTCGCAGGGGTCGGTGGTGGCATTGGACGGTTTAGCCGGTGAACCGTTAGATATTCTGATTAACGGCTACCTGATTGCGCAAGGTGAAGTTGTGGTGGTCGCTGATAAATTTGGTGTTCGCATCACCGATATTATTACCCCCTCTGAACGTATGCGCCGTTTGAGTCGCTGATGATTCCCGCCACTTCAACCGCCACCAGTGCACCAGCGACGCCGGTCGTACCCGCAGGCAGCGTGCTGACTCAGGTTGGCAGCACGCTGGGCGCAATACTGCTGCTGATCCTGATTATCGGCTGGCTGGTTAAGCGTCTCGGTTTTGCTCCCAAGAACAGCCGTAATAACCTGCTTAACGTGCGTGCCAGTTGCTCGCTCGGCGCGCGCGAGCGCGTGGTGGTGGTCGAAGTGGATAATCAATGTCTGGTGCTCGGTGTAACCAGCCAAAACATCACGCATCTGCACACTTTCACCGCACCACCGTCTGAGGCTGAACCTGTTGCAAAAAAACAGGATTTCAGCCAGATCTTCAAGCAGGTGGTGCAGCAACAGTTTGGTAAGCGCGGAGATAAGTCGTAATGCGCCCTCACCGTTTCATTCTTGGGATCAGCGCAGCGGCATTGCTTCTCGCCAGTCCGCTAGCGCTGGCTCAACTCCCCGGCATCGTTTCGCAGCCCTTGGCAAATGGCGGTCAAAACTGGTCGCTACCGGTGCAGACGCTGGTTTTTCTCACTTCGTTAACCTTCTTGCCTGCCGCTCTGCTAATGATGACCAGCTTCACCCGCATCATTATCGTATTAGGGCTGTTACGCAGCGCATTGGGTACGCCGTCTGCGCCACCGAATCAGGTAATGCTGGGTTTGGCGCTGTTTCTCACGTTTTTTGTCATGTCGCCGGTATTCGATAAAATCTATCAGGATGCCTATCAGCCGTTTAGCCAAGACAAAATTACGATGGACGTGGCAATGGATCGCGGCGCACAGCCGCTACGCGAATTCATGCTGCGCCAAACGCGTGAAACCGATCTGGCTCTCTATGCCAAATTAGCCAATCTGCCGCAGATGGCTGGGCCTGAAGATGTACCGATGCGCATTCTGCTCCCTGCCTATGTCACCAGCGAGCTAAAAACCGCGTTCCAAATTGGGTTCACGATCTTCATTCCATTTTTAATTATCGATTTGGTTGTCGCCAGCGTATTAATGGCGCTAGGGATGATGATGGTTCCTCCGGCCACGATCTCACTGCCGTTTAAACTGATGCTGTTCGTACTCGTCGATGGCTGGCAGCTACTATTGGGATCGCTGGCACAGAGTTTTTATAGTTAACCGCCACACTCACTGAGTAAATAATCATGACCCCAGAATCCGTAATGGCACTCGGTTATCAGGCGATGAAAGTCGGCTTGGCATTGGCCACACCTTTGCTGTTGGCAGCATTGATTAGCGGCCTAGTCATCAGCCTATTACAGGCGGCGACCCAAATTAACGAAATGACGCTCTCGTTTATTCCCAAGATTTTAGCGGTATTCGCCACGATGGTGATTGCAGGACCGTGGATGCTCAGTCTACTGCTTGACTACATGCGTACCCTATTCACCAGTATTCCCTCGATCATCGGCTAAAAATCGCGATGATCTCGTTTGACACCTCCCAACTCGCGTTATGGCTCGGCCAATATTTCTGGCCGTTCGTCCGCATGTTAGCGCTTATCAGCACCGCACCGCTGCTGAGTGAAAAAGCGATCAGCAAAAAGACCAAAGTCGGCCTAGCGATGGCGATTACCTTTTTGTTAGTACCTAATTTAGGCAGTAACCCCACGCCGGTCGTCAGCATCAGTGGGCTATGGCTAGTGACCCAGCAAATATTAATTGGTGCCGCGCTCGGCCTAACCATGCAGTTTGCTTTTGCCGCCGTTCGCCTTGCCGGTGAAGTGATCGGGCTGCAAATGGGGCTTTCTTTTGCCACCTTTTTTGACCCTTCCGGCGGCCCAAACATGCCGATTCTGGCCCGATTGCTGAACCTGCTCACCATGCTGCTCTTTCTGAGTTTTAACGGCCATCTATGGATGATTTCTCTGCTCGCCGAAAGCTTTCAAACGCTGCCTATTAGCGAACAGCCGCTCAACGGCAACGGTTTTCTAATGCTGGCACAGGCGGGAAGCCTCATTTTCGTTAATGGTCTAATGTTGGCGCTACCGTTGATTACCCTGTTACTCGCCCTCAATACCGCGCTCGGTTTGCTCAACCGCATGACCCCCCAGCTCTCTATTTTCGTGGTCGGATTCCCGCTCACGCTCACCATAGGTATGTTCAGCCTTAGCCTGATGATGCCAATGCTTGTCCCGTTCAGTGAACATCTGTTTAGCGAAGTATTTGAGCGTTTAACGCAGGTGATGGGCGGAATGCAGGGGCTTTGATGGGCATAAGCAGCTCATCAAAAATGCGCAAGCGTTCGATATCTCTAAATGATGAGAACTGCATCAAGGCTAAGCTCATTGGCTGCCTTGATGCAGTTTCACGTATGACGGGAACTTAACGATTCATTTGGAACAGGGACATCCCCTGCATATCCGTAAACGCCTTATACGACGCCTGCAACGCAACCTGACGCAAACTGTAATCAGAGATTGACTGATACCAGTCAACGTCTTGCGTACTACTGATACGGCTGGTGTAAGTCATCGCACGTTCGCTGCCTACGGCATCCAATGAGTCCAGCTCTTTCAGATTGGTCCCTAACTCTGCGCGAACCTGTGAAACGTTGTTCAACGTGTTGCGCAACCCACGGTTAGCAGAGTCAATGGCGTCGCTAACCCCTTTTTTCTCTGCATCGGTGGCACCGGCAATCGGCGTTTTCAGGGCATCAATAGCTTTTTGCAGCGTGCTGAAAATATCGCTACTGACCGAACCATCGGGCTCTTTGATCGGGTTGCTAGACGCCTTCTGGAATACGTCAGAACCGGTGTGGCTGATGGTCATATCGCGTGCGGCATCCACCTTTTGTGTTACCGCGGTATCGCCGCCCTTATAGTTCACAGTGACTTTACCCGTCACAGGGTCGGTCACTTTCTCGAACGGCGCGGTATCATTTTTGAAGCCGGCAAAAACATAACGACCATTGCCGTCGGAGCTGTTTGCCAAATTCAGCAGTTGATCGCGCATGCCCTCAAGCTGTTTAGCAATGGATGCACGGTCATCGTCGCTTTTACTGCCTGAAGAAGCCCCATCCACCAACACGGGTGTGATGTCTTGCAGCGTTGAAGTCACCTGCTGCAACACGCTTTCTTCCATCGAGACACCTTGGCGTGCATAGCCGCGCGCCATGGTATATTGATCGTTTTGCGCCTGCGCCTGTTTTAATCCCACCAGTTGCGAAGCCGCAAGCGGATCGTCGGAAGGATTAATGACGCGTTTTCCGCTGGTTAACTGCTGTCCAATGCGCTGCCATTCTGACTGCGCATCCGTGATACTGCCCATATTCTGTTGGTACATCATGCTGGTGCTAAGACGCATGGAATAACATCCTTCTTATCGAATATTAAGCAGAGCGCTAAATAGCGTCGTCGCTGTCTGAATAACCTGAGCATTCGCCTGATAGTACTGCTGGAAACGCATCAAATTACCGTACTCTTCATCTAGATTGACGCCTGAAACCGACTGCTGCTGCTGAGTCAGCTGTTTCACCACGTTGCCCTGTGCCGTACTGTCAACTTTTGCGCTGTTGGTTTGGTTCCCTACGGTACCAACCAGCCCCGCATAAGCTTCGTTGAAGGTTGATTTCCCGCCAACGGTCTGCGCTTTTTGCAAATCCAACATTTTTTGCGCATTGGTGTTATCACCTTTGCCGCTGGCATCCGGCACTAAATTACCGCTGGCGTCATACTCCGGTGTACCCGCGCCAATTTTCGCCGCATCGGTGATTGCCACGCCAAAACCTTGCACCGCGCTAGACGTGGTCTTTAACGTAAAGCTATCGCTTTTGGCCGCCGCTGGAGACACCGTCACCTCTAAACCATCAAACTGAAGTTTGCCAGTCGCATCAGGGGTCAGATCCGTAATTTTACTGTTGTCGGACAGACGGGTGATCTGCCACTTACCGTTTTTGTCATATTCCAAGCGGTAGTCGGTCGCTTTGGTTTGACTCACATCGGTATACTTTGCCGAAATAGAAGCATTAACGGTTTTATCATTATTGCTGTTAGCGAAGGACGATGGCTGACCAATAGTGAAAAATGGCTCGTTGGTGGTCAGATCGCCATTCAAATCGATGCCCGCTTGCTGCACCTTATTGAAGCTATCGGCCATAGAAAGCGCAATTTGCCCAAGTTGATTACGCGCGTTATCCAACGCCCCGCTACGGAACTGTAAAATCCCGCTCAGACTACCGCCGGTGATACGACCTTCAGGCACTTCGCTTGCGGTACCTGAACCACGGTTATAGCCAATAGTCAGGCGCTGAGGGTTCGCGCTAGAAGGGATCGCTTCCAGTTTATAAGCGTCGTTTCCCTGCACCAAAGACAGCCCACCGGCAAAGGACACGTTCATTGCGCCGTCTTGCATGGTGATTTCGACGTTAGCAATCTGGTTCAACTGAGTGGCCATCTGATCGCGTAGATCGAGCAAATCGTTAGGCGCACTTCCACCACTTGCGCCGGTAAGACGTGAAATCTGATCGTTTAGGCTGGCAATTTGTTTGGTGTAGTTATTAATCTGCTCAACGCTGTTACTGAC
Source organism: Hafnia sp. (assembly GCF_036648275.1). Classification (NCBI taxonomy): domain Bacteria; kingdom Pseudomonadati; phylum Pseudomonadota; class Gammaproteobacteria; order Enterobacterales; family Hafniaceae; genus Hafnia; species Hafnia sp. The sequence continues at coordinate 943 of NZ_JAVXIQ010000056.1, read as the reverse complement.
GGTGACGTTAGCGTTGCTTTCTAGATTTTTCAGGTATTCATCGGTGGTTTTAAACTGATTCACCAAGCCATTCGCTTTGGCTAATACGGTTTGACGTGCGGCCGGATCGCTAGGGTTGCTGACCAAGTTTTGCAGGTTAGAGAAGAAATCCTGCATGTTGGCTGACAGGCTGTTATTACTGTCTGCCAACAGGTTATCGATTTGCGAAACCTGTTGATAATAAGCCGTGGTAGAAGCGTAGTCACTCTGCCCCTGACGCAGTTGTCCAACGATAAAGGAATTATATTCGCGATTAATACCGCTTACGTTCACCCCATTACCGATAAAACCGGTTGATGTACTGATCCCGCCGCTTTGTGCAAAACTCACCGTTTGGCGGTTATAACCTTGAGTGTAAACATTACTAAGGTTATTACTTGTGACGCTCAGCGCGGTCTGTGCGGCGCTTAGTCCACTCATTGCGCTATTAATTAAGTTAGCCATTCGGGTTCCTTTAAACTTAAAAAAAGCCTCACGTCATCACGCGGCAAGGCTCTTGTTGTTGAAACAGTTATCGGCGGTAGGAAAGTAAACTTGAGGGAAAAATCATGGCCTCTAACGATTTTTCCTACCCTGATAGTGATGCAAGCAGCAACGCCGATCGTTAATGTGACTGCGGTGTAATATTCCGCCCCGTGCTTTATTGGTGCGGTTTTATCCGAGATGCCATCTCCGCTCCGGTTTGGAACGCTAATCCTCTATAGGATTGCGGTGAATTGTTTCGTTCGCCGGTCAACAGATGCGTTTCCATGGCACCGCTGGCGAAGGCGACCGATGAGGGGCGCCAGCGCGCGCCCCTTCAAACCTTGCGCTTTTTATCCGAGATGCCATCTCCGCTCCGGTTTGGTATCGCCCATCCCGGGCGCCCCAAACTCCGTCACGACATCCCTGTCGTGCCGGCTCT
>NZ_JAVXIQ010000055.1:0-8069 GCF_036648275.1 Hafnia sp. | reverse complement strand
TCGGCGAAAGAACGGAGGAGCCAGGATGGCGATTGCCGTTCGTTCCGTTAAAGCCAGAATGACGACATTCGGGTACCTGCGAAGCAGGCTGAAGGACGGTGCCAAGCTGGGGTGTTGGGGGGCAGCGATTGGCCCCCCAACTCGGACGCCTGCACGATGTGCATGTAGATTTCAGAGCATTAGGCGTACGAAATCCTTCACGTTTATAACATTGGGGATCCGCCTTACTTGGGCAAATACACTTACACCCCATACCCCATCATCTTCATAATATTCTGCGCCTGCTGCACCGCTTCTTGGCGATGTGCTACACCGAGTTTTTGGTACAGGTTGCGGATGTGAGTTTTGATAGTGGTTGCCGCGACGTCCAGTTCACTGGCAATTTGCTCATTACTGTAGCCGGAGTAGATAAGTCCAAGTACCTGCCACTCGCGTTGGGTTAGCGGGCTAGTGCGGATCAGTTCCGGCACTTGCGGATGGTTTAACAATCGCTCGACAAAGCTTTCGTCGAAATGAGCGAATTTATGGCGATGATGTTGGTTAATGTCACGCAAAATACGCTGTGCACGATGCTGATCTAGCTCTGGTAACGTGTTGAGCTGCAATAGCTGGCGCAACTGCTGAGCCATTACCTCTCCTTCAATCACAAAGTGGCTCACAAAACCCGTGCGGTTGGCTAAATTCAGCGCTTCAATCAGTACACGTAGTGCCTCGCTTTTGCGATCGGTATTCCAATACAGCAAATTGCATAACAATAGATTACGGTTGAGATCGCTAACCAAACGCAGCCGACGAGCCTCTTCATTTAGCTCGTCCAACACCACTTCGGCTTCCTCATAGCGCCCTAATAAAATCTGTACTCGAGCAATATTACGCCATTGTCCTTGCAAGAAGTGGTTATCAGCGCGAGAAGGTTTCTCGGCCTGCATTAACCACTGTGAAGCAGCCGCGCGATCACCCGTCATTTGCCAAGCTATCACCCGAGGCTTATCGGCGTTAGTTTGCCAATCACGATGATAATGCCCAGATTGCAGCAGGTTCTCACAGCGGCGCAAATACTGATTGGCGTTATCCAGATCGCCGCGCGCTAATGAGCACTTCGCCAGCATCGCCAAACACTGTAACTGTTGCTGAGGTTCATAGTTAGCAAGGACGGCTAAGCCTTTACGCGCGGCCTCTTCAGCTTCATCTAAACGCATCCACGACCATAGAACCTGCGAGCGAATCCTCAGCAAAAACTCATGCATTGGCAGTTGTTCTAAGTGCTGCTCATCGATGAGCTCGAAGGCTTTTTCCTGTGTCTCATAGGCGGCCTGTAGGAAGCCCTGTGCAATCAGGATTTCGCTCTGTTGCAGCATAGCCCATAGCGCGTAGTGGTAAGCCTGATGACGGCGAGCCACCTGCTCGGTTTGCTGCATCATTGGCAACGCGCGGGATAAATCCCCTTTGCAGTGGTGCACTTCGCCAATCACGGAGCTGGTGACAATGCGGCTATAATAGCTGCTGATCGGTAAATGTTTCAGAGCCTCAACGGCAAGCTTTTCTGCCTCGTCAGGAAGTCCATCATTGATTGCCACCTGCGCGCGCAACGCATCAAACTCGGCCAACATAGCGGCATCAATGACAATATTCTGCACATTCATTTCATGTTCGGCGCGTTCCAGCAAAGTATTCACTTCGCTGTAGCGATGTTGGCTCTGCGCCAGCCACGCCTGTAGCAACGCCAAACGCGGATTCTGGATCAGTTTTTCATAAGGAAGGGCATTCAAGCACTCTTCCAGCAACGAGAGTTCACTTTGATGGAACAGCTCCCATGCATGCTGCAATAAAACATCGCGCAACATGTCGACATCTCCGGCCGCTAAGGCATGATGAATGGCCTCGGCGGGAAATCCTTGGTCCAGCCAGCCTTGAGCAGCACGACGATGCAGGTCGGGTAAATCAGCGGCCAATTCCCATTGGCAACGCTGCCGCAAGAAGTTGGCAAACAAGGGATGAAAACAGAACCACTCCCCATCAGCATCCATGCGATGAATAAATAAGCCTTGTCGCTCCAGCTCTTCCAACTGTTGCTGACCGTTATCTTCGCCAGTTAGCCGCACCAGCAAAGCATCATTCATCGAGCGCAGCACTGAGCAGCGCAACAAAAAGTTACGGGTACTGGCATCAACCCGATCGAGAACCTCATCAACCAAATAGTCAGAGAGATGGCTGGCATTAATCTTGGCAAGACGGCGCGCAGACTCTTGTGCGGTAGTCGTAGACTGGCGCACAGAGAGTGCAATCAGCTGAAGCGCCGTCGGCCAGCCTTCAACTTCATCACACAGTTGATGACTTTCAATATCAGGCAGCGGAGATTTCAAACGATGATTGAAAAACTGAGAGGCTTCTTGATGGTTAAAGGCGAGCTGTTTGGTACCCACTTCCAACAACTGTTCACGTACGCGGAGGTTAGCAATGCCCAGCGGCGGCAGAGTACGTGAAAGCAGCATCACCGTGAGATTGTCCGGCTGGTGGCGCAGGAAAAAGCGCATCGCTTCATGGATTTGTGCATTAGTAATCAAATGATAATCATCGATGACTAAACACAGCGGAGAATGCCAATCAGAAAGCTCGATAAAGAGCTGCGCAAATAATGCAGAAAGCGTGGCGTACTGATGCTTTTGGCTCATCGCTTCGCTTTTGTGGCAGTGTCCACCGGTTGCCTGCTGCAAAGCGGCAATCAGGTAACTTGCAAAACGCTCTGGCTGATTATCGCTTTCATCAAGAGAGAACCAACCTAAATTGGTATTTTCCTCTGCCCATTGCGCCAGCAGCGTCGTTTTACCATAGCCCGCTGGCCCATTCACTAATACCAGCCGGTAATTACCGGCTGACGCTAGTTTGGTTAATAGCCGTTCGCGTACCACCGTATTTTGTAGCCGTACCGGACGGCTTAATTTCGACGGAATTAGCATGGTAAAACCCCACAAAGAAAGCCCAAAGCAAACCACAGCAATATTCACTAAAAATATGGCTTTATTTATTTCGCGCTTCGTAATTAATTAGTCATGTTTAACTTGGGATATCACGCCATTTAATGCAACAGACCACGATGACTTGGTAGCAGGAAATTGCAGTCGATCACATTTCTCATAACTTCTTACCTCTTTGCCTAAAAATTGAATCAACGCCGTTTCATTGATCCTCGGTTTAGGTTACGGAGGTCTCTTTACTGACTCCAAAGCAAATATTTTCGGCTTCCTCACATTTCATATCTATTCTTAACAATTTAGTTGTTGGTTTCTTATACAAGAACTGACTTTTTGGCGTTACATTCAAGTTATCGAAACTAGATTTTTCCATCTGCTGTACGACAGAGAGTAGGTATGGATCACAGTTTTGACTACGCCCCGCCCCTCCTCCCCGCCTCATCCCTCTTCGGGAGGATGTTATAAAACCGGTGGGTCGGCAGGATATCGTCAATTCCTGAACTTTATGCTTGAGAGAGACTGATATGTCGCACATCCCATTTGATAAGGACGTATTCCTGGCGGCACTTACCCGTCAATGGCAACACTTTGGACTAACCGCATCCAGCCAGATGACGGAGCATCAATGGTGGCAGGCGGTAAGTGCAGCTATTGCTGAGCAGCTATCGGCGTTACCTCAGCCAAAGGCACTGGCCAAAAGCGATCTCCGCCACGTGAACTATCTATCCATGGAGTTTCTCATTGGGCGCCTCACTGCCAACAATCTGATCAATCTGGGCTGGTATGACGCGGTAGAAAAAGCGCTCGCCAAGCATGATGTTTTGCTCAGCGATTTATTGGAACAAGAAACCGACCCCGCCTTGGGCAACGGCGGATTAGGTCGCTTAGCAGCCTGCTTCCTTGACTCCATGGCGACCGTAGAACAGCCAGCTACTGGCTATGGCCTATGCTATCAGTATGGTCTGTTCCGCCAATCCTTCAGCGACGGTCATCAGATGGAAGCGCCAGACAACTGGGAGCGCGAAAGCTACCCGTGGTTCCGTCATAACAGCGCATTAAACGTAGACGTGAATTTTGGCGGTAAGCTGATTAAGCAAAAGGAGGGTAACGTTTTATGGCAGCCAGCATTAACACTTCGCGGAGAAGCGTGGGATCTGCCCATTCTGGGTTATCACAATGGTGTAAGCCAACCACTGCGTCTGTGGCAAGCCACCCACGCGCATCCATTTGATTTAACCAAATTCAACGATGGTCAGTTCTTAAAAGCGGAAAGCGATGGTATTGAAGCTGCCAAACTCACTAAGGTTCTCTATCCAAACGATAACCATCAAGCGGGTAAACGCCTACGACTCATGCAACAGTACTTCCACTGCGCTTGCTCTGTAGCCGATATCCTGCGCAAACACCATTTAGCGGGACGTAAGCTGGCCGATTTACCTAAGTATGAGGTTATCCAGCTTAACGATACCCATCCAACCATCGCGATCCCAGAACTACTGCGTGTGCTGTTGGATGAACATCAAATGTCGTGGGATGACGCATGGGCAATCACCAGCAACACCTTCGCCTACACCAACCATACCCTGATGCCAGAAGCACTAGAGTGTTGGGACGAACGTTTGGTGCGTAGCCTGTTGCCGCGCCACTTCGACATCATCAAACAAATTAACGCCCGCTTCAAAAAGCAGGTGCAGAAACAGTGGCCAGGCGATGAGGCCGTGTGGAGCAAACTGGCCGTTCATCACAACAAGCAGGTGCGCATGGCAAACCTGTGCGTCGTCGGCGGTTTTGCCGTCAATGGCGTTGCCCAACTGCATTCTGATTTGGTCGTAAAAGACCTGTTCCCTGAATACTACCAACTGTGGCCGAATAAATTCCACAACGTGACCAACGGTATCACGCCACGCCGCTGGCTGAAGCAGTGTAATCCAGCACTCGCAGGACTGATCGACAGCACGCTGAAAACCGAGTGGGCCAATAATTTAGACGCGTTGAAAACGCTAGAGCCTTATGCCGACGATGCGAACTTCCGCCAGAAATATCAGAGCATCAAGCGTGAGAATAAAATCGCACTGGCGAAGTATGTAAAAAACGTGATGGGGTTAGAGCTGAACGTTGATGCAATCTTCGACGTGCAGATTAAACGACTGCATGAATATAAGCGCCAGCATCTAAACCTGCTGCATATTCTGGCTCTCTATCATGAGCTACGCAACAACCCACAGGCAAACCGTGTACCGCGCGTATTCCTGTTCGGGGCAAAAGCCGCTCCGGGTTACTATCTAGCAAAAAATATTATCTATGCGATCAACAAGGTCGCCGAAAAGATCAATAACGATCCGTTAATGAAAGGTCGTTTGCAGGTAGCATTCATCCCTGATTACCGTGTCTCTGTGGCGGAATTGATGATACCTGCGGCCGATATCTCAGAGCAGATCTCCACTGCGGGTAAAGAAGCCTCTGGCACCGGCAATATGAAGCTCGCGCTCAACGGCGCGTTAACCGTTGGGACGCTGGATGGCGCTAACGTTGAAATTGCACAGGAAGTGGGTGAAGAGAACATCTTTATCTTCGGACAAACCGTAGAACAGGTAAAGGCGACCTTAGCCAAAGGCTATCAGCCAAAAGCAATTTATCGTAAAGACAAACAACTGAAGCTCATTCTGGATGAGCTCGCCAAAGGGCATTACAGCAATGGCGATAAGCACGCCTTCGACCCAATGCTGCATAGCCTGTTAGACGGCGGCGATCCGTATCTCGTATTAGCCGACTTCGCCGACTACTGTCGTGCCCAGCAAGAAGTGGACGTGCTGTATCGCGATCAGGATAAATGGACTCGAGCAACCATCCTCAACACCGCTCGCGTGGGTATGTTCAGTTCTGACCGTTCTATCCGCGATTATCAACAGCGAATCTGGCAGGCCAAGCGTTAAGGAGCTGTTCCATGAAAGAGAAAACAACACCGCCAATGGAACAAATTACGCAGCATCAGCAAGACGAACGCAAGCTGCTGGAAAGTTTGGCGGCGCAAGCAGGTATCGCCGCCAGCTATATCAATGCCCATGGACAACAGCAAGCGATTAGCACTGAAACCAAACAGCGTCTGCTGGAAGCGATGCACCCATTCACGCCGACGCAGGTCGGCTCACCGGTTCCACCGGTGGTGGTGTTTACTCAGGGGCGCCCTTGCCATCTCAATCTCCAGACCGTTGGGGAATACACGTGGACGCTGACTTTAGAATCTGAACCAGCAGATAAGCAGGCGCGAACGGGCGTACACAACGGCAAAGTACAGCGGCGTAAAAACCTGACCCTGCCGCGTGATTTACCGTTGGGCTACCATCAGCTAACGTTGCGTGATGAACAACAAGCGTGGACGTGCCAAATTATTGTCACGCCTACGCGCTGCTTTGAACCCGATGCGCTGCTCACCGGCCGTAAACTCTGGGGAGCCTGCGTACAGCTTTACACCTTACGCTCGGACAACAACTGGGGAATCGGTGATTTCGGCGACCTTAAGCAGATGGTGCTGAACGTCGCTAAACGCGGGGGCGCTTTTGTCGGCCTAAACCCTATTCATTCTCTCTATCCTGCTAATCCGGAAAGCGCTAGCCCCTACAGTCCATCTTCTCGTCGTTGGCTCAACGTGGCCTATATCGACGTGAATCAGGTTGAAGAGTTCAAGCATAGCGCTGAAGCCCAAGCATGGTGGAATAATGCAGAAACTCAGTTGCGCCTCAGCGAAGCCAGAGCTAGCGAATGGGTCGATTACACCAGCGTTATCACGCTCAAGCTCAATGCACTCCAACGGGCATATCCTGAATTTACTAAACAAAAAAGCAGTAGCAAGCGTCTGAAAGCTTTCCAGCACTTTGTGCAACAGGGTGGAGAAAGCCTGTACCAACAGGCCGCCTTCGATGCCCTGCATGCGCATCTCAGCGCTCAGGACCCGACTATGTGGGGGTGGCCGGTCTGGCCTGATAATTTACGCAACGCAGACAGCAGCGGCGTGGCCGAGTTTTGCCACCAACATGCGGATAAAGTCGATTTTTACCTCTGGCTACAGTGGCTGGCATATTGTCAGCTCTCTGAATGTTTTGAAGTTTGCCAGCAGCAAAAAATGCCGATTGGCTTATATCGCGATTTAGCGGTAGGCGTAGCCGAAGGCGGCGCCGAAACATGGGGCGAAAATGGGCTCTACTGCTTGAAAGCTTCCGTTGGCGCACCGCCGGATATTCTCGGCCCGTTAGGGCAAAACTGGGGGCTGCCACCGATGGACCCTCACGTTATGGCCGCTCGAGCCTATCAACCGTTCATCGATATGTTGCGCGCTAATATGACCTGCTGCGGTGCCCTACGTATCGACCATGTCATGTCAATGCTGCGTTTATGGTGGATACCCTACGGTGAAACTGCCGATAAAGGTGCCTACGTACGCTATCCAGTCGATGATTTGCTGGCAATTTTGGCATTAGAAAGTCAGCGCAATCACTGTATGGTTATCGGCGAGGATCTGGGTACCGTACCGGTTGAAATTATCGCTAAATTACGCGATTGTGGAGTGTACTCCTACAAAGTGTTGTATTTTGAGCACGATCAGGACAATAGCTTCCGTGCCCCGCAATCCTATACCGTGCAGGCCATGGCGACTATTACTACCCACGATCTACCGACGCTACGCGGCTACTGGCAAGCCGATGATTTACATCTAGGCAGAGAGCTCGGCCTTTATCCCGATTTAGACGTCCTCAGACAGTTACATGCCGATCGCGAAGCGGCTAAGCAAGGATTGCTAAACGGTTTACATCAATACGGATGTGTACCGAAAAAAGTAGGTCACCGCGCCAATCACTTAGCAATGAGCCCGACGCTTAATCGAGGTTTGCAACGCTATGTCGCCGATAGCGCCAGTGCCCTACTCGGCTTACAGCCTGAAGACTGGCTGGATATGGAAAAACCGGTCAACATTCCCGGTACCAGCGATCAATATCCAAACTGGCGTCGTAAGCTGACACATACCCTTGAAGAGATGTTTAACGATCCTAATGTTGACCTTTTGATTCGCGATTTAGATAAACGCCGCCGTAAGGTTTCAGC
>NZ_JAVXIQ010000054.1:0-8305 GCF_036648275.1 Hafnia sp. | reverse complement strand
CCCTTTCCCCTGAAGTTCTACACAAATATATCCACAGAAAAAGTGAATAAAAACGACGTTGGGCACCGGGTAATGTTTATAACTATGGTTGAATCTGTGAGTTATCCCAATGTTATCCGTTTTTTACCCGATTTCATGCGGTGGTTTACCGCCACAGGGGAGTGTGAAACAATCACCCTATCTTGCGAATTTGCTATTGAGGTAGTCCAGTGATCGACGATGATGGCTACCGCCCAAACGTGGGTATCGTAATCTGTAATCGCCAGGGGCAAGTTCTTTGGGCCCGTCGCTTTGGTCAGAATTCTTGGCAGTTTCCTCAAGGGGGAATCAATCCCGGAGAAACCGCCGAGCAGGCGATGTACCGCGAACTGTTTGAGGAAGTAGGGTTGGGGCGAAAAGATGTCAAAATTCTTGCATCAACCCGTAACTGGTTACGCTATAAATTACCTAAACGTTTGGTGCGTTGGGACACAAAGCCGGTTTGTATCGGCCAGAAGCAGCGTTGGTTCTTATTGCAACTGATGTGCAATGAGTCAGAAATCAACATGCAGAGAAGTAGTACGCCTGAATTTGACGGCTGGCGCTGGGTCAGTTTTTGGTATCCAGTGCGTCAGGTTGTCTCATTTAAACGCGATGTATATCGTCGGGTGATGAAAGAATTCTCACCTGTGGTCATGCCATTGCAGGAAGTGACCCCGCCAACGGCGCGGACCTCTCCTGCTTATCGCCGTAAAAGAGGTTAAGTGGCTTTAATCATGCTCACGCGTTTGCGGGAAATAGTAGAGAAGGTGGCTGCGGCCGCAAGCTTAACTGACGCATTGGAAGTGCTCGTTAACGAAACCTGTCAGGCAATGGACACCGAAGTGTGTTCCATTTATTTGGCTGACAACGATCGTCAATGCTATTACCTGATGGCGACACGCGGTTTGAAAAAACCGCGTGGGCGTGTGGTTACGCTGGCTTTCGACGAAGGAATTGTCGGGCTAGTTGGGCGTTTGGCTGAGCCGATTAACTTGGCTGATGCGCCGAGCCATCCAAGTTTCAAATATGTGCCAAAGGTAAAAGAAGAGCGCTATCGTGCTTTTCTTGGTGTACCTATTATTTATCGTCGCCAACTGTTGGGCGTTCTTGCCGTGCAGCAACGTGAATCTCGTCAGTTCAATGAAACGGAAGAGTCGTTCTTAGTGACGCTCGCGACGCAGCTAGCAGGGATCCTCTCGCAGGCACAGCTTAATGGCCTGTTTGGACGCCTACGGCAAAATAGGATCAGAGCGATCGCCGCATCGCCGGGGATCGCCGTTGGTGAAGGGTGGATGGATGTTAGTCAGCCGTCACTCGAGCAGGTTTTTCAAGCCTCCACGCTAGATAGCGCAAGTGAACGTGAGCGTATGACGCAGGCGTTGGAAGATGCCTCCGCCGAGTTTCGTCGCTTCAGCAAACGTTTTACGGCGAATTCCCAGAAAGATAGCGCAGCGATTTTCGATCTTTACTCTCACCTGATCAACGACGCTAGACTGAAACGCGAGTTGATGAATGAGATCGATGCCGGATCCGTCGCCGAGTGGGCCGTGAAGCAAGTCATCGAGCGTTTTGCTGAACAGTTCGCCAATCTACAAGATCCTTATATGCGCGAGCGTGCGAGCGATCTGCGTGCGCTGGGGCAACGTCTGCTCTTCCATCTCGATGATAATGCAACGGGCATCAACCAATGGCCTGAACGCTTCATCTTGGTTGCCGATGAACTCACGGCCACTATTCTGGCTGAGGTTCCTCAAGAACGTATGCTAGGCGTCGTAGTGCGTGACGGTGCGGCCAACTCGCATGCGGCGATTTTAGTGCGTGCGATGGGGGTGCCTACGGTAATGGGGGCTGATATTCAGCCGACGTTGCTGCATGAGCGTCAGCTGATTGTCGATGGTTACCGCGGCGAAGTGTTAGTCGCTCCCGATCCTGTATTGGTACATGAATATCAGCGCTTGGTGAATGAAGAGATTGTGCTAAGCAAGATGGCGGAGGACGACGCCGAAAAACCAGCGCAGTTAAAAAGTGGTGAACGCGTACAGGTGATGCTTAATGCTGGCCTCAGCGCCGAACATGAACAGCGTCAAGACAGCCGAGTGGATGGCGTTGGGCTGTACCGCACTGAAATTCCGTTCATGTTGCAAAGCGGTTTCCCTTCTGAAGAAGAGCAGGTGGCTCAGTATCAAGGAATGCTGCAGATCAATCCAAACAAGCCAGTAACGCTGCGAACTTTGGATATTGGTGCAGATAAGCAATTACCTTATATGCCGATCAGCGAAGAGAACCCAAGCCTTGGTTGGCGTGGTATTCGGATCACGCTCGATCAACCTGAGATCTTCTTGGTTCAGGTTCGAGCCATGTTGCGAGCCAACGCGGCAAGCGGCAACTTAAATATTCTTCTGCCAATGGTGACCAGCCTGAGCGAAGTGGATGAGGCGAAACGACTGATTGAACGTGCAGGGCGGGAAGTTGAAGAGATGATCGGCTATGCACTGCCCAAGCCGCGCATTGGCGTAATGCTGGAAGTGCCGTCGCTGATTTTCCTGCTGCCATTTTTGGCTGAGCGCGTGGATTTCATTTCCGTTGGGACGAACGATTTAACGCAGTACCTGTTAGCGGTCGATCGGAATAACACCCGCGTAGCTTCACTATACGACAGCTTACATCCCGCAATGCTGCGCGTGTTGCAGCAGGTGGTTCAGGAGTGTGACCGCTTGAATCTACCGATTAGCGTATGTGGGGAAATGGCGGGAGATCCGATGGGGGCGCTATTGCTGGTGGGAATGGGATATCGCAATCTCAGCATGAACGGCCATAGCGTTCCACGTATTAAATACCTGCTGCGAACTATTGAACTCGAAGATGCAAGCTTCTTGGCTCAGCGTGTATTGGAAAGCCAAATGTCGACAGAGGTTCGTCATCTCACCGCCGCCTTTATGGAGCGCCGTGGGCTTGGCGGCTTAATTCGTGGTGGTTTGTAATTTTTTTGTTTTATTTTCCATCTCTTGATAATGATTAATCCTAAACTATTCACAATAAAGAGGTCTTGTTATCCGCATTTACTAAAGAGAAACCTGTATTACGCAGTAATTTTCCCTCTAGTGTGGAGTCTCATTAAAAGTTGTGGGATGATTGTGCGGTTTTTCAGGGGGCGTGAATGGGTAAATTAACGCTATTATTATTGATACTGTTAGGCTGGTTGCAATATTCATTGTGGATTGGCAAAAACGGTATCCATGATTATGTGCGCGTAAAAGAAGATGTTGCGGCTCAGCAAGCTAATAACGGCAAGCTGAAATCTCGCAACGATCAGCTATTTGCTGAAATTGATGATCTAAATGGTGGGCAAGAAGCCATTGAGGAACGCGCACGTAACGAACTTGGTATGATAAAACCTGGCGAAACATTCTATCGTCTGGTGCCTGATCAGTCGAAACGCAATGGTGGTACGACTCAGTCTTCGCCAATGCCTTCGTCCTCATCGTCTACAGCACGAAATTAGCCCCCGTCAGTAGTATCTGCCAATGGTGCCTGTCAGCGATAACGTTGAGCCTGATTTAATGCGTATGCGTTTCATGACAATGGCTTAAACAGTTCGAATCCTAATATTAATAACTACAAGCCAAAATGTATGAGTGCTCCTGACGAATCACCACTCTTTTCTGTCGTCGCCGTTGTGCCAGCCGCGGGTGTTGGCAGCCGGATGCGCTCGACTTGCCCAAAGCAATATTTGTCTATCGATGGTAAAACGATCCTCGAACATTCGGTGGCGGCGTTACTGCGTCATGCCGATGTTGAGCGGGTGGTTGTGTCCATTAGTCCTGATGACGGCTATTTCTACAATTTACCGCTGGCAAACGATCCGCGAGTACAGGTGGTATACGGCGGTGCGCAGCGTGCAGACTCGGTTTTTGCCGGTCTACAAGCGGCGACAGATGCGCATTGGGTGTTAGTGCATGATGCCGCCCGCCCCTGTCTGCATCAAGACGATCTCAGCAATTTGCTGGCCCTGCGGCACACATCTAAAGTTGGCGGGATCCTCGCGGCTCCCGTTCGCGATACCATGAAACGAGCGGAAGCGGGGATCAACAGCATTGCGCATACGGTCGATCGCGAAGCGCTGTGGCATGCATTAACTCCCCAGTTATTCCCTCGTGAGCTGCTGATGATGTGTCTGGAGCGTGCGCTTAATGAAGGCGCTAACGTGACGGATGAGGCATCGGCGTTGGAGTATTGCGGTTATCATCCCCTGTTGGTGTCTGGCCGTTCTGATAATATCAAGGTCACAAGGCCTGAAGATTTTGCGTTAGCTCAGTTTTATCTGTCGCAGCGCACGTAGTCTTTTCTGCGTTGATATACCCCTTTGTTTTACTCTTTTTCGTTTTAACACAGCCTCCAAAGGAGAATGCTTGATGAGAATTGGCCACGGTTTTGATGTTCATAAATTTGGTGGCGAAGGCCCTCTGATCATTGGCGGCGTGCGTATTCCTTACGAGTTTGGTTTGCTTGCGCATTCAGACGGTGACGTGGCGCTCCATGCGGCAACCGATGCGTTGTTAGGTGCTGCAGCTCTGGGCGATATTGGCAAACTGTTTCCCGATACCGATCCGGCGTTTAAAGGTGCTGACAGTCGTGCGTTGCTGCGCGAAGCTTATCGTCGCATCCGCGCCAAGGGATACCGCTTAGGTAACCTCGATATCACTATTATCGCTCAGGCACCGAAGATGGCTCCGCATATTCCTCAAATGCGCGTTAACTTAGCCGAAGATCTCGAGTGTCATATGGATGATGTTAACGTCAAAGCGACGACAACAGAGAAATTAGGCTTCACCGGTCGTGGCGAAGGTATTGCCTGCGAAGCGGTTGCATTGTTGATTAAGGAGTAACGCGTGGATTTTGATGCACTCCATTATCTGCATGGGCGTCCTCAGGGCACCGGTGTTCTGAAGGCTTTCCCAGAGGATTTCTTCGTCTCTGAAGATTTGGGTTTTGAACCCGATGGCGAAGGCGAACACCTCCTAGTGCGTATTCGCAAGGAAGGCTGCAATACACAGTTCGTCGCCGATAATCTCGCACGTTTCGCAAAAATTCCCCAACGTTCGGTCAGCTACGCTGGATTAAAAGACCGTCATGCGGTAACCGAACAGTGGTTCTGCCTGCATCTGCCGGGGAAAGAGTCACCTGATCTCAGCCAGTTTATTTTGGAAGGTTGCCAAGTGGTTCGCAGTGCGCGCCATTTGCGTAAACTGCGAATTGGTACGTTGAAAGGCAACACTTTCCGCTTAGTACTACGCCATATCACTGACCGCGACGACGTTGAGCAGCGCTTGCAGGCGATTGCGACAGAAGGCGCGCCAAACTATTTCGGTGCCCAGCGTTTTGGCCGTGGTGGTAATAACCTGATTCAGGCGGCCAAGTGGTCGCGTGGTGAAATTCAGGTCAGAGAGCGAGCCAAACGCAGTTTCTATCTTTCGGCTGCACGTAGCGCTATGTTCAATCAGATAACGAATATGCGTTTGGCGCAGGACTTGCAGCGTCAGGTGATGCTGGGCGATGCCATGCAACTGACTGGGCGCGGCAGTTGGTTTGTCGCCAATGCCGAGGAGTTAGAAAGTTTGCAGCAGCGAACTGACGGCGGCGAGCTACAGATTACGGCAGCGTTGCCAGGAGATAACGATCTCGGTACGCGCGATTTAGCGGCCCAATTTGAGCAGCAAGCTATCGCAGACTATGCCGATTTACTGGCATTGGTTAAGCGTGAGCGAGTGGAGTCTGCGCGCCGTGCAATGCTGGTGAAACCACAGGAGATGAGCTGGTCTTGGTGGGACGATGCGACGGTAGAAGTTGAATTCGCCCTTCCTGCTGGCTGTTTTGCGACCAGTATTGTGCGTGAGTTGTTCAATCAGGAAAACCCTAATGCGGATCTTGCTGAGTAACGACGACGGCGTAATGGCTCCGGGCATTCAAACGTTGGCGGCAGCGCTACGTGAGTTTGCTCAGGTACAGGTTGTGGCGCCCAATCGTAATCGCAGCGCCTCATCAAACTCGTTGACGCTTGAATCGCCATTGCGTATTGAGACACTGACGAATGGTGACATCAGTGTGATTGACGGTACGCCAACCGACTGTGTCTACCTTGGCGTTAACGCCCTGATGCGGCCGCATCCCGAAATTGTCGTTTCTGGCATTAATGCGGGGCCCAATTTGGGAGACGATGTGATTTACTCCGGTACCGTCGCGGCGGCAATGGAAGGACGTCACTTAGGTTTTCCTGCGCTGGCGGTTTCACTTGATGGTTTCCAGCACTATGATACTGCTGCACAGGTGACGTGCCGTTTGCTGAAAGCATTGGCACAATACCCGTTGCGTACGGGACGAATTTTGAATGTTAACGTTCCAGACTTACCTCTGGAACAGGTTAAAGGCATTAAAGTGACGCGTTGTGGTAGTCGACACCCTGCTGATAAGGTGATTCATCAGCAGGATCCACGTGGGCGAGATCTGTACTGGATTGGGCCTCCTGGGGAAAAACAGGATGCTGGGCCAGATACTGATTTTGCCGCCGTGGAGCAAGGCTATGTCTCGATAACACCTTTGCAGGTGGACTTAACGGCATATCACGCGCAGGATTTGCTTTCTTCGTGGCTTGAACAGACTAAGGTCGGTGAGGAATGGTAGATAGACGTGTGCTGACCTTATTGCAGCAGTTGATGCAGCAAGGGATCGGTGATGAGCGAGTGCTAAAGGCATTAGCCGAAGTACCGCGTGAAAAATTCATTGATGAGGCCATGTCTCACAAGGCCTACGATAATACGGCCTTACCTATAGGTTTGGGGCAGACTATTTCGCAACCTTATATGGTGGCGCGAATGACCGAGCTATTACGAGTGGGGCCAGAGGCTAAAGTGCTAGAGATTGGCACCGGATCGGGGTATCAAACCGCGGTGTTAGCACACCTTGTTCAACATGTTTTCTCGGTTGAGCGGATTAAAAGCCTGCAATGGCAGGCGAAAAGACGCCTCAAGCAGTTGGATTTACACAATGTTTCAACGCGTCACGGTGACGGCTGGCAGGGCTGGGCGTCGCGTGGGCCGTTTGATGCGATTATTGTGACCGCGGCACCGCCTGAAATTCCAGAAGCATTGTTGGCGCAGTTGGCCGACGGTGGTCGTTTAGTTCTACCCGTCGGCGAGTTTGATAAAACCCAGCATCTGCGCTGTGTACAGCGCCGTGGTCATGATTTCTTGGTGGAGTCTATCGAACCGGTAAGATTTGTTCCTTTAGTTCAGGGAGAACTAGCCTGATTTTTCAGCTAACTGCTAAGCTGTATCCAAAATAACTGGCGTTGTATGACTGAAGATTCTGACTTTTTGAATAACGCTTGTGCTGGCTCTTCAGGGAATGTCCTTTAAATAGGGATAGTCCTAGAAATAGGGTGAATAGTGAGCGTAACCAGCGCCGATATAGCTTTAAGTATGAAGGGTATAATTCTGTAAAGGGATTATTCTTACTGATTCGTATTTGACCCGCACTCTGCTTTTAGTGTCCAATTCATTACTTCTTGTCGTATATGGCTGGAAACTAAATGCAGCAGGCGAGACTCTATAGAGGAGTCTTACCTGATTTTTATCTTATTTGATGTTTTTCGCTAACCCTATGGTTGGGTTAGTCGGTTCAGAGCACGTGATGCTCTTATTACTTGTGGCGGTTGCTCCTCGTAATGTAGACGTATAAGAGACTGAATATGTTGGATATCGCTGATTTTGCTGTTGTGGGGGAAGCATAAGCATGGGAAGCACGATGATGAAGTGGCGCCAAGTAGCGGCGTGTACTTTGATAACTTTGTGGTTAGCGGGTTGTACGTCAGACAATAGCTCTGCACCAATAAGCTCCGTAAATGGAGGTGGTAATGACCGCATGCTGTCGAACGCCGGAAATAATAATGGCGGGGCACAAACAGGCGACGGCGGTCGTATCATATACAATCGCAGTTATCAGAATATTCCGAAGGGAAGCTATAACGGCGGTACTTATACCGTAAAACGTGGTGATACATTATTTTATATCGCGTGGATTTCGGGGAACGATTTCCGCGATCTTGCAGAGAAAAACAACATTCCAGCCCCTTACAGCCTCAATGTTGGCCAAACTATTAAATTAGATGCCAATAGCAATAGTGGTGGAATGCTCGCAGCTAACGACGGAACCAGTGGAGTGCCAACTCAGCCGTCAAGTGGTCAAATTAAGAGCACAGGTGTTGATTCTCAATCAACCACAGCGTATT
>NZ_JAVXIQ010000053.1:0-8642 GCF_036648275.1 Hafnia sp. | reverse complement strand
CGCATTCGCGGGCTTTTTTACGTTCATTGACCGAAAGACGGCGGCGAGACGGGGACATATCTCCCTTCGGCGCAACGAAAAATAGCGGAGGTTTCTCCGTCTACCCACCATTGTGCTAATTCTGTCGCCGTGCAGCTCAGCCGAATACTCAACCCGCAGCCGCTACTGAGCTGGCGTGGAATATCCGCGACTTTGAATTCTCGATTCTGAGCCTGAAGCCGTTTTTTTAAGCGAACCACGCCTAGCGTGCTGTGGAATAAAAACAGAAATTCATCCTGCATGACTCCTCCTCTTTTTCTGGCGGCACCCCATTAGCGCCGCGCCTATCGCTCCCGCAAATTGAGCGTCGGAGTGCGTCGCCACTGGCGTATTGAGCGTATCGCTCAGATGCTGACGAAATGCGTTACAGCGGCTAACGCCACCGGTAAACAGCACCTGTGGATGTACGCCTAATCGCCCGATAAAGTTGGCGCTGCGGCGCGCCATAGAGTAAACGATGCCCGATAGAATGGACTCAGGTGCGACACCCGCCGAACGTAGGCTGATGACTTCAGACTCGGCAAACACGGTACACATACTGGAGATGGCATGCGGAGCAACGCCTGTGACTAATTCGTCAAGCTGGTTAATTTGTGCGCCAAGGGTGTGTGATATGACTTCCAGAAAACGGCCTGTCCCAGCCGCACATTTGTCATTCATCAGAAAGTCGGTCAGTTTTCCCTCCTCATCCAGATGAATGACCTTACTGTCTTGCCCGCCGATATCAATGATGGTGCGCGCTTCGGAGCACAGAAACCGAGCACCGACGCCGTGGCAGGTGATTTCAGTGACTTGCTTATCGGCAAAATCTATCAAGCCACGCCCATAGCCAGTGAGAGTAAGATGCGGGCGCTCGGTGAGGCCTTCACACAGTTGTGACCATGCTTGCTCAATAGCCTCCTGTGGACGAAATGAAGTCGGAGCGAGAAAACGGCGCAGAATCTGTCCTCCGTTTGCACCATTCAATAAGATCCCTTTGGTCGCCGTTGAGCCTGAATCAATACCAATACTTAAACTCACATGCGCTCCTTACAGCATTTCGATAAACGCACTTACGCGAGTATTGAGCTGGCCTATATCTGAATTGGAGTAATCCGTTTCTATCGCCATATAAGGAACATCATGCTGTTGGCGAACATGGCGCTTAATGGCTAAAGATTCCACGGCGTAGGTATGACAGGCCTGAAGGATCACGTCGATGACGCCATCTACCTGATATTCTTCAATCATTTGGCTAAGCAGGGTTAAACGCTGGGTATTCGGAGAGATACAGGAGCAGCCAATGGCGAGATATTTATCGGTTAACGCATCGTAGACATCGCCTTCTTCACTTACCTGCATTTCGGTAGCTTTAGCACCGGTACAGTTTTCATATCCAACGACCCAACCGCCGTTTTCTTCAATTGCTCGTACCACTTTTTCTGCCGCCCCGCCAATCGGGCAGCCGGTGATCAGTATGCGTGGGCGATCTTCTAACCGCTTGCCTTGTTGGTATTCGCTGCGTACTTTTTCGCTTAATGCATTGAGCTCATCTATCAGGGTATTTTTATCGAATTTGAACGTTGCGCCATATACCACCTTGAGAATTTCGCTACCGGAGAGCGCGGGCGGATTAAGCTGTCCTAGACGGTAGAACGACGACAAGGCGGCCCGTTCGCGGTTTTTTAGCGTAATTGCTGCACGTAAGTCTTGTTCGCTGATGGTGCAGTTGAATTGTTGTTCCAAGGCTGACTGCAAGCGCAAAATTTCGCTGCGCCACAGCGCGCGCGAGGCGGCGTCATCGGCGCTATTAGGGAGTTGCATCACATGTACAGGCTTAAATTCCGCCATGTATTCGTACATTTTTTTCTTGCCGTCGCAGGTCGTCTCTCCCACCACTAAATCAGAAAAGTAGAAATACGGGCATTTATCCGTTTTGCCAAATCCGTAGCTACTTTTGATTAACGGACACAGGTTACGTGGCAGATCTTTCTCGGCTTCTTCAATCGTTTCATCGCTGGTGGAACAAAGCGAAACCACAACCGCACCGGCAGCCAGCGCGATCTCCTGTGGCATAAAGGTACAGTAGGTGCCAACCAGCGGGATATTCTGTTCTTTAAGTTCTAATACGGTAAGAAAGCCCTGACGGCGGGCATCGGAAAAATGATCGAAAATGGCGGGCAGTTCATTGATAAGAGACATGGCTATTCCTTCCCCGGACCCGGGCGAATGATTAGTAGATAGAAAACCCACAGCAAAAAAGTGCGGTAGGAAAATCGAATGACCGCGAAGGACTATAACCCTAACAAGATGATGGGTATAGGAGGTGGCTCACAGAGCCACCGGATGAGGAGGGGATTAAAAATCAGGCTCGCAGCGGAAATGCATCGGTGTGCCAAACTCTGGGTGCGTGATCTGTAATTCTTGTGCGTGAAGCTGTAACCGTGAAGCCATCGCTTTAGCTTCTGGGTGAGCGTAGAACTTATCGCCCAGAATGGGGTGGCCTAACGCCAGCATATGCACTCGCAGCTGATGTGAACGTCCCGTGATGGGCGTAAGCTTGACGCGGGTCGAACCATCAGCATCACGACTGAGTACCTGATACTGAGTTTGCGCCGACTTACCATGCTCAAAACACACTTTCTGCTTAGGGCGGTTCGGCCAATCACAAATCAAAGGCAAATCAATCAGACCTTCATCGTGCTCCATATGTCCCCAAACACGCGCGATATAGCTCTTCTTCGGCTCGCGTTCGCGAAATTGGCGCTTGAGCTCACGTTCAGCGGCTTTCGTCAGCGCCACGGCAATAACGCCGCTGGTCGCCATATCTAAACGATGCACTGACTCGGCGATAGGAAAATCGACCTGAACGCGCGTCATCACGCTGTCTTTATGTTCCTCTGCTTTACCGGGAACGGACAGTAACCCGCTGGGTTTGTTGACCACGATGATGTGGTCATCTTGATACAACACGTGCAGCCAAGGTTCGAGCGCGGGGAAGTATTCCCCCAACTTTATCGCCGGTAGCGCCAGATCACCGCCACTGGCGACGGAGTTAATAAGGGTGTTATGCAAAACACCCTTATGGTTCTCAGAAGAAGCCATTATTGATGTGACACCACGATGAGGCGAATCGCATCCAGACGCCAGCCTGCCTGATCCAGATTCTCAAGGACCTGACGACGGTTGAACTCCAGCGTTTCCAGCTCGTCATCACGAATATTCGGGTTAACGGCTTTCAAGGATTCCAAACGCGCTAACTCGGCGCTCAGTTTTTCATCTGCTTCGCGCTTCGCTTCGTTGATCAACGCAGTCGCTTGTTCACCAATCAATGCTTCACCTGCCTGTAGCATAGCGTGCACGTTCGGCTGAACGGCATTGACCAGCTTGCTGGAGGTATGGCGGTTGATCGAGTTCAGCTGACGGTTAAAGCTCTCAAACTCGACCTGAGCCGCCAGATTAGTACCTTTGGCATCGAGCAGCATACGCACCGGCGTTGGTGGCAGGAAGCGGGTCAGTTGCAGATGCTTCGGTGCCTGAGCTTCGACCACATAAATAGCTTCCAGCAGCAGTGTTCCAACGGGCAGCGCTTTGTTCTTCAGCAAGGATACGGCGCAGCTACCGGTATCGCCGGAGAGGATTAAATCCAAGCCGTTACGAATAATCGGATGCTCCCAGCTAATAAACTGAGCGTCTTCACGCGACAGAGCCTGTTCGCGGTCAAAAGTCACGGTACAACCATCCTGCGGCAGACCAGGGAAATCAGGTACCAGCATATGTTCTGACGGCGTGAGGATGATCATGTTGTCGCTCTGATCGTCCTGATTGATACCAACAATGTCGAACAGGTTCAGCGCAAAGTTAACCAAACCGACATCGTTATCTTGGTCGGCAATGGCTTCTGCCAGTTCTTGAGCCGCGTCACCGCCGTTAGAATGCATTTCTAGCAGACGATCGCGCCCTTGCTCCAACTGCGCTTTCAACGCATCGTGCTGAGTACGACACGCTTTGATGAAGTCATCAAAGCCTTCCAACTGAGAAGGCGCCGCTAAATAGCCCAACAGCGTTTGATAGCTGCTGTCATAGATGGTGCGACCGGTTGGGCAGGTGTGCTCAAAGGCATCTAGACCTTCGTGATACCAACGAACCAAGACTGACTGCGCGGTGTTTTCCAGGCAAGGAACAAAAATTTTGATGTCGTGGTTCTGGCCAATGCGGTCCAGACGACCGATACGCTGTTCCAGCAAATCAGGGTTAAACGGCAGATCGAACATCACCAAATGGTGAGCAAACTGGAAGTTACGTCCTTCGGAACCAATTTCAGAACACAGCAGCACCTGTGCGCCTTCTTCCTGTGATGCAAAGTAGGCCGCTGCACGGTCACGTTCGATGATGGTCATGCCTTCATGGAATACGGCGGCACGGATCGCTTCACGCTCACGCAGTACCTGTTCCAAATTGACCGCTGAAGCCGCCTGAGCACAAATCACCAACACTTTTTCATCGCGGTGTGAGGTCAGGAAGTTCATCAGCCACTCAACGCGTGGATCGAAGTTCCACCAGGTTGCGTTTTCGCCCTCAAATTCCTGATAAATACGCTCTGGGTACAGCATATCGTTCGCGCGGGCTTCAACCGTTTTCTTGCTGCCCATAATGCCGGACACTTTAATCGCGGTTTGATACTGAGAAGGCAACGGCAGGGTGATTTGGTGCAGCTCACGCTGTGGGAAACCTTTCACGCCCTGACGGGTATTACGGAATAACACGCGGCTAGTGCCATGGCGATCCATCAGCATTTTGACCAGCTCGTTGCGCGCATCTACGCTGCCGGTGCCGCCTGCGTTAGCCGCTTTCAGTAACGGTTCAATATCTTGCTCGGCGATCATTTCGCTCAGCATATTGAGCTCTTCGTTGGTCAAATGACCATCGTTGAGCAGCAGGGTGACAGCGTCAGCCACCGGACGATATTTCTGCTGCTCGCTGACGAATTCCTGATAGTCATGGAAGCGGTTTGGATCGAGCAGACGCAGACGTGCGAAGTGGCTCTCTTGGCCTAATTGCTCAGGAGTTGCTGTCAGTAGCAGTACGCCCGGAATGTGCTCGGCAAGCTGTTCAATCACCTGATATTCGCGGCTAGGAGCATTTTCGCTCCAGGCCAGATGATGCGCTTCGTCAACGACGAGCAGATCCCAAGAGGCATCGGCCATCTGCTCTAAACGCTGACGGTTGCGACGCACGAAGTCTAGGGAGCAAATCACCATCTGTTCGGTTTCAAACGGGTTGGTGGCATCCAGCATGGCTTCTGAATAACGTGCATCGTCAAACAGCGAGAAACGCAGGTTAAAGCGGCGCAGCATTTCGACCAGCCACTGGTGCTGTAGAGTTTCAGGCACCACGATCAGGATGCGTTCTGCGCGACCGGCTAGCAGTTGCTGATGAATAATCATCCCTGCTTCGATGGTCTTACCCAAGCCCACTTCATCGGCTAATAAAACACGCGGCGCGTGACGCTGGCCGACTTCATACGCAATGTGCAACTGATGAGGGATCAGGCTGGCGCGCATGCCGCGCAGACCGCTCCACGGCAGGCGGAACTGCTCGCTTTGATATTTACGCGCACGAAAACGCAGAGCAAAGCGATCCATACGGTCGATTTGTCCGGCAAACAGGCGGTCTTGAGGTTTGCTGAAGGTCAACTTGCTATCGAGTAATACTTCGCGCATCACGACGTTAGCTTCTTCAGTATCCAATCGGGTGCCGATATAGATCAGCAGACCATTTTCCTCTTTGACTTCATCTATCTTCAACTGCCAACCGTCATGGCTGGTGATAGTGTCACCCGGGTTAAACATAACGCGAGTAATTGGGGAGTCATTACGTGAGTAAAGGCGGTTTTCACCGGTCGCAGGGAAAAGCAATGTCACCATGCGCGCATCCAATGCGACCACAGTTCCTAATCCTAATTCGCTTTCCGTATCGCTGATCCAGCGTTGACCTAAGGTAAATGGCATAGATTATCGACTCAACTTTTTATGTATTGAACACTGATGATTGAACAACTACTGCGTAGGCAGCAGGCGCTGCCGTGGGTAAGTGATTTTCACTTGGCCTACATTAATTAGCGATAGCAGGCCGCTTCGTTGCTTTGAATAAGCAATGAAGTCAATATTTGAAATGAGGGAAGGCCGCTATGTTAATGGATGACAGCGCTTTCGTCACCCCCAAAAAAGATTTGTCTGAATTAAAACAGTCCAAGCTGACCAGCAACCAGCGTAGAAAAGTCATCCTGCATGAAGGGTAAAATAGCATCGGCGACCGGCTGAAGCTGGCGCGAGAGGTAATGATCGTAGTCAATGGGCGCACGTTGGCACTCTAACGGCTCCGGCCCTGCGGTGGTGATGACATAGCTAATCCAGCCGCCGTTTTGATACTGCAACGGACGATTGAGCTCGCGGTTATATTCATCGGCAATTTTCGCCGCGCGCGCATGAGGTGGGACGTTACGCTGGTAATCGCTCAGCTTTCGTCTTAGGCGTTTACGATAAACCAGTCTGTCATCGAATTCAGCGTTCATCAGACGAGCCGCATAATCACGAATAAACTCCTGATACGGCTGTTTGAGGAAAATACGTTGATACAGTTCTTGCTGAAATTGCTGTGCCAAAGGCGTCCAGTCACTGCGCACGGTTTCCATTCCTTTGTACACCATTTCATCGCCTTTAAGCCCTGCATAGCGTTTTTTACTGCCCAGTTCGGCACCGCGAATGGTTGGCATTAAGAAGCGGCGATAGTGACATTCATATTCTAATTCTAATGCACTTTCTAAACCGTATTCGGTGCGAAGATGCTCTTTCCACCACTGGTTTACGACGGTAATGAGATGTTGTCCAATGGCGGCGGCTTGCTGTTCGTCGTGCGCCCGATTAAGCCACACAAAGGTCGAGTCGGTATCTCCGTAAATCACGGGATAGCCTTCAGCCTCGATCAACTCTCGGGTGCGGCGCATAATTTCGTGTCCGCGCATGGTGATCGATGATGCCAAACGCGGATCGAAGAAGCGGCAACCGCTTGAGCCAAGCACACCATAAAAGGCGTTCATGATGATCTTTAACGCCTGTGAGAGCGGCGCATTCTTCTCTCGTTTGGCGGCTTCGCGCCCCTGCCAGATTTGGCTAACGATGTCTGGTAAACAGTGCTGTGCACGGGCAAAGCGCGCACCGCGAAAACCGGAGATAGAGTGCGCGTCGTCTGGTTGTCGCAAACCTTCAATTAAGCCGACGGGGTCGATAAGAAACGTACGGATAATCGAGGGATACAGGCTTTTATAGTCCAACACCAACACGGAGTCATACAAACCGGGGCGAGAATCCATCACAAAGCCGCCGGGGCTCGCCTCTTCTGGCAAATCACCCTGATTAGGCGCGACAAATCCGACGCGATGCATACGTGGCAGATAGAGATGGGTAAATGCGGCGACGGAGCCACCGTTACGGTCAGCATTCAGGCCAGTGACCGTCGCACGCTCAAGCAAAAACGTCATCAAATGCGTATGGTCAAAAATGCGGGTCACTAGCTCACAGTCTTTCAGGTTGTAATGAGCCAGCGCTGGCTTATCTTCGCGAAAGCGTCGGTCGATCTCCGACATCCGACTGTAAGGATCGTCCATGGCTTTACCCTCGCCCAACAGCGTTTGTGAAACGTTTTCTAAGCTGAACGAAGGGAAATTCCAAAATGCGCTTTTGAGCGCCTCAATGCCGTCAATAATCAACCGGCCGGTGGCAGAGGCAAAAAAATGCCCTTGCTTAAAACCGTGTTCTCGCCATTCTAAAACGTCGCCACCGCGTCCTAAACGCAGCGGTATCGCGTAGCGTTCGGCGTGTTTTTGCAATACGCGTAGGTCAAATTGGATCAGGTTCCAGCCGATGATCGCATCAGGATCGTGCTGCGCTATCCACTGATTTAACGCTTCTAATAGCTGAGGACGACTGTTGACATAGATCAGTTCGAAATCTAACTGACTGGCATCACCGTTTTCTGGCCCCAACATATACACCACGCGCTGGCCACAGCCATGAAGCCCGATGGAATAGAGTTCACCGTGCATGGTGGTTTCGATATCCAACGAGACTAGCTTAAGCGTGGGGCGATAGGAGGGGTTCGGTTTCAATTGGGTATTACGCCAAACGCCTTGAGTATCCTGATGGCCAGAAAACCACACCGGAGCACAGATGAAACGCTCCATCAGATAGCGATCCGGTGGGCGAATATCGGCCTCATACAGCGTGATTCCATGTTCCTTGAATGTCTTTTCAAGGTTCATCAGTTGGCGATAGCTGTGACAATAGACGCCGACCACGGGACGATGATGAAAATCCTTCATCGGCAATGGTTTGATTTCCACATGACGTTCGCTATGCAGCAGTTTTTCAGCTTGTGGAAGCTGCTCCGCGGGCAAAAAGGCCACTGCTTTCTGCGGCGGTAGAATAACTTTTTGTGGTCCATTATCGGTTGCCAGCCACAGCTCCACCGACACGCCGGCCGGTGTATCCCGCCAATGACGGGTGAGGACGAAGCCTTGCTGTGGGGATTGGGTCATCGTGGTGCTTTTGGCCGATAAAGGGAAA
>NZ_JAVXIQ010000052.1:0-12409 GCF_036648275.1 Hafnia sp. | reverse complement strand
ACCAATACCCCAACCACTTCCACCACAAACTCCCAATCACCATCCAAATCAGCAGGTTAATTACACTAAGGACAAAACCGGTTTTCCACCATTCCCCCAGCGTCACATACCCAGAACCAAAAATAATAGGCGCCGTCCCTGTACCATAGTGGGTTAATGACATCATCAGCGAGGAGGAAAATGCTAATACCAGACCCAGCAGCGCAGGCGGTGCGCCCAGCGCCAATCCTGCGGCAAAGAACGCGGCGAACATAGCGGTGATGTGCGCAGTAGTACTGGCAAAGAAATAGTGCGAATAGACGTACACCAACGTCAGCAAAATCATCCCGCCAATCCAGCCCATGCCAAGATGAGAAATCGCACCACCGACCGTTTGGGAGAGCCAACTAATCAGCCCTAATTTTCCCAGATAGGTCGCCATCATCACAAGCGCGGCAAACCACACTACCGTATCCCAAGCACCTTTGTGCTTGAGCACGTCATCCCAACTCAAAACACCGCTGGCCAACAGAATAGACAATCCGATAAATGCTGCGGTGGTTGGATTTACCGTCCAGTCACTCCCCAATAGGAAAGCCGGGATTCCTGCCCACAGGAAGAGCAACAGCGCGAATACCCCTAGGGTAATTTTTTCCGCCAGCGAAATCGGCCCCAGATCGCGCAGTTTATCTTTGGCAAATCGCGGCGCATCAGGCGTGCTTTTAATCTCCGGTGGATACAGCCAGTAAACAATTAACGGCATCACCAGCAGAGAAATAATGCCCGGTACCAATGCAGCAATTGCCCACATCGACCATGTCAGCTCAAAGGTCGAATCCGTTCCTTTCAGTAAAAGATTCACAATTAACGGGTTGGGCGCAGTCGCGGTGATAAACATCGCCGACGTTACGGGGTTGATGTTGTAGTTCACTAACGATAAATAGCGACCAATTTTCTCCGTTGAGCCCGGCTCCGGCTTCGAGCCAAAACTATCGGCAATCGACTTCATTATGGGGTGGATGATCCCCCCACCGCGCGCGGTATTACTTGGCGTAACCGGCGCTAACGTTGTTTCAGCAAGCGCCAACGCATAGGCAATGCCCAGCGTTTTTTTGCCAAACAGCGAAATAAAGTAATAACCAATGCGTGCCCCCAGCCCCGTTTTATTGAGGCTCAGGGAAATCATGATGGAAATCCCGATCAGCCAAATCAGCTGATTTGAAAAACCACTGAGCGCATCGTCCAGCGCAGCGGTGGGCTTACCCGGATTCGTGACTTGTGTAACGGCCACCAGCGCAATAGCAATAATGGACACGGCACCAATCGGCATCGCTTTACCAATAATGGCTGCAATGGTGCCCACGAATAGCGCAAGCAAGTGCCATGCATTTGGACTAACGCCCTCAGGCACAGGGATCACGAACCAGATAATCAATGCGATAGCGATGGAGATCAGCGAAGGTATAGGTTTAAGCGGTGTTAATTTACCCATATTGTCATCAACTCTTCCAAAGTGAGTCGGTATCTCAAAGCGAGACAGGCAAGCGTAGTTAGGTTTTGCACCTTACATCATACGTTTTATAGGCTCACTGCGCACGGGCCATGTGCATGCGATTGGGTGTATGACAGTGGTTTATCCAAAAATCAGTAAGCACAGTTATCCTCATCTGCGCTTACTGCTCAACTTAACAATTAACCTCCTGAAACAGCAATCGGTTCAAAACATCATCACTACATGCAACATTGTCTACCACTTCACAACGAGAAAGATTGTCATCCAGCTCATATTGAATGAACTCATGGATCTTCTTCATCCGAGGCCCATACTTAGCTTCGCTGGCTTCACATTTTGCATGCAATAATTGCGCTATTTCATCCAATAAATCAGCGTCATCGACAGTACCAGCCACTAATTGCTCGAAACGCATAGGCGGAACACCTTTACCTGCTTCAATCCAACGCACCGCCAGCAATGGCCGCAACACATAGAAGTATTTTTTCAAGCGAACTTCTTCACCTTGCAGATACCCACGAAAGTTTTTCCGCGCCATCGACAAATAGTGATAACGCCCACGTAAGCCAGAGAAGTAATCGGGCAACAATGCTCTTAATGCAGCGGTCGCCCTTTCCTCATTGCGATAAACAATCGGGGAATCCAGCCATTCCATCAACGTTGGGTTCGAGCGTTTTATCAACCCCAACGTTTTACGTAGCTCCCAGCCACACACGTCTAACTCATCGTCAATTGGCATTTCTATCACATCACGACCGGGCTCAACTCGCAGATACCATTCTGGTCGATGAACGTAAATAAAGCGCACATCATAATCACTGTCCGTTGAAGCAAATCCCCAGCCTCGGCTGCCTGATTCACAGGCGTACAATATGCGTATCTGATATTCCTCTTCCAACGCACACAGCGTCTGTTGAATACGCATCCGCATTGCGGCGCTTACGCCGCATGAAGTTCTGAGTTCCATAGGTAACATTACACCCCTTTAATTTGTATAAGCCCGTTTAGCACCTGATCTAATCCACCAAACACGGATATTTTATCGATACGCTCTGCGACTCTTTCCAACGTTTCTAACTCTTTTAGGCGCAGCGCCACGGGGTTGTTTTCCATGACTTTCGCCGTATTTAATAACGATCGCGTCGCAGAGGTTTCTTCACGACGGCGGATCACATTAGCCTGAGCCAATTTTTCCGCTTCAACCACACGCGACAAAATGGTTTTCATATCACCCGGTAAAACAATGTCTTTAACACCTAGCGATACGACCTCAATGCCATAGCCAACCAGTTTCCGCGACACCTGCTCACTCACGATGTCGTCTATAATCTGCTTATTCTCCAGCAACTCGTCTAATGTGCGTGTACCAACAGCCTCACGCAGCGCGAACTGCAACTCGCGATAAATGTGCTCCAGCGGTTTAGCAACCAAAGCAAATGATTGCAGCACATCGCTGTAGCGCCAGTTAGCGGCTAAGTTCAACCGAAGATTCACTTTGTCACGGGTCAATATCTCTTGCCCGCTGACTTCTAACACCTGCAAACGGGTATCAACAATTTCGGCTTCCACCGCATGGTTGAAGCGCCAATATCCACTAATACCAGGGCTTAACAACGCCTGTGTTGCACCATCAATTTTTAATATGCCGACATGCCACGCTGGCACCTGCACCAATAACACCCCTTCTCCACCTTTAATCGTACGGTTGCGTAATTTCGGTTGATGCAGCGCAGCCACAATCTCTGACGGTACTTCTACATTATTAGCCTCAATTCGTTCGATGCGTTGCTGATTGCCATTCAACCAATAAAGACGACGCGTCCCCGGTGGCAATATTTCCTGTAAAATGTCATTTTCATAGCGCAGGCCGATCTCTTGTTCAGATAAATCCACCGCGGTGCAATAGCGTTCAACCCACTCAGGCTGGTAGCTGCGTAAATGTTCGGCCAGTGCGGGCTCCACTCTGTTATCGCTAAGATTAACCACCGTCACTGCCAGCTGATTAGTCCAGTCAAAAAAGCGATATTCTCCCGCTTCGAGTACTTTCTGATAATCGCCTTTCTTCGTCAGTAAACCGATCTGCCCTTTTTGTATAATGATGTTCTTACGCATATTTTTTCTTCCTTGTGATTAATTAGCCCGCTGTCTTAGAAAACGGGCAGTGACGCGAAGCGGGTGGGGAGAACTCTCTAGCCGATACTCGCGCTAACGAGACCTTGCCACCTGCCCAGCGTGTTAGCTGGTTTTCTACGACGGTAACCATTAACGGCTTGGCTACACGGGCTGGCACTACAATAAATTTCTAAATTTCCTACCCATCAGGAATATTTGATGTTCTGGGATTCGAACCCAGGTTAACCAGGCCATCTACCGCTGGCAGAACACATCGCAGATAACGCAACTTGGCGTTCTTGATGTGCCGGTGGGAGTTTAGAATCCCTACGACCCCAGCAAGTGGCGTTATAAATATTGCCAAAAGCGTGCCATTTTTTAAAAACAGCAAAATAAAAAATTAATCACATGAAAAATAAGATATTTATTTTTATTACTTGCGATATCACCTTGAATCAAATGCGTGTAAAGTTATCTTAAAATATCGTCATTTATAATTTAGGATAAACAATGAAGCGCAGAGTCGTTATTGGTGTGCTGGGCACTGTTCTGGATAAGCGCGGTAAACGAGCAAATCGTTGGAATAAATGGCGACCGACGGTAGGACTGTGCCAACAGCCTGATTTGCCCATTGACCGGCTCGAACTTCTGTATCAGCCAAGAGCTCTCGGCATGGCGCAGCAGGTAAGCGATGATATTGCCCAGCTCGGCAGCACTCAGGTTTGCCTGCATCAAGTTAATCTGCACGACCCGTGGGATTTTGAAGAGGTTTATACTGCATTTCTCGACTTTGCCACCCATTACCCTTTCGATACCGATAACGAAGAGTATTTAATCCACATCACCACCGGCACCCATGTGGTACAAATTTGCTGGTTCCTGCTCGCGGAGGCCCGCTATTTCCCAGCCAGCCTGCTACAAACCTCGCCAGCGCCTAAAAGCCAAGAGAAAACCGAGGCCACTCCCGCCGGTGTTTACTCCATTATCGATCTTGACCTTAGTCGCTATAGCAAATTAACCCGTCGCTTCCAGCGCGAGCAGCAGGCTTCAATTTCATTTTTGAAATCGGGAATTGCCACTCGTAATACCACCTTCAATACGCTGATTGATCAGATTGAACGCGTTGCCTTACGTTCGACGGCACCTATTCTGCTGACTGGCCCCACCGGGGCGGGTAAGTCATTTTTGGCACAGCGTATTTACCAGTTGAGACAATCACGGCACAAAGTTAGCGGGCGATTTGTGGCCGTAAACTGTGCGACGCTACGCGGGGACAACGCGATGTCGACCTTGTTTGGTCACATCAAAGGGGCATTTACCGGTGCGCTACAGGCGCGTAGCGGCCTGCTGCGAGAAGCCGACGGCGGCGTGCTGTTTTTGGACGAAATCGGAGAGTTAGGACTCGATGAACAGGCCATGCTGCTCAAAGCAATCGAAGAAAAAAGGTTTTTACCTTTTGGCTCAGATAAAGAGGTTTCCAGCAATTTTCAACTCATTGCAGGCACCCATCGCGATATGCGGCAATGGGTCAAGCAAGGACGTTTTCGCGAGGATTTATATGCGCGCATCAATATGTGGACTTTTCCTCTCCCCAGCTTGGCGCAGCGGCGAGAAGATATAGAGCCGAATCTGGATTTTGAACTCAACCGCTATAGCCAAGAACAGCAAGCACAGGTGAGTTTCAATAAAGAAGCACGTCAATGCTATCTGCAATTTGCCTGTTCCGAGCAGGCTGAATGGCGAGGAAACTTCCGTGAACTAGCGGCTTCGGTCACCCGTATGGCAACACTTGCGGATACAGGGCGTATTGATGACGAACTGGTACAAGAAGAAATCGCTCGGCTACAACAAAACTGGCAAAAAGATCAGCCAGAAATTTTACCCGATCTCCCCGAGTTAGATCTGTTCGATCGCAGCCAATTAGCCAGCGTGATCAGCGTCTGCCGCTCGTCAGACAGCTTATCCGAGGCAGGACGTAAGCTATTCTCCGTATCACGCCAATTGAAAAAACAGCCCAATGACGCCGACCGTCTACGTAAATATCTGGCGCGTTTTGGGCTAAGTTGGGAGAGCATCAAAGGAGAATAACTGCCCTAGGGCACATCTCGCACTCTCGAGCACAAGATCAAGGCCACTACCGCCAGCGCTGTCGCTAGCCAATATACCGCGTAGTGGCCTAATGTTTCAGCCAGCGCGCCTTGTAATACCCCTGCCATAATCACACCGGTCGAAATACTGTTGGTGAATAGCGTCGTCGCACTGCCCGCTCGACCCGGCATTAAATCTTGAAAATAGAGCATGCCGATACCGGCAATAATTCCGATGAACACCGCGTTAAACAACTGCAACACCATCAATGCCAATTTGAATTTAAACAACACCAAACCGGCATAAAATAAGATCCCAGCGGCAACGGCAAACAGCATCATGTTACGTTTACCAAAACGTTTAACGTAGTAACCCGCTAGAATCATCGCGGGAATCTCTAAACCCGCAGCAGTCCCCATCAAGAGCCCTGCCAAATTTTCTGGCAGACCAAGATCCTGCGTGATATACAACGGCATATCAATGATATACATGGTATTGCAGGTCCACATCAGCATGGAGGAGATAAACAGCATCACCACGTTTTTGTCGCCAAACGCATTGGTGGGAATAACGACGGCTTCACCCGTGGTTTCTGTGCGGGGCATTGATGGCAACATAAAGGCCACCAGCACAATCGCAAGAATAAACACGGCAGCAGCAATCAAATACATAAAAGTGAAGCCGTAATTCAGCGCCAACATGAATGAAAGCGGCGGCCCAATCACCCATGCCAAAGAGAGCTGTGCTCGCATCACCGAACTAAACATCACAACTTCGCTGGCTGAACGGTCGGCATATTCACGCGCTAAGGCAAAAATCTGCGGCATTCCCGTATTCGCCAGCGCTGCCAAGAAAACGCCTGCGGAGATCAGCAACAAATAACTGCGACAAAACGCAAACAACAGGCAGTTTCCCACCGCCATTGCGCAACAAAACATGATCAGTTTGCGACGATCGCCCTGACGATCGGAACGCTTCGCTAGCAAGAAACTCACCGCAATCCCGACAATCGCATTCACCGTATAAAAGAGGCCAACCCAAAGGGGACGCACCTTCACTTCAGTCGTTAAAAATAAACTTAGCGTAGGAGCCTGAAGCGCTCCCGCAATTCCGGTTAAGAATGCAACAATCAAAAACGCGGCATAGATGGGATTAATTCGGCGGCGAGCAGTCAACAAAGAGGTCATCCTGATTTCCTAAGCTGGCATTATCAAATACGGCTGGCAGTACGATAACAGAAAAAAACCAGCAGGCAGACCTGCTGGTCGGTGAAAAGCACCATTACTCAGAAACACTCTTTGATGTCGGAGAGACAAATGATTACTCACCTCTTTCTCTTTCATCTGCTGAAATTATCTGCGTAATATAGGGAAAGAAAAATTGATAGCTTTACCTAAAAAGGTTCCTCTTTTATGGCGACGTCGCGTTTACAACATCAATTCATCCGCTTATGGCAAAGTTTTCAAGGCAAATCAGCGGAAACCACGCTAGCCGATCTGGCAGAAACGCTCAGTTGCTCGCGTCGTCATGTGCGAACCTTACTCAACGCTATGCAGCAACAAGGATGGTTACATTGGCAGGCCGAGTCTGGACGTGGTAAACGCTCCACACTCACTTTCCAATCAACTGGCCTTCAGGTACAGCAGTTACGCGCCGAAGAGCTGTTAGACCAAGATCACATCGAGCAGTTAGTGCAACTGGTTGGCGACCGCAGCTCAGTGCGCCAAATGCTGCTCTCTCAGCTAGGACGCAGCTTCCGTCAGGGTAAGCATATCCTGCGTATTCTTTACTATCGCCCGCTGTTTAATTTGCTTCCGGGAACGCCAATGCGTCGCTCCGAAACCCATTTGGCCCGACAGATATTTAGCGGCCTCACTCAGCTAAATGAGGAAAACGGGGAACTCGAGCCCGATCTAGCGCATCACTGGCAGGCTTTAACGCCGCTGCATTGGCGCTTTTACCTACGCCCCGCTATTCGTTTTCATAACGGACGCGAGCTAGAAATGGCCGATGTGATCCACTCTCTTGAACGACTGCGGGAACAACCGCTGTTTTCACATCTGAAAAGCATTACCTCCCCAAATCCGTACGTTATTGATATTCAAATAAGCACGCCAGATGAGTGGCTACCGTGGCTACTCGGCAGCGTCAACGCCATGATTCTACCGCGCGAATGGAAATCACTGCCCAATTTTACTCGCTCCCCCATCGGGACTGGGCCCTATCAGGTGGTACGTAATACCCAGACTCAGCTTAAAATCCGCGCCTATGACGACTACTTTGGTTTTCGCGCGCTAATCGATGAAGTCAATATCTGGGTGTTACCCGAAATTTCGGAAGAACTGGTGCACGCAGGCGTGCAGCTTCAGTCCGATGAAACCGGAAAAGATGAATTAGAAAGTCGTTTGGAAGAGGGCTGCTATTTCATGCTGTTTGATCAGCGCTCAGCAATCACCTCCGACCCCGCAGTGCGTGAATGGCTGTGTCAGGTCATCAACCCTATCGCGTTGCTGAATAAAGCGAGCAAGATCCATCAACGCTACTGGTCACCTGCGTATGGCATTTTGCCTCGCTGGCACCACAACCTACTGATTAGCGATAACGAGAAACCGGCCCATCTGACCCATCTCACGCTGACGG
Source organism: Hafnia sp. (assembly GCF_036648275.1). Classification (NCBI taxonomy): domain Bacteria; kingdom Pseudomonadati; phylum Pseudomonadota; class Gammaproteobacteria; order Enterobacterales; family Hafniaceae; genus Hafnia; species Hafnia sp. Next base: position 4,077 of record NZ_JAVXIQ010000052.1, on the reverse strand, counting down.
TGTACACCAAGCACTCGGAGTTTCACGCAATATTTTTGGCATTAAAACCGCTGCTTGCAGACTATGGCGTTGAGCTCACGATGCAAGAAATCAGCTATAGCCGCTGGTATGAAGGCGATGCAAAAAGCGATCTGTGGCTGGGTAGTGCTAACTTTTACATGCCGCTCGAATTCTCGATTTTTTCGATGATGTATGAATTGCCTCTGCTACAGCACTGCCTGAGTGGCGATTTGCAGCAAGATGCCAGCCAGTGGCGTAACAACGCTCTGCCGATGGCGGAATGGAGCCAACGTCTAGTGCAAGAGCATCAGCTTCACCCCCTATTTCATCACTGGCTCAAACTCCACGGGCAGCACAGCATGCGCGGTGTCCGGATGAACACTCTCGGCTGGTTCGACTTCAAATCCGCATGGTTCGCGCCTCCAGCGCAATCCAACGAAAGCGATATTCACGAATTAACCGTTTCTACCGGCTGTGAAAAACCTCGATAACGTTATTAATCCTTTCTAATAACACATGCTCTCTTTACAATAACGCGCTGTTCTCAACGGGGTGCAGAAAACAGAGTTGGATCGGCGATCTAAAAACGCCGTGAGCAAGCGTTCAGCCGATGGAGGCCGGAGCGGAGTAACCGCAGCATACAATAGTATGTGAGGATTACGAGCACCGCACGACATCGGATCAACGCGGGCGCAACCAGTTTTTTGCTGAGAGAAACCCGTCGAACCTGATCCGGATAATACCGGCGGAGGGATTTGAGAGCGTATCCACGCTTGCTCAAAGACCTTTGCGACCTGACTTAACTCACGGAGTGCAAAGTGTTGAAACGAATAATTCCTGCCTTGATGCTGATATCTACGGCCTTTGCGGTGCATAGCGCTGCCGATAAACCGGTTCTAACGGTTTATACCTATGACTCTTTTGCTGCGGAATGGGGGCCTGGCCCGAAAGTGAAAGCCGCTTTTGAAAAAGAGTGTGGCTGCGAGCTGAAATTTGTGGCGCTAGAAGACGGCGTTTCGGTGTTAAACCGCATTCGAATGGAAGGCCAAAAGAGCAGTGCCGACGTAGTGTTGGGGCTGGATAATAACTTGGTGCAGGCGGCGGAAAAAACGGGGCTGTTCGTGCCTAGCAACGTTGATACGCAGACACTCACTGTCCCTGGCGGCTGGCGGAATAACACATTTGTGCCTTATGACTATGGCTATTTTGCCTTCGTTTACAACAAAAACACATTGAAAAATCCGCCAACTAGCCTGAAGCAATTGATAGAAAGCCCTGAAAAATGGAAAGTGATTTATCAAGATCCACGCACTAGTACACCCGGTCTTGGCCTGATGCTGTGGATGCAAAAGGTGTATGGCGACCAAGCGCCACAGGCGTGGCAAAAATTGGCGCAAAAAACCGTGACGGTCACCAAGGGGTGGAGCGAAGCGTACGGTTTATTCCTTAAAGGCGAAGCCGATTTAGTCTTGAGTTACACCACATCGCCGGCGTATCACATCATCGAAGAAAAAAAAGATAACTACGCCGCCGCTGAATTTAGCGAAGGGCACTATCTGCAGGTAGAAGTTGCAGCGCAGCTTGCGGGCAGCAAACAACCAGAACTGGCACATAAATTTATGCAGTTCATCACAACACCGGCATTCCAGAATGAAATGCCTACTGGAAACTGGATGTATCCGGTTATCCAAACGACGCTTCCACAGGGCTTTGAACAGTTAAACGTCCCCGCTAAGGCTCTCGAATTCACCCCAGCCGAAGTCGCTCAAAACCGCGCAACATGGATCCGCTCATGGCAAGCCGCCGTCAGCCGTTAATTCCATTCTGGCTACTTCCAGGGCTGTTCGCCGCCATTGCTATTATTGCCGTGGCGACGGCAGCGTTTAGCGCCCTTTGGCGTCACGCTCCGGAGTCGGATTGGCATAGCCTGTGGCAAGATGACTACCTGTGGCATGTCGTGCGTTTTACTTTTTGGCAGGCGTTTCTGTCCGCCATGTGCTCCGTATTCCCTGCCATCTTGCTCGCACGGGCGCTGTTCCGTCGCCGATTCATCGGCAGGCAGCTATTGCTGCGGCTCTGTGCCATGACACTGGTGCTACCGGTACTGGTCGCGGTCTTCGGTATCCTCAGTGTTTATGGAAGGCAAGGCTGGCTGGCGCAAATTTGCCAATGGCTGGGGATTGATTACGCATTCTCGCCTTATGGTTTACAGGGCATTTTGCTTGCGCATATCTTCTTTAACCTGCCGTTAGCGGCGCGCCTATTGCTACAGGCGCTGGAGAATATCCCCACAGAGCAACGCCAGCTCGCCGCTCAACTCGGCATGAGCAGTTGGCAGCAGTTCCGTTTTGTTGAATGGCCCTATCTGCGCCGCCAAATCCTGCCCGCTGGCGCGCTCATCTTTATGTTATGTTTCGCCAGCTTTGCCACCGTGCTGTCTCTTGGCGGGGGCCCTCAGGCGACGACTATCGAACTCGCTATTTATCAGGCCTTAAGCTACGACTACGACCTCAGCCGGGCTGCGCTTTTAGCCATGCTGCAACTGTTCTGCTGTTTAGGCTTAGTGATGTTGAGCCAAAAACTCAGCGGTATTCTCCCCGTCGGCCATACACGAGCCATCAAATGGCGTAATCCGCAAGACACTCTCTTCGCTCGCTGGATCGACGGTAGCGTAATTTTATGCGCCCTGCTGCTTATTCTGCCCCCGCTGTTTGCCGTGGTTGCTGATGGCTTAAATCAGGCGGTTAACCGCGTGCTCGTCCAGCCTATTTTGTGGCAGGCCACGCTTACATCGTTAAAAATTGCACTCGGCGCTGGTTTGCTGGCCGTGTTGCTAACCATGATGCTGTTGTGGAGCAGTCGTGAACTGGTGCTGCGCCAGCGACGCTGGCTGGGGCAAGGCATGGAGTTAACCGGAATGCTGATTTTAGCGATGCCGGGCATTGTGCTAGCCACCGGCTTCTTTTTGCTGCTCACGGATACCATTGGCATTCCACAGTCCGCCTACGGATTAGTGATTCTAACCAATGCCCTTATGGCCATCCCGTACGCGCTTAAAGTGCTTGAAAATCCAATGCGCGATCTGGCTGAGCGTTATAATCCGCTGTGTCTATCGCTGCGCATTCAAGGCATTAACCGACTCAGGCTGATTGAGCTACGCGCGCTTAAGCGCCCGCTGTCTCAAGCCATGGCGTTCGCCTGCGTTCTGTCCTTGGGGGATTTTGGCGTGGTGGCACTATTTGGCAATGAGCAATTCCGTACGCTGCCATTCTACCTTTATCAGCAAATTGGGGCTTATCGCAGCCAAGATGGTGCAGTCACCGCGCTGTTATTATTGATCTTGTGTTTCTTACTTTTCACTCTGCTGGAACGCCTTCCAGGGCGGGATAAATCATGATTACGCTGAACGATCTCACTTATCTCTATGAGCATCAGCCGATGCGTTTTTCACTCGATGTTTCTGCGGGAGAGCGGATTGCCATATTGGGGCCAAGCGGCGCAGGCAAAAGCACTCTGCTGGCGTTAATTGCGGGTTTTCTCATGGCAGACAAAGGCACGGTGATGCTTGATGGTATCAATCACACCAACACGCCCCCCTCTAAGCGCCCCGTATCTATGTTATTTCAAGAGAATAATCTGTTCTCTCATCTGAGCATTGAGCAAAATTTAGGATTAGGGCTTGATGCGGGATTACGTTTGAACCGCACTCAAAAACAGCGCTTACATGAGATTGCGCAGCGGGTCGGAATTATCGATTGTTTACCCCGATTGCCGTCCCAGCTTTCTGGTGGACAACGTCAACGGGCAGCGCTGGCGCGCTGTCTGCTGCGTCATCAGCCCATCCTGTTGCTCGATGAACCCTTCTCCGCGCTCGATCCGGCGCTACGTGGCGAGATGCTGCAACTGTTGGAACAGGTGTGTTCAGAGCAAAACCTCACTCTGCTGATGGTTTCGCACAACCTCGATGATGCCGCGCGCATTGCGTCGCGCACGTTGCTGATCGCCGATGGACGATTCGCCTACGACGGCAGCACCCAAGATTTGCTCGATGGGAAAGATCCGCTGGCTGCGGCGCTA
>NZ_JAVXIQ010000051.1:0-12596 GCF_036648275.1 Hafnia sp. | reverse complement strand
ATGGCTGCTTCTGGGGCGCAGAGCGTCAGATTGTTGCTACAGCGACATTCCGTTTCTAAGATGTACTCTCAAGGGTGCGGGTCAACCGCACCCGTTCTTTTATACAAAGAACATAAGACTAAAGGTCATACCGCAATTGAGTAAAACGGCGATTTCCACCCCATCTACCTTCGCTTTGCAACAGGTTAGCTTTACTGTCCCTGGGCGCACATTGCTGCAAAATGTCTCTCTTACGTTCCCCCAAGGGCAGGTATGCGGCCTGATTGGTCATAATGGCTCGGGCAAATCTACGTTGTTAAAAATGCTTGGCCGTCACCAATCTCCTAGCGAGGGACAGATTCTGTTAGGCACTAAGCCGCTCGCTGATTGGGACAGCAAGGCGTTTGCGCGTGAGGTTGCTTACTTACCACAGCAACTTCCGGCCGCTGAAGGTATGACCGTGCGCGAATTAGTCGCTATCGGTCGTTATCCTTGGCACGGTGCTTTGGGGCGTTTTCGCAGTGAAGATCGTGAACGAGTGGAAGAGGCAATTGCGTTGGTCGATCTCAAACCTCTGGCTGGACGCTTGGTTGATAGCTTATCCGGTGGCGAACGACAGAGGGCTTGGTTGGCAATGACCGTAGCGCAAAATAGTCGCTGCTTATTGCTTGATGAACCCACTTCCGCACTGGATATTGCGCATCAGGTTGAAGTTCTGGCACTGATCCAACGTCTCAGCCGCGAACGCGGTTTAACCGTTATTGCGGTGTTACACGATATTAATATGGCTGCACGATACTGCGATTATCTCATGGCGCTGCGTTCCGGTGAGCTTATCGCTCAGGGTACACCGGACCAAATCATGCAAGGTGAGGTGTTAGAAAAAATCTACGGTATTCCGATGGGAACGCTGCCGCATCCAAGCGGCGGTGCTCCGGTGAGCTTTGTTTTTTGATGATCGTTTTCTGATGAGCATTACCCATGAGCCGTTTTAACTTTCCCGATTTAGGGCGTCGCCGTTTCGTGATGGCTCTGACTTTATCGCCGCTCTTGCTGCCTCTAGCCGCGCATGCATCGCTAAATTCTAAAACAGAATTTCCCGATCTGAACCGGATCGTGGCGCTCGAGTGGTTACCGATAGAGTTGCTGATGACGCTCGGCATAACACCTCTTGCCGTAGCGGAAATTGCCAATTATCGTTTGTGGGTACAAGAGCCTCAGTTAGCGCCTTCGGTACTCGATCTGGGGAATCGTACCGAACCCAATATGGAATTACTCCAGCAGATCGCCCCCTCTCTGATTCTCTACTCTGAAGGCTTTGGTCCGTCGGTGCCAAAGATGCAAACTATCGCCCCGACGATGGGATTCTCCTTTAACGATGGTTCAGGCACACCGCTTAAGCTTGCTAAACAATCGTTGCAGAATCTAGCGGCAAGACTGGGCATTCCAGAACGTGCCACCGCGCATTTGGCGCAGTTTCAGCAACGTTTGGCGCAAAGTAAACAGCGTCTACGTCCTTGGGATAAAACCCCGCTGCTGCTGTTTACGTTGCTGGATGCCGACCATGCGTTAGTTTTTGGCAAAGGCAGTATGTTCCAAGAAGTGATGGATGAACTTGGTTTAAAAAATGCGTGGACGGGGGAAACTAACTTCTGGGGAAGCGCTATTGTCGGCATTGAACAGTTGGCGACGGTATCACCGCAGTCACAGGCTATTTTCTTCAGCCATGGTAATGACGCATTATTTGCTCAGGTACAGCAGACGCCTTTGTGGCAGGCGTTGCCATTTGTTCGTGCCAGAAAAGTGATTAGCCAACCGGGCGTTTGGTTCTACGGAGCGACGCTTTCAGCTATGCGTTTTTGTGATTTGCTTGAATCGGCGCTAGGAGCAAAATCATGAACGCCAGAGTTAATCATTCTCAACGTAAAAATGCCCAACATAGAATCTTGCTTTGGCTGATTCCGCTCTTACTCGCGCTGCCTGCGCTGGCCTTGACGCTGTTTAATTTCCATCACCAGCTACCGGTTAATCAATGGTGGCAGGCGATGACCACGCCCGATATTAATAATATCCAACAGGTTGTGATGCATTACAGCATTTTGCCGCGCGGTGTGGTGTCTCTGCTGGTTGGTGCAGGTCTTGGCCTAGCGGGGCTGCTGTTCCAACAGGTGCTGAAAAACCCACTGGCTGAACCCGCAACGCTGGGCGTTTCTGCCGGTGCGCAGTTTGGTGTGACGGCTGCGATACTGCTGGCTGTAGCCCCCGGAAGTTGGATGATGCAAGTTGCCGCGTTGCTCGGCGCGGTGTTAGTCGCGCTCATCGTGTTTGGATTATCGTGGGGCAAACGTATGTCTCCGGTAACGTTAATCCTTGCAGGCTTGGTCATGGGGCTATACTGCGGCGCACTTAATTCCCTGATGGCGCTGTTTAACTATGAATCGCTACAGGGCATGTTCGTGTGGGCGAGCGGGGCGTTAAACCAGCACGATTGGCATAATGTTACCGACCTTGCTCCGCGCTTGTTGGTCGCCTTCATTCTCTCTGCGCTGCTTATTCGCCCTTTAACGCTCCTTGGTTTAGACGACGGTGTTGCGAAAAATTTAGGTTTAGGTTTGAGCTCTGCGCGTCTCGCGACCTTGGCTTTGGCGGTTTTGATCAGTGCCCAAATGGTGAATGCCGTTGGGGTTATTGGTTTTATCGGTTTGTTCTCCCCACTGCTAGCACGTATCTGTGGCGCTCGCCGTTTGTCTCAACGCCTAGTGATGGCTCCACTGATCGGCGCTTTACTGCTCTGGTTAACCGATCAGGTTGTGCAATGGTTAGCAGTGGTTTGGCATGAAATTCCAACCGGCTCCGCGACCGCGTTGATTGGCGCGCCGGTATTGCTGTGGTTATTGCCTAAGCTGCGAACCCGCGGCAATGTGCCTGATATGAATCAGGGCGACCAAGTCGCGCCGGAGCGTCATCATCTTTGGCGCTGGATGATCGTAGGCATGGTCTTGCTTGCGCTTGCACTGCTCATCGCGCTGCTGTTTGGGCGTGGCAGCGAAGGTTGGTACTGGGCACAGGGCATACAGATTGAAGAGATGATGCCGTGGCGCTGGCCGCGTGTGATTGCCGCGTTAGCGGCAGGCATGATGCTGGCCGTTGCGGGAACCATGATCCAAAAACTCACGGGAAACCCGATGGCGAGCCCTGAGGTTTTAGGTATCACTTCTGGTGCGGCACTCGGCGTATTAGTACTGCTATTGCTGGTTCCAGGCAACGCGTTCGTTTGGCTACTCCCGGCTGGCAGTCTCGGTGCGGCGCTCACGCTACTGTTGGTGATGATTACGTCGAGTCGAAACGGTTTTTCTGCCCAGCGAATGCTGCTGGCGGGGATCGCCGTAAGCACGGTTTTCTCCACGCTCGTTGTCATGGTCTTGGCGAGCGGTGATCCGCGTACAGGGATGCTGCTGACGTGGCTGGCTGGTTCAACCTATGGCGTTGACGGCGCTCAGGCGTTGCGTACCGCTGGAGTGGCTGCGGTATTGATTGCCGTGACTCCGCTTTGCCGACGCTGGCTGATGCTGTTGCCGCTGGGATCTGTCACCGCGAAAGCCGTTGGCGTGGCGCTAATGCCTTCTCGGATAACGATTTTACTGATTGCCTCTGCGCTCACGGCGGCGGCAACGCTGATGACGGGCCCGTTAAGCTTCGTCGGGCTGATGGCCCCCCACATGGCACGTATGTTAGGTTTCAAACGCGCCATGCCACAACTGATGATCGCAGCGCTTATCGGCGGTTTCCTGATGATGTTTGCGGATTGGTGTGGACGAATGGTGATGTTCCCTTACCAAATTCCAGCCGGTTTACTTGCGACCTTCATTGGTGCGCCATACTTTATTTTCTTGCTACGCAAGCAGGCGAGATAGAACTCACTTCAAATAGATAAAAAACTAGCCGCATGGTGCGGCTAGTGTTGATGTTTAGCTGTGAGCGTTAGAAAAACGAATCATCGTCGTTGTTATTGTCGCTATCGTCGTCGCTACCAAAGCCTGAATCGAAGAACCCGCTGTCCTGTCCATTTTGATTAGACGTATCATCCTGCCAATCAGCATTCTGCAAGTCTGGCTGAGTGTTATCAGGTTGCGCATTATCCGCTTGAGTGAGATCGGGCTGGGCTGAATCGGGTTGAACCATGTTGTTGTCTTCAACCACGTTCACAATCTCTTCTGGCTGGCTGTTGCGGAACATACCTGTCAGCATATCGGCAATCACAACGCCCCCAGCGACACCCGCCGCAGTTTGTAACGCCCCGCTTAAGAAACCGCTGCGACGAGACGGTGCCGCAGCATAGCCATTATTGGCATAGCCGCTGTTAGCAGAATTGTTGTTAGCATAATTGCTGTTAGCGTAGTTTGCCGCACCAGGAATGGGTTGGCTGCCGCTGTTTGGAGCCGATGTTGGTCGAGTCTCGCTGCCGCCGCCAAACAAACCTGCCAGAAAACCACCGCTGCTTTGACGCGGCTGACTTTGCAATTGAGTCACCTGCTGCTGTAGCGCATTCACCTGATCGTTCAGGCGCTTAATCGCCGCTTCTTGTACCAGCATTGCCTGAGCCATGTAATAGGGCGCCGAAGGCTGTTTAGCGATACATTCCTGAATCAAACGTTCTGCCTCGGCATCCCGAGGCCCACTGCCTGCTTCCGCCTGCTGGATTCGGGAGAAAAGATCGGAAATAACGCGTTGCTCTACGGATTGTTGCTCTGACATAGGAACCTCAACAAATACTTTTGCCAAAAATGGCGATAAAACCCAATCATCTTGAGATTAATGTAATGGCGATACATCAAAGATCAATATGAGTTAACGCTTTGTCACAAAGGCAGAGGTTTCTATACAGACAGCCCATAAAGAGATAATGCTGTTCACTTAAGAGATACAGGGGTGGTTACGGAACACATCCATGTGTTCCCCCCTAAAATCAGGCTCACGTGAATGGCATTACCATAAACGAGGGCTGATGGTGGGGCGCATTACTTGGCGATTTCTTGCACCAGCGGCAGTAAAATTTTCACGCTGTCACGAGTGCGAGCTTTGATTCGTCCCGGCAAATGCTTGTCCAGATACTGAAGGTTGTCATACTGCGGCTGATGCCAACTGGTTCCTGCAGGGAATTGCGCTGTTTTATTCGTTTGTTGATAACCCTCTTTTTTGCTCAAAGATCCATTGCTGGCTTCAACGGTCAACACGGGAATTTTGGCTGCATCAAACGGCATTTGAGCAGAGCAACAGCCGTTACCCTGCGGATAATGCTCGCTATGACCATTATTGATCGCGGCGTGAATACCGAGGCGTTTTGCCAGCTTAAGCGCACGATCGCGGGTTTTTTCGGCCACGGCTTTCGGCGTGTTGACGCCGCTGTGGAAATAGAGCTTATCACCGGTAATTAACGAATCGAGGTTTATCACCAACAGGGTATTGGCTTTGTCGGTTTGGCTCATTCTGCTCAGATAATTTTCTGCCCCCTTGTTACCCAACTCCTCTGCGCTGAGTGCGAGAAAGCGGACGGTGGCCTTGGTTTTTACATTACGCAACCGCTCGGCAAGTTCCAGCATTACGCCAACGCCTGAGGCATTGTCATCCACGCCCTGTAGCGTTAAACCGCCCAGATTATGGTTCACATCGTCATCGCTCAGCGGCGTATAGGTATCCAAATGTGCGACGATTAAAACTTGTTTGTCTGTTGTCCCTGGTTTTACCGCAATGACGGAGGTGGCATTAACGTTATGCCAATCTTTTTTGCCTTCGTTTGAGGTGTAAATGTATCGAGTTTTGAAATCTCTTAAATCACTTTGATAGCCCATCGTTTGGAAGCGTTGATTGACGTAATCGGCCATCATCAGCTCTGCTGGACTCCCCGCCATACGGCCGGGAAAATAGGTGGCAATATGGCGTACTTCTTGTTCGGCAATTTTGCCAACGGGCTGATGAGTGACGCCTGCGGCTGAAACCGTAAAGCTACTGCTCAGGCATAAGGCGGCACACACCAGTTTAAGGGAACGGCAGGAAAACATGGGTAAAGCGTCCTTAGATCTGCTGAGAGCTTGAAAGGCGATCAACAGAGTAATAATCAGGGTGATAAATCAGTGTAGGTAGTATGAAGTCTCTACTGTTATTAAACAATTTCTAGCGTTCTTAAAATTTAAGGAAATGTTTTATTGTTTAATCTTGCGCTATCTAGCCTGCCTGCATATTTCTTTCGGTTATTTCAAATACCTTTTCGTCATTTCATTTGCGTTAAGCTGACGTCTTATAGTGCCTCTATTCTTCGCCCTTGACGTTACAGCTGCGTTCACCCACCGCAATGCCGGACAGAGTTTTACGGCCGCTTTCGACAGGCTGCTTTGCTGTAACATCAATGGCTTGGGAAAAGAGTCCGAGGCGCCAGCGTGGCCTTCGGGAGAATTTCTGGCTTAAGGATCGTCCATGGATAACCAACGACTGACTCACTTACGGCAGCTCGAAGCGGAGAGTATTCATATTATTCGCGAAGTGGCTGCAGAGTTTTCCAACCCTGTCATGATGTACTCCATCGGCAAAGATTCTTCGGTGATGTTGCATTTGGCGCGTAAAGCATTTTATCCCGGCACGCTGCCGTTCCCTTTGTTGCATGTTGATACCGGCTGGAAATTCCGTGAAATGTACGAATTTCGTGACCGTACCGCAAAAGCCTATGGCTGCGAACTTCTGGTACACAAAAACCCCGAAGGGGTTGCCATGGGCATCAGCCCGTTCGTGCATGGCAGCGCCAAGCACACCGATATTATGAAAACCGAAGGGCTGAAACAGGCGCTAAATAAATATGGTTTTGATGCCGCCTTTGGCGGTGCCCGTCGTGATGAAGAAAAATCTCGCGCCAAAGAGCGGATCTACTCATTTCGCGATCGCTTTCATCGCTGGGACCCGAAAAATCAACGTCCTGAGCTATGGCATAACTACAACGGACAGGTAAATAAAGGCGAGAGCATCCGCGTATTCCCGCTTTCCAACTGGACCGAACTCGATATTTGGCAATACATCTATTTAGAGAATATCGATATTGTTCCGCTTTATTTGGCTAAGCCACGCCCCGTACTTGAGCGTGATGGCATGCTAATGATGGTGGATGACGATCGTATCGATCTGCAACCGGGTGAAGTGATTAAACAGAGAATGGTGCGATTCAGAACGCTAGGCTGCTGGCCACTCACCGGAGCAGTAGAGTCTCAGGCACAAACGCTACCGGAAATTATCGAAGAAATGCTGATCTCAACCACCAGCGAACGTCAGGGCAGGATGATCGACCGCGATCAGTCTGGGTCGATGGAGCTGAAAAAGCGCCAAGGTTATTTTTAAGGATTCGCTTGAAGAAATTAGCTGAGGAGCTAGCGTCATGAGCCAGATTATCAACCATTCGATTGCTGACCAAATCGCTGAGCAAGGCGGTGTGGAAGCCTATTTACAACTGCAACAAGATAAAAGCCTGCTGCGTTTTCTCACCTGCGGTAGCGTAGATGACGGAAAAAGTACGCTGATTGGCCGTTTGTTGCACGATACACGTCAAATTTACGAAGATCAGCTGACTACGCTACACAGTGATAGTAAACGTATCGGTACGCAGGGGGAAAAGCTCGATCTGGCTCTGCTGGTCGATGGTCTACAGGCTGAGCGCGAGCAGGGGATAACGATTGATGTTGCCTACCGCTATTTCTCAACCGAAAAACGCAAATTTATCATCGCCGATACCCCTGGGCATGAGCAATATACGCGTAATATGGCCACCGGCGCGTCTACCTGTGATTTGGCCATTTTATTGATCGATGCACGTAAAGGTGTGTTGGATCAAACGCGTCGTCACAGCTTTATTGCCACGCTGCTCGGTATTCGCCATTTGGTCGTCGCCGTGAATAAAATGGATTTGCGCGATTATCAACAGGATGTCTTTGAGCAAATTAAACAGGATTACCTGAGTTTTGCAGAGCAACTACCCGCTGATTTAGAGATCAAGTTTGTTCCGCTATCGGCGCTTGATGGGGATAACGTGGCGTCGCAAAGTACGGCGATGGGCTGGTATCACGGGCCCACACTGCTGGAAATCTTGGAGTCCGTAGACGTTGTGCATGATGCTGAAAAGCAGCCGCTACGTTTTCCGGTGCAATATGTTAATCGACCGAATCTGGATTTCCGTGGCTACGCGGGTACGTTATCGGCCGGCGTTATCAGCGTCGGACAGGCCGTCAAAGTGTTACCGTCTGGCGTATCTTCGCGCGTTGCTCGCATTGTGACCTTTGATGGTGACTTGCAGAAAGCCGTTCCCGGTGAGGCTATCACTTTAGTTTTAGAAGACGAAATCGACATCAGCCGTGGCGATCTTATCGTCGCGGCGGAGGAGTCGATTCCTGCCGCACAGGGCGCCAGTGTGGACGTGGTGTGGATGTCTGAGCAACCATTGAGTCAAGGACAAAGCTTTGACATCAAGTTGGGCGGTAAGAAAACCCGAGCGCGTATCGAAAGAATTCACTATCAGGTTGAGATCAACACACTGACACAGCGAGCGGTTGAATCACTCCCGCTTAACGGCATTGGTTTGGTCGAGCTGACCTTTGATGAGCCTTTGGTGATTGACAGCTATGCACAAAATCATGACACCGGCAGCTTCATCTTTATCGACCGTCTAACTAACGTCACCGTTGGCGCAGGTCTTATCCGTGAAGCACTGACTCAACAACCGCTAGAAAGCGACGCTTACAGTGCGTTTGAACTTGAGCTCAATGCCTTGGTCCGGCGTCATTTTCCTCACTGGGGAGCACGTGATTTGCTGGGCGGTAAATAATGCGAAAGGATGTTTGAGTGACTGATATCAATTTATTACAACAGGCTACTGAAAGTAACTCTGCCAACCCTGATATCGTCTGGCATGAGCATGCAGTGAGGCGTGAAGATCGCGAAAAACTGCATGGTCATCAAGGGGCGGTTCTGTGGTTCACCGGACTCTCTGGTTCGGGCAAATCGTCGATTGCCGGTGCTTTGGAACAGGCTCTGCACCACATAGGGGTAAGTACCTACTTATTAGACGGGGATAATGTGCGTCATGGCCTGTCGCGCGATCTGGGTTTTAGTGACGGCGACCGCGTTGAGAATATTCGTCGCGTCGGTGAGGTGGCTAAGCTAATGCAGGATGCGGGATTGATAGTGCTCTCCGCATTTATTTCCCCCCATCGCCATGAACGTCAATTAGTGCGTGAACTCTTGCCAGAGGGGCGCTTTATTGAGGTGTTTGTGGATACGCCGCTAGCGGTGTGTGAGCAACGCGATCCCAAGGGACTCTACAAAAAAGCGCGCGCCGGTGAGATTAAAAATTTCACTGGAATCAGCTCGGCTTATGAAGCACCCGAGCAGCCTGAGGTTCATTTAAATGGCGAACAATTAGTAACAAATTTGGTCGCACAAATGTTAGACGTTTTACGCCATAACGCTATTATCAAACCCTAGTTATTGTTGCTTGGAATTCATTCTTAGAGTGAATGCAACGATTTTTCAGGGTTGATATATGCTGATAAACGCCGCCAACATTCCCGCTGACAAGAAAACGTCATTGGATAAAGAAGAGCCTTCGTACGCCTTTGCTGGTGGTGTCTTGGGCTTTTCATTCTATTGGTTAGCTTTTGTTCTGCCATTTATCGTCTACGGCATGAATACGCCTTTCTTCTTGCTCTATACTTGGCCGTTTTTTTTAGCGCTGATGCCGATTTCTGTGTTATTGGGCATTGGCATTAATAAGCTGGTTTCAGGTCGACTGCTTATCAGCGTGCCGCTGTGTGCCGTGCTCGTTGTGATGCTGTTTTGGCAAACCTTTTCTTTATTGACCGGTTGGTGATTTCGCCGTTTAGACTCTTTACACTTCAAATTGCCCGCGCTTTGACGATGATGTTGGTTCACCTAAACCTACAGGCACGCCTTGGGCGCTCACTTGCCGCATGACTTAGCGTTAAGAGTCAGCGCGGATCAAACTATTTTTATTCTATTGTTCAATCTTCCCGCGGCTCTGCCGATAACCCAGAGATATTATAAAAATATATCTTTGGGGAAAGATGTTATGGCAAATGTATCAATCACAATGGCCGTTCCTGCAGCGGGGAAATCACCGGCGCTCACTGGCAGTGGTGAAAGCGTTGGCAGCGGTAGTGGCAAAACCGTGGGCGCCAGCACTGCCGGCGGCGGTTCAGGACGTATTCAACAGCTCACCAAACAAATCCAAGAGCTACAGCAACAGCTGCGCGATTTAGCCAACTCAGGTGGGTCACCCGAGGAAATTAAAAAGCAGCAAGAGCTGATTCAGGCTCAAATTAAAGCGCTTCAGGCAGAGATTGCACGTATTCGTCAGCAAGAAATGGAGCAGACCCAGCAAAATCAATTAGATAAAGTAGGTAAAACCGGTGATGGGGTAAACCGTCCAACCGATGAAAACCAGATCGATGTCTATATTTAATGGACTGATTTGCTCGTCATTCTCTAATGGAATAGTGCCGTTCACTTAATCCTGATGTTGGGGGGAAGTACACCGATAGAGCCTCAGCGGTGTGCTAGCCCCCTGTTTCTCGCTTTCTGAAATGTGCACATTACTCTGAGGACGGTCGGCTTCTTGAGTCGCTGGCTCAATGGTGATACTACGATTCACGGTTTTACATAACTTTTCCGCAACCTCTAGCCCGCTCGATTTCTTTCCTATGCTATTATGCGCAACTTGCCTTCCCGCTGATGCCCTGTATCTTGCAAATTGCAGGTGTGATGGGGAATAAATATTCGATATTGTCGTGGTGATAGATGACGAACTATCTGCATTTTCCTAGTTTTGACCCAGTGATTTTCTCCATCGGACCGGTCTCTTTACATTGGTATGGCCTGATGTATTTGGTGGGCTTTGTCTTTGCCATGTGGCTGGCAGTGCGCCGTGCTAACAAGCCGGGAAGCGGCTGGACCAAAGATGAAGTTGAAAATCTGCTGTATGTCGGTTTTTTGGGGGTCTTCCTCGGTGGCCGTATCGGCTATGTCCTGTTTTATAATTTCCCCCTATTTCTTGAAAATCCACTTTACCTATTCAAAGTCTGGGATGGCGGGATGTCATTCCATGGCGGCCTGATTGGGGTCATCGTGGTGATGTTAGTGTTTGCGTACCGCACCAAACGTAACTTCTTCCAAGTATCTGATTTTATTGCTCCATTAATTCCTTTTGGTTTGGGGGCAGGTCGTTTAGGGAACTTTATCAACGGCGAACTGTGGGGACGAGTGACTACGGATACACCGTGGGCGATGTTATTCCCAAGCTCACGTAGCGAAGATATTCCTTTGGCGGCAAGTAATCCGCAGTGGCAAGAGATTTTAAACCAGTATGGTGTGCTGCCTCGGCACCCGTCCCAGCTGTATGAACTGCTGCTGGAAGGTGTGGTTCTGTTTATTATTTTGAACCTGTTTATTCGTAAACCGCGCCCAATGGGCAGCGTTTCTGGATTATTCCTGATTGGCTACGGTGCGTTTCGTATCATCGTGGAATTCTTCCGCCAGCCTGACGCTCAACTCGGACTGTTCGATGGCGTCATTAGTATGGGGCAGATTCTTTCCATCCCAATGATTATTGCGGGTGTGATCATGATGATTTGGGCCTATCGCCGCCAGCCGCAGCAAAAAACTCTTTAAGCAACGCCGAAAGCCTGTGGCAGAAAAACTGCTGCAGGAGTCAACAGTACAAACGTCGTGAGGTGACATGAAACAGTATCTGGATTTAATGAAAAAAGTGCTCGCAGAGGGAACACAAAAGGCCGACCGTACCGGAACCGGCACTGTGTCCATTTTTGGGCATCAGATGCGTTTCAACCTGCAAGAAGGCTTCCCGCTGGTCACCACTAAACGTTGTCATTTACGTTCCATCATTCATGAGTTGTTGTGGTTCCTGAATGGCGATACCAATACGGCCTATCTGCGTGAAAATAACGTCACCATTTGGGATGAGTGGGCAGATGAAAACGGCGACCTTGGCCCTGTTTACGGCAAACAGTGGCGGGCTTGGGGCGCAGCCGATGGCCGCCAGATCGACCAAATCAGCAAGGTGATGGAACAGTTAAAACAGGATCCTGATTCACGCCGCATTATTGTTTCGGCGTGGAACGTGGGCGAGCTAGACCAAATGGCGTTGGCACCTTGCCATGCGTTCTTCCAGTTCTATGTTGCTGACGGCAAACTGTCCTGTCAGCTCTATCAGCGTTCCTGTGACGTATTCCTTGGCTTGCCGTTCAATATTGCTAGCTATGCGTTGTTAGTGCATATGATGGCACAGCAGTTGGATCTCGACGTGGGTGACTTTGTTTGGACTGGCGGTGATACCCACCTGTACAGCAATCATATGGAACAAACTCAGCTCCAGCTAAGCCGTGAGCCTCGAGCGTTGCCTAAGTTAGTGATTAAGCGCAAACCTGAATCCATCTTCGACTACCGTTTCGAAGATTTCGAGATTGAAGGTTACGATCCGCACCCCGGAATTAAAGCGCCGGTTGCGATATAATTTCATCTATCCGTTCAATAAAGCGCCAGCCACCGAG
>NZ_JAVXIQ010000050.1:0-12793 GCF_036648275.1 Hafnia sp. | reverse complement strand
CGGCAGCTAAAGCTGCTACGACCCCATCGGTGTACTTCCCCTAAAATCGCGCTTTAGACCAGCATTAGCCAAAAGTCCTATTTCCCGATGAAACTAATACGAATAGGAGGACAACATGGCATGGCTAGAACCGCTATTGGCACATTTTGCCCTTTATCCGGCGCACCTGTTCTTATTGCTGTTCGGTATTGCACTGAGCAAATCGACCGTCGTCCTCTCTTCTTTGCTGCCACCTGCGTCAGTGATGCTACTGGCGAGTATTTCCATTAGCCAACCCAGCCTGACGGTTGGCGAAGTATGGCTAGCCATTACGCTAGGCGCAGCGCTAGGTTCAATTCTGAGTTTTCATTTCGGCGCGCTGATTATGCGCAACAAATTGTCTACGGGATTACTCACTCGCCATGAAGAAAAGCTGCAAAATATAAGGCGTAAATTGGAAAATAATGGCGTGCTAGTGCTATTTGGCTCGCGTTTTATCGCGGTGCTGCGCTATATGGTTCCGCTTGCTGCAGGCATGTTGCCGCTAAAACGATTTAGGGTTTACTGCGTTAGCCTATTTTCAGCGGCAATTTGGGCGGCTTTATTTGTGGGTATTACCTCTGGTGCGCTCCTGATTATCTATCCCTCCGATGATCTAATCAAAATGCAGGAAAGAATGGTATCTCGCAAGCCAATACATGTATTATAAATATATATTATGCGTATCGAAAAGTGAGTACCAACCGGGGAATAACCGCCATGCCAGACAATCGTATTCAGAGGGAAAAACTCACCATTCGAAGAATGATTTCGCTATATCAGAGACGTTGCCCCGAGGCCACGGCGGATGAACAGCACTACGATCTGCTTTACGCCTATGCGGTCAAACGCCTCGACCGTTGCATTTTTGGCACAGATAAACCCGCCTGCAAGCAGTGCCCTGTTCATTGCTATCAACCGTCCAAACGTGAAGAGATGAAACAGATCATGCGTTGGTCTGGGCCGCGCATGTTATGGCGTCACCCCATTCTCACCGTGCGTCATCTCATTGACGACAAGCGCCCAGTTCCTGAACTACCTGAAAAGTATAGACCGAAAAAATAGCCGTACTTTTCAGCCTAAGCATCGTTACTGTCCGCCTGTTTTGACCGATACCATTTAACCCCAATCAAGATCAGCAATAGCGCCACCATCAGCACCACAAACGCAATCCGCCGTTGGTGCTCATGAGCAAATAGACGGAATAATACTTCACTGGCTGCATAGCCTAGCGTCACCACGCTAAACGCCCATACTGCGGCTCCTATAACATTAAATAGGACAAATTTACGCAGCTTAACGCCAGATGAACCGATAATAATCGGCCCAACGGTGCGGAATCCATAAGCAAAACGCATCCCCAAGATCAGCCATGTTTCATGCTCGCGCACTCGCTGTTGAAAGCGCTGTATTTTTTTCTGCTGGCGGCGAAAACGACTCAAGATTTGCGTACCAAATCGACGTCCAACCATATAGAGGGTAAAGTCTCCCGCCGTCGCGCCCACGAACGTGAGCAGTAAAACCAGCGGATAAGACAGCAAATGTTTATGCGCAGCAATACCCGCTAAAAATGCAATCGTTTCGCCCTCAATAATGCTGCCGACAACCACCGCAATATAGCCGTAATCAGAAATCCATTGGCCTGCATCTGTCATGTTCTTGCCGCTCCTCCGCGATGTTCAAAATAGAATAGTAATGAGAAAGTTATTAGTCGCGATAGAAATTAAACTCCTTATCAAAAAATCAGTTCTCTCTAACCATGCAAATAAACGATTGAACCACCCTATAACACAATGGAACCTTTGCAACAGCTTATTGCCGCGCTGCTATCATGATTTAAGTCAGCAGACCGTGATAAAAATGCATAAAATAAGTAAAGCTAAGTAAAAACTAATCGAGAAAATCGTTTTTTTTGATAGGCTGTACATAGTTTTATCGAACTATTGATTGAGTTTTACGATGAAGCTTTGCGATTGACCGCCTGCGCCTAGTGATATGGAGAATAATCATAATGAAGTCAGAAACTGAAGCATGCCGAGTGAAAACGCGGCATAGCGAGTACTCATTAGCCCTACCTGTTATTGCCTTAGTCGTTCTTGCTCTTTGGGGAAATACCCAGAATTTACCTGCTATCGCTGGCATCAATATTCTGGCACTGATCGCTATCCTGAGTAGTGCCTTTAGCGTAGTACGTCATGCTGACGTGCTGGCTCACCGTTTGGGTGAACCCTACGGTTCGTTAATTCTTAGCCTGTCTGTGGTTATCCTCGAAGTCAGCTTAATCTCTGCGCTGATGGCTACGGGAGACGCCGCCCCTGCGTTAATGCGTGACACACTCTACTCTATAGTGATGATCGTCACCGGTGGTCTGGTTGGCTTCTCTTTGCTGCTGGGTGGACGTAAATTTGCCACCCAGTTTGTAAATCTGGCCGGCATTAAGCAATACCTGATTACGCTGATCCCTCTGGCGATCATCGTACTGGTACTGCCAATGACGTTCCCTAACGGCAATTTCACTACCGGTCAGGCGCTGATGATTGCGGCAATCTCTGCGGCGATGTATGGCGTATTCTTGCTGATTCAGACTAAAACCCATCAGAGCCTGTTTGTCTATGAACATGAAGACGATGGTGATGACCCTGCCGATCCCCATCATGGCAAGCCATCAGCGCACAGCAGCGCATGGCACGCGGGATGGCTGATCGTACATCTTATTGCGGTTATCGCGGTGACTAAGTTTAACGCCAATCCGCTGGAAAGCCTGTTGAGTACGCTGGACGCGCCGAAGCAGTTCACCGGCTTCTTGGTTGCATTGCTGATTTTATCACCAGAGGGTTTAGGAGCGTTAAAGGCGGTTCTAGCAAATCAGGTACAGCGCGCGATGAACCTGTTCTTTGGTTCTGTGCTGGCAACCATTTCACTGACGGTGCCTGCAGTAACTATTATCGCAACGCTAACCGGTCAGCCGCTGATCTTTGCGTTGGACGCGCCACAGATGGTCGTTATGGTTGCCGCACTGATGTTGTGTCAGGTGTCATTCAGCACTGGGCGCACTAACGTACTGAACGGTGCGGCGCATTTAGCGTTATTCGCCGCTTATCTGATGACGATCTTCCTGTAGTCGTCCCACTTCATGTCAAACGGCGCGATTATCGCGCCGTTTTTATTGGCTAGATCCTCAGGTTTTACCCCAACCGCGATAGCATCACGCCCGTAACAATCACGAGACTCGCGGCGATTCTGGCTCTCCCCATGGGCTCTTTGAGCAGCCATACCGAGAAAATCATCGCAAACAACACACTACTTTCACGCAGAGCCGCAACAACACCAATCGGAGCTTGTGTCAGTGCCCAAATGACGATGCCGTAAGCGAGCAGCGACATTGCTCCACCAGCCAATCCGGCTCGCCAGTTACACTTGATCTGTACCCACGTTTTCCCTCGTTGATGAGCCCATAGCAACGGCAACATAATGACGCCGTTAAGCGTAAACAGCCATAACGTATAGGTTAACGGCGCTTGTGCGGCGCGCGCGCCGGCACCATCAGAAAGCGTATAGCCCGCGGTAAACATGGCCGTAATAAGCGCATATCGCACCGCTTTGGCGTTCAATTTTGTGCTGCCACCACCGCGTAGCGCCATCAGCAAAACTCCGGCCACTAAAACCACGGCACCGATGATGCCTAATAGCGGCGGGTACTCACGTAGAAACAGCGCGCTGAGGATCATCGCCAGCAGCGGCGCACTGCCTCGCGCTAACGGATAAATTTGCCCTAAGTCACCTTGCCCATAAGCGCGACTGAGAAATAGACAATACCCAGTATGTAATACCAGAGACAGCAATAGCCACGGCAACGACGCCATATTGGGTAACCCTACCCACGCCAAACCGCAGAGTGATACCGCACCGGAAAACACCGCAATCAGCGCCACGCCGACAAAGCGCTCCTCACCAATCTTAACCAACGTATTCCAACTTGCATGCAGTAGTGCCGCGCAAAGTACGGCCAAAAAAACTGCGGTAGACATAGTTCATGCTCACCAAAAAAACTGAGATACCAACAGGATAAGATCTGTGCGCACGATTGTCACAAATACATCATAGAAGTGTTATGTGTAGAGGATTAAATAAGCAAGGCCACCCGAAAGTGGCCCTGAGAAGCAAACAGGATTAACGACAAAACTTATTGGTATGCGTTTAAGGTGCGCTGGCAAAGCGCCGAGCGAACGCAGTCTTGGCTGTCAAAGCGGACGATACTCACCATCCCATCCTCAGTGAAGCGTTGCAGCGCATCTTCGAGGCCGGATTTCACTCCGCGAGGTAAATCACACTGGGTTATATCGCCGTTAACCACCACGGTGACATTCTCCCCCAGACGAGTCAGGAACATTTTCATTTGGCTGGCGGTGACGTTTTGTGCTTCATCAAGGATCACAAAGGCATTTTCAAAGGTACGGCCACGCATATAGGCAAAAGGCGCAATTTCTACCTTGCCGATTTCAGGGCGCAGACAATATTGCAGGAATGAAGCCCCTAAACGCCGCACCAACACGTCATAGACTGGGCGGAAATAAGGCGCAAACTTCTCGGAAACATCACCCGGCAGAAAACCGAGATCTTCGTCGGCCTGCAGCACAGGACGTGTGACAATAATGCGATCAACCTCCTTATGGATGAGTGCTTCCGCCGCTTTCGCTGCGCTAATAAAGGTCTTGCCACAGCCCGCTTCGCCGGTGGCAAAGATTAACTGTTTGGATTCAATTGCAGACAGATAAGCGACCTGCGCTTCCGTTCTGGCCGTGACTGGCGCGTTATCGCGTTTTTCCCGCGCCATGCCAATGGTTTCGATACCGCCCATCTGAACCAGAGAGGCAGCCTGATCTTCCTCGCGCTGACGTTGACTACGACCATCACGTTTTACGACACGTTTAGCTTCACGACGCGCTCTGATAACAGCTTTCTGTTTTCCCATTTTGGCACCTTACAGTTGGTTTCAATCGTCATTCCACGTTTCATGAACGAACTGTCACTCGTTTATCCGCTAACCTCCTCAGTGAGGGTTAACCTGCTTGATACGAACACGCGCGCGAAGCTAATCCCTGCGGCGCGCAGTCGTAATAGGGGTGGAACAGATAGGAGAGTTAAACTATTGAGTGGGGAGTAAAGCCGTGACGCAGATTTTGCTGAGTCGACATTCTTGCTGTCACAGACAGCCTGCTGTTTGATTCTTGTTTGACATCGTGCTAGCCCAGGTAAGGACTGTCTCATCCGCGCTCCTCACAAACCTGCTGGTTCAATAACCTGCGTTAGTGTGAATACTGCTGTCGCCTAATGAAAATTTACTGCTTGATAATGACAGTATAATGACAGTGTTAATATTATTGCCACTAATTGTTAAAAAAGATTTAACTTTACTATTTATTGCCATGAGCTCAGCCAAAAGCGCCATAATTATGTTATAAACAGAGTTAATATTCTCACTCACTAGCGACTTCATGAAATTAACGACTTACACCGATTTCGGCCTACGAGCCTTGATGTATCTGGCCTCCATGCCCTATGGTCAGCGCACCAGCGTGGGTGAAATCGCCGGCCATTACGATATCTCGCGTAATCATATGGTGAAAGTCGTCGCACAGTTGGTCGGGTTGGGCTATATCCACGCAGTACGCGGCAAAGGCGGCGGTATTGAGCTAGGCAAACCCGCCGCAGACATCAATATCGGTCAGGTCATTCGCGCCTTGGAGAGCAATCTGAACGGCATTGACTGCCATTCACCGGGTTGCAAACTGATTAAGATATGTCAATTACAGGCCGCATTGAAAGTGGGGATGGAAGCCTTTTTAACTGCGATGGAAAATTACACGCTTGCCGATCTGGTCAGCAATCGTGGGGAGATTATTGCGATTTTAGGGATACCGGCAGAATAATGTTTACGGCTGAAAACGGGGCCTTGCACAAGTATCTATAGTGTTATTTTAGCGCGACGTTGATGATAAGCAGCGGCATTGCTATCACGATACCGCTGCTTCTTTCGTTAAAACCCTAAACTTCCCAACAAATCATCAACCTGCTCCTGATTTGCCACAATGCCAGGGCCGTTTTGGTTCATCTGTGGGCCATTGAGTAAGCCATCGTTTTCGCGTTTAGGCTTAGCTGAAACATCTGGGATATTTTCAACCAACACCGCCAATAGCTCTTTCTCGATCTCCTGAACCACACCCATCATGCGCTTAATAACCTGACCGGTAAGATCTTGGAAATCCTGCGCCATCATGATCTCAAGCAGTTGAGCATGAGTAAATGAGGTGTGTTCGGGAACAGCAGCCAGATAACTGCGGGTATCAGAAACCAATACGCGCGCGTCGGAAAGCTCGATAGGATTAGCAAACCACTCATCCCAACGCACTTTCAGATCGGTCGCTCCTTTTTCCAATGAGGTTTGGCGCGGCTGAGCAGCTTCAACGCAGTTTAATGCGCGTTCGGCAGCCTGTGCTGTCATCTGTACCACGTAGTCCAAACGATCGCGGGCATCGGGTATCGCTTCTGCCGCTTGAGCAATTGCCTGATCCAGACCAAGCTCTTTCAAGCTGTCACGCAGCATGCGCGTCAATTGCCCAATTCGAGCAATAATATCGTTGGCAGTGGCCGCATCAGTTGCGGGCATAGGATGTTCGTTCATTGTGACTCCTTAGATCCCCAACTTTTCAAAAATCTTATTCAGCTTTTCTTCTAACGTTGCTGCCGTAAACGGTTTAACCACATAACCGCTGGCTCCCGCCTGCGCGGCGGCAATAATGTTTTCTTTTTTCGCTTCTGCCGTCACCATTAGCACCGGCAACGCGCCGAGGCTTCCATCGGCCCGAATCGCCTGTAGCAGTTGTAGACCGTCCATGTTTGGCATGTTCCAGTCAGATACCACAAAATCAAATGCGCCAGCGCGTAGCTTGGTTAAAGCATCTGCGCCATCTTCCGCTTCTTCTACGTTATTAAAACCCAGCTCTTTAAGCAGGTTTCTCACGATGCGGCGCATTGTGGCAAAATCATCAACAACGAGAAAACGCAGATTTTTATCCGCCATACTGACTCCTCAAAGGTCCCCTACTCAGGGAACGTTAAATACGCAGTGCCTGTCCGGCACTAATTTGCGTCAGCATACGCTGACTGATTTGTTGCAGATCGACCACTTCATCGACGCCGCCCGTTAAAATGGCCTCTCTTGGCATACCAAATACCACGCAGCTGGCTTCGTTTTGCGCGATGGTATAAGCCCCTGCCTGATGCATTTTGAGCATCCCCGCCGCACCGTCATTCCCCATTCCGGTGAGGATCACCCCTACCGCATTTCGCCCTGCATAGCGTGCCACCGAATCAAACAGCACATCGACCGAAGGACGATGGCGGTTAACCGCCGGTCCTTGATGCAGCCGCACGATGTAGTTCGCGCCGCTACGTGCTAGTTCAAGGTGCATATCACCCGGCGCAATATAGGCATGGCCGGGTAACACTCGCTCTCCCTCCTCTGCCTCTTTCACCGTGATCTGGCAAAGCTTATTCAGTCGCTCAGCAAATGAGCGAGTGAACCCCGGTGGCATATGCTGAGTGATCAGCAATGCCGGGCTGGTGGTAGGCAAAGGCTGAAGCACATGGCGAATGGCCTCAGTGCCACCGGTGGATGCGCCAATAGCAATCAGCTTTTCACTGCTGAGCAGCGGCGTATGGCTAAGCGTCGCGGGCTTCACCGGCAGAGAACCGCGTGCTGGCAGGCGCGCTTTCGCCGCCGCCCGCACTTTATCGGCAATCATTTCGCTGTAGGCCAGCATTCCTTCGCGAATACCCAGTTGAGGCTTAGTGACGAAATCCACTGCCCCTAGCTCCAGCGCTTTCAGCGTGATTTCCGATCCTTTTCCCGTCAGTGAAGACACCATAACCACCGGCATCGGCCTGAGACGCATCAGCTTTTCAAGGAAATCAATGCCGTCCATGCGCGGCATTTCTACGTCAAGCGTTAGCACCTGAGGGTTAAATTTTTTAATCAGATCGCGCGCCACCAGCGGATCTTGTGCCACTGCGACCATTTCCATATCGGGATGACTATTAATGATTTCCGTCATCAGCTGACGCATCAGCGCCGAGTCATCAACACACAACACCCGAATTTTACTCATCGACTCTCCTTGGACAGCCCATACACGGTTTGTCCGCGCAAATAAAACTCTTGGCTGATATGGCTAAAGTTTTCCGAATGACCTGCAAACAACAATCCACCAGGTTTCAGCAATTTGATAAAACGATGGAGAATGCGAGCCTGAGTTTCTTTATCAAAATAGATCATCACGTTACGACAAAATATGGCGTCGAACGGCCCCGGTAAATCCCACTGCGGCGACAGCAAGTTGAGCATTTGAAAATGCACTCGCTGTGCTAATTCAGGTCGAACACGCACAAAGCCCTGCTGCGGCCCCGTCCCTCGCAGAAAAAAACGCTGGAGCTGAGACGGCGTGAGGTGCTTAGTTTCTTCCTGCCGATAAACGCCACGCACGGCTTTTTCCAACACCTGAGTATCAATATCGCTGGCCCAAACCTGTGGCCCGACCGGCGTGGTACCCAATGCTTCTGCTAACGTCATGGCAATCGAGTAGGGTTCTTCACCTGACGATGCCGCCGTGCTCCAAACACAATAATTGTGCGGACGTTTGCGCGCATGTTCCGCCAAAATGGGAAAATGGTGCGCTTCGCGAAAAAAAGCCGTTAAGTTAGTGGTTAGTGAGTTAATAAACGTCTGCCATTCACCGTGACTTTGGCTACTTTCCAAAAGTGCTAAATAGGCGCCAAAATCATTCAGATTCAACGCTCGAAGGCGTCGAACCAGCCGGTTATAAACCATTTCCCGTTTGTGGTCGGCTAATACAATGCCGGCATGTTGATAAATAAGCTGACTGATGCGACGAAAATGAACGTCTGCCAAGGGGACTCTCTGCATCATCAATGCGGGAGTCTGAACATCATCGTTTCCTGACTGTGTAAATAAATTCGCCATCACTCACCCAATTTACAATGGGCGAACGACCCAAGGTCGTTCACCATTAACTACCGCTTTAGTCCTGCTAAATCGGTTGCCATACATCTTTGTCCTTGGGCAGCTTCTGCGTTGATGTTGCGATACGATCATCAACAACTCTCGCAGCGGGTGCTGATACCAGATGGAACGCGGCAACAGAGCGTGTCAGTGCATTTGCTTGCTCTTCCACCGCCTGTGTCGCTGATGCAGCTTCTTCGACCAGTGCCGCATTTTGCTGCGTCACCTGATCCATTTGCGTTACCGCCAAAGCAACCTGTTCGATGCCTCGGCTTTGTTCATCGGAAGCAGAGGAAATTTCGCCCATGATGTCGGTGACGCGAGCGACCGAGCGCACCACCTCTTCCATGGTATTACCTGCATTTTCAACTAAGGCAGATCCTTGCTTCACTCGGTTGACTGAATCATCGATCAGCCCTTTAATCTCTTTGGCCGCCTGCGCGCTGCGCTGCGCCAAATTACGCACTTCCCCAGCGACGACCGCAAAACCGCGCCCCTGCTCTCCCGCCCGAGCCGCTTCAACCGCCGCGTTCAACGCAAGAATATTGGTCTGGAAAGCGATGCCGTCGATAACGCTGGTGATATCACCGATTTTCTGTGAGCTGCTAGCAATTTCATGCATGGTGCGCACAACGTTACCGACGATTTCGCCACCTGAAGTCGCCGTACCTGAGGCTTCTTTCGCCAAGCGAGCCGCCTGACGTGCGTTATCCGCATTCTGTTTTACGGTTGCCGTGAGTTGTTCCATGCTGGCTGCCGTTTCTTCCAGCGACGCCGCTTGCTGCTCCGTACGCGAGGAGAGATCGTTATTGCCTGAGGCGATCTCTTGTAGGCCGTTATAAATAGCGTCGGAACCCTGACGGACGGTTAATACGGTTTTCGCCAACGACTGCTGCATTTGTTGCAAGCTAGCAAACAATAAGCTGAGCTCATTACGCCCAAAAACTTTGATTTCACCTGATAAATCGCCTTCTGCTATGCGGTCAAAGTGGTCACGCATAGTATTCAGCGGAGAAATCAGCATTTTTCGTAGCCAATACAGCGAACTCAAAACGACGACAATCAGCATGGCAATGGCACCCGCGACCATCAGCATTGAGAGGGTGTAGGCGTTTTTGTTTTCGGTTGCCGTTTTTGCCAGTACATCATCAACATGCTGGGTATAGGCCTGCGTCTGCACTTCAAACAGGTCTTGTATTTTTTGCGTCGGCTGATCCATAAAACCTTGTAGATCGCCTTGTTCCAGCAGAACAATGAGTTCTCGCAACGTGGTACGTAATTTTTCGTAGCTCTGCTTGGTTGTTTCTGTCAGCTCCACGCCTTCCTTCGTGACACGAGGAACAGCCAAGAACTGGTTAAAATAGAGATCAGCCTTCTGCAATGATGAACGGGCTCCCGCCATCAGCTCATTGACTTTCTCCTGTGGCACCTTGAGTGCGGCACGAGTACCCGCTCGGTTAAGCGTATTGCGCGCCTGTAATAACGCCACCCATGACTGATTCAGCGCTTCACGCTGATCGTTAACCACCTGCACGTTAGAAAAGTTGTTGTTATCGGAACGAATCGACATAAATGACAAGCCGGTAGATCCCAATTGCAGCAGGCAGAACAGCATAAGCAGCAGGAACAGACTGGTTGATACTCGGATTCGATTAAACACGATGCTTTCCTTTTGGGCCGGTTCATTTGTAGGGTCCCGGCGCTGTCACGTTTTAATTATTCCCAACGCGTGTAGCGGCTTTGTCATCAGCGTCGCCACACGCGTGGAGATACATACTCAATAGATTTCAAGGTGCAGTTCACTTGAAACATTCATCCATGCCGTAGCCTGAAGAATGAAGAGTAAAAAAGTGCTTCAGCTTATCCCCGCTATGCAGGTAGGGTGGTCTTTGCCACCCTTTCATTTTTGTGACTACGGTGTTTAGAAGGTTTCCCAGTTATCGCCCGCATCGGTCGCCGCAATAGCACGAGGCGCCGGAGTGGCAATCACAGGCTTAACGCTACGACTTTCGCTGATGTCTTCTTTGAAATCATGCTGGATGCGGAATACTGAAACCGCCTGCGTCAGCATGCTGGCCTGTTCTTCCAGAGCGGCAGCCGCAGATGCGGACTCTTCCACCAACGCGGCGTTCTGTTGGGTCACGCGATCCATTTCAGACACTGCCTGACCAACCTGATCGATACCGCGACTTTGCTCATCAGAGGCCGATGCGATTTCGCCCATAATGTCCGTCACGCGAGTCACCGCACTGACGATATCGCCCATGGTTTCGCCCGCGCTTTCGACCAGCACTGACCCCATATCGACACGATTTACTGAGTCTTCAATAAGACCTTTGATTTCTTTCGCTGCCTGAGCACTGCGCTGCGCCAGATTGCGTACTTCACCCGCAACCACCGCAAACCCACGCCCCTGTTCACCGGCTCGTGCCGCTTCAACCGCCGCATTCAGTGCCAGAATATTGGTTTGGAAAGCAATACCGTCGATGACGCTGGTGATATCAGCAATCTTCTGTGAGCTTCCTGCGATGTCATGCATGGTTTGCACTACGTTCGCCACAACTTTGCCGCCTTTCTGTGCCGTTTCAGATGCGCTAAGCGCAAGATGGCTCGCCTGACGTGCATTTTCGGCGTTCTGTTTCACCGTTGCAGTCAGCTGTTCCATGCTGGCTGCCGTTTCTTCCAGTGAGGCCGCCTGTTGCTCGGTACGAGAAGAGAGATCGTTGTTGCCAGCTGAAATTTCGCTCGCGCCGCTGTAGATCGCATTAGCACCTTGACGCACATTACCTACGGTGCGAACCAGTTCACCCTGCATGTGTTTTAGGCTGGCGGCGAGCTGCCCCATTTCATTGGTGCCATGCACGTCAATGCTGCGCGCCAAATCGCCGCCCGCGATATGTTTGATGCTATCGATCAGGCGATTTAGCGGAACAATCAACGTTCTTTGAATACCGAACCAGACAAGAACAATCGCAACGGCCACCAGCGCAAGCACGCCGATCAAAATCCACATTGCCATGCTGTACGAACTGTTATTGTCGTTCACCGCTTCCTGATACAAACGATCGTTTTGCACCAGATAATCGACATAACTTTTCTCAAATCCGTCTTGATAACCTTGCGTCGGCTGGTCAAAGAACTCATTGATTTTGCCGGTAGAAAGCAGTTGGATTAGCTCAGATAATGCACCGTGCAAGATGTCGTAATTACGCTTTAGCTGCTCGACAGACTCTTGGCTTTGACGTGGGTCGATAGGCAGCGCCTCGTATTCCCCCCAACGTCCTTCCGCCTGCTGCAGAGAGGTTTTGGCAATTTGCAGCAAATCATCCACCGTCGCACCGCTACCGGTTTTATTCACATCCATCATGTAACGGATGCCCGCACGGTTAAGCGTATTTCGCGTTTGGAGTAATGCTACCCAGCTACCATTCAGCGTGGACTGCTGCTGGCGGATGGTTTGTAAAACAGTGAAGTTTTCCTTGTCGTTTTTCAGGGCGTTAAAGAACAATCCTCCGGATGTCATTTGCAAAATACCAAACAACCCCAGCACCAACAGCAAACTGGTGACAACTTTTATACGGTTTAACATGGTTTCTCATTCTCGGTACGTCGGATAGAAGGGATATCGGCGGGGCTTTAGAAAACTTTAGGGGGGAATTTAGTTTAGTGGGGGGATGGGTGTTTTTTGCTTGCCGA
>NZ_JAVXIQ010000049.1:0-13448 GCF_036648275.1 Hafnia sp. | reverse complement strand
ACCCGTGCGTCAAATCCCTAATATCTGTTGTCGCACCGTTTTTTACCACCGACTGAATCCCTTTCTTGGCGGCGCTCTCAGAGCTATACATTTCACTGGTGCCGATCACCTGATGGTTTTTCGCTTTGAGAACAAAATAGGGTTGATCGCTGCTGCTATTTTTTATCTCAAACTGTGCTTCGTCGGGTGAATTAGCCTGCACTGAGGCGATGCCATTATCGGCGGATGCTTTACTGGCATACATCTCGCTGGAGAGAATAATCTCACCGTTGCTTGCTTTCAGATTAAAGTGGAACTGCCCGTTCTTCGCTTTTTTAATTTCGTAATAGCCGATTGCCATGGGTATCTCCTTAAATCTACATCGCCGTATTCAATTAACTGCGCTAATGAGGATGGATACTTTTCATGCTAAATAAATCAAGGTAAGTATAGACAATGGCTGAATATTTGCAGGAGAGGACGAGGGAGATAAACGTCGTGCTCCCGCGATGACGCGGGAGCCAGAGTTAACGTTTACAGCACTTTACACGCAGTGCCTTCCCAACGATAACCGATGCCATAAACCGAACGAATAAACGGCTCGCCGTTTTCAAGCTGTTCGAGTTTGCGGCGCAGATTTTTTATATGACTGTCTACGGTGCGATCGGTCACCACCCGATAATCGTCATACAGGTGGTTTAGCAACTGTTCACGAGAGAGTACCGTACCAGGTTGAGTTGCCAGCGTTTTTAATAGCCTGAATTCGGCGGGCGTTAAGTCTAGGAGTTGATCTTGGAAGCTGGCCTGATAGCGATTTTCATCGATGATTAACATCGGTTCTGCATTGGCTTCGGTTCTGCGCACACAGCGCCGCAAAATAGTTTTCACGCGAGCGACGACTTCTCTCGGGCTATATGGCTTACAGATGTAATCATCTGCGCCAATCTCTAATCCCAATAGGCGGTCTATTTCTTCTATTTTTGCGGTTACCATGACGATAGGGACGTCGGAGAAACGGCGGATTTCACGGCATAATGTGAGCCCATCGGTACCCGGCAGCATCAAATCAAGCAGAATCAAATCCGGCGGCGTTTGATGTACATACGGCAGCACCGCGTTGCCATCAGCCAATAGATGAGGCTGGTAGCCGCCAGCGGTGAGATAATCGATGAGGAGCTGACCTAGCTTGGGTTCGTCTTCGACGATCAATACATGTTGCCCTGATGGGTCGATGGCCATACTTCCAGTGATACTGTTCATATCCATTACCTTTTATAGTTTTCCGTATCAAGCGGCAATTGCAGGCTGATGGTTAAGCCTCCCAGTGGAGAATGCTCTGCGACCATTACGCCGCTATGTGCTTCAACAATATTTTGGCAAATTGATAAGCCGAGGCCTGAGCCGCCGCTGGCGCGGTTGCGTGAGCCTTCCGCGCGGTAAAAACGTTCGAATATCTTTTCAAGTTGCTCGTCGGTCACACCGGGGGCGCTATCTTGCCAGTAGAGCTGAAGGGCGGTGTCGCTGATTTGCCCTTTAACTTGCAATTGTCCGTTACCGTCAGTGTAACGCAGGCTATTTTCGAAGAGATTATTGAAGAGTTGCAATAAACGGTCGGGATCACCAAATACGCAGGCTTTCTCCGGTAAATCGAGCGAGAGCGTGATATTTTTTAAGCTAAAACGATCGTGAAATGCACTGGCAGCCAACTGAACCAGATGAATCACATCAATGTGCTGTTTGCGATAGGCCAAGGCACCTGCGTCGGACATAGAGAGCTGGTGCAGATCATTGACCAATTTAGTTAACGTTTCTACTTCGGCTTGCAACGACGCGAGCGAATCCTGCGTCATCTGGCGCACACCATCCTGCATCGCTTCCAATTCTCCACGCAGCACCGCCAGCGGTGTGCGCAGTTCGTGTGAAACATCCGCCATTAATGCTCGGCGCATATGCTCGTTTTTTTCAAGCGTAATCGCGAGCTGGTTAAAATCCTGTGCCAGTTTGCCTAATTCGTCGCGTGACTCCACCTCAACGCGCGTCGAGAAATTTCCTGCTGCCAATTTATGCATGGCGTTGACCAACCGTTTTACCGGTGCCAGCATGCTGCGGGACAGCGCCCATGTCACCGCTGCGGCTAGCAATGTCGCTAGCGCCACAATGATCCAACTGGTACGTCTTTGCTGAAGGTCAAAATTAATATCGGTATTACGCGTTAAACGTTCGGGTGGCGTAGTGACGACCCAACCCACGGTCTGGCCCTGATACATCACGGGTTGGCGTGTGCCTTCACTCGGAATGTCGCCTGGCGGTCCCACCATTTTACGGTTGCGGCTATCAATTACCCAAAACGGTGTGCGCCAGCCGTGTGGGGGGAGCGTATCGTTACCTTCGTTACTTTGTTCGATGTTATGCATAATCTGGAAAATCACGCGGTCATTATGACGCAGAAAACGCCAGTTTCCGGCCTGCGCGTAGCGTTCTTCCAGTTCGGCGGCGAGCAGGCGAACACGTTGTTCATTGCCGTGTTTAATGTAGTCAATAAAGCCGCGCTCGAAACTGACCCGAACGCCCCAGTGCATGGTGATCAGCACCAGAATGCAGGTGGAGAAGATGGCAAGAAACAGTTTGCCGGTAATGCCAAGCTTCATGAGTTCTCCTTGCGGCGACGCGCGGTACGTTCAAGGGTGTTGTTTTCTAAGGTATCGTCCGGTACACGTAAAAACACCAGCGCGGGAAGGGCGATAATCAGTGCGATACAGCCATAAGTGAGCAAAAATGCCTGATGGATCGCCGCGCTGTCAGCGGTGATTTGATGATGAGAGAACAAGCCCAACAGCAGACCGGCAATGCTTACACCAAGGCTCATTGAGAGTTGCATGATCATCGATAACAGACTGTTGCCGCTGCTGGCGAGTTCATCAGGTAAATCTTTGAGGGTCAGCGTATTCATGGATGAAAAGCGCATGGCATTGATCATGCCTTGGAAAAATAACACCACGGGAATTATCCATAGGCTGATATACATCGCGCTCAACGGCAGAGCTAGACTGACCGCCGCTAACGCCAGCGTGGCGCAGACCAATACGCGCCGATAACCAAACTGATTCACTACTCGCACCACGATACGCTTCATGCCCATACTGCCGATAATCATTGGGATCATCATTAGCCCGGCGTGGAACGGCGAGAACCCCATGCCGATTTGCAGAAATATCGGGGTCATGAAGGGCAACATTCCGCTGCCGATACGCCCTAGAAAGCTGCCGCTGAGCCCAAGTGAAAAGGTCGGTGTTTTCATCAGATCTAGGCTAAACAGCGGGGCGTCGCTGCGTTTGGCATGCCAATAATAACTGGCTAATGCGATTCCGCCAGAAAGTACCAAGCCATAAATCATGCTGGTATCTAGTCCGAGCCCTTTGTGGCCGTCGAGTGCCAACGTGAGCGTCGCCATACCAATCGCCAGCATGACAAAACCTCGAATGTCAAAGCGACGAGTTTGCATGCTGTAGTTAGGCATTAGCCATAGGGTGGCGATCGCACCCACAATTCCTACCGGTAAGTTAATCAGAAAGATCCAGTGCCAACTGGCGTATTGCACCAGAAAACCACCTAATGCCGGGCCGACCAGTGGACCGATTTGGCCGGGGAGGGTGACAAAGGTCATCGCTGCCATATATTGGCTGCGCGGCACAATTTTCATGACGGTCAAACGCCCCACTGGAACCATCATGGCTCCGCCGACGCCTTGTAATACGCGGGCCATCAGCAATTGGTTGAGGGTTTCGGCCTGCGCACAAAACAGCGATCCGAGCGTAAACAGGACGATGGCGCTGAAAAAAACGCGTTTTACTCCCACCCGATCGGCAAGCCAGCCGCTAGCCGGTAGCATTACCGCCACGGTCAACACATAGGCGACCACCACCGACTGCATGCGCAGCGGACTTTCACCGAGGCTGGCTGCCATTGCGGGCAGCGCGGTGTTAACGATGGTGGTATCCAACGTTTGCATGAAGAAGCCAAAGGCGACAATCCATAGCTGCCAGCGAACTGAAGCGGATTGTTCAGGCATGGATAAAACTCCGATTGTTTAAACAATAATTTAGGCAAGAGGCATGCCTCCCGCCGTTTTCCGCTCAATTGTCCGGTAATGTGCCGTTGTATGAGGCCTATCTCGGCAGCGGTTTCAGCGTTTTTACTTTGCTAAAACGACTGCGGAGTCGGTCAAAATAGAGATAGACCACCGGCGTCGTGTAGAGCGTTAATAGCTGGCTCATGATCAGACCACCCGCAATGGTTATCCCCAGCGGCTGACGCAGTTCTGCGCCATCGCCGCTGCTAAATGCTAACGGCAGAGCGCCAAACAGCGCCGCCAATGTGGTCATCATTATTGGTCGGAAGCGCAATAAGCTGGCTTGAAATATCGCGTCACGTGCGCTCATACCGCCGTTGCGTTCGGCATCAAGGGCAAAATCGACCATCATGATAGCGTTCTTTTTCACTATGCCTATCAATAACATAATGCCAATCAGGGCAATTAAGCTAAAGGGCGCGCCAAACATTTCCAATGCTAATAGTGCCCCGACGCCCGCTGAAGGCAGCGTCGACAGAATGGTCAGCGGGTGCACATAGCTTTCATACAATACGCCAAGCACGATATACACCGTTGCGATAGCGGCCAGAATCAAAACGATCTGCGAATTTTGCGTATCCTGAAAGACCTGAGCAGTACCGGCGAAAGTGCCGCGTACCGTATTCGGCACTCCTAATGCCGTCATGGTGCGTTCGATGGCGGCTGAGGCATCTGACAGCGCCTTGCCTTCTGGCAGGTTGAAGGAGATGGTTGAGGCCGCGGTTAAGCCTTGATGGTTAACCGACAGTGGGGCATTAGCCGGTTGCCACTTAGCAAAATAGGATAGTGGAATAGCCTTGCCATCGCTGTTGATCACAAACATTTTGTCTAGCGAACTTTCATCCTGCGTATACTCCGGCGCGACCTCCATCACCACGTGATATTGATTGAGTGGTTGATAAATAGTCGAAATCTGCCGTTGGCCGAAGGCGTTATTCAGCAAGCTGTTAGCGTCGGCAACGTTGATACCCAGCCGCGCCATGCTCTCACGATCGTAGGTCAACGCCAGTTCTGAGCCTTTGTCCTGCTGGTCAGAACTGACATCGGCGAGTTCGGGCAGCTTGGCAAATGCGGCTCGGATCTTAGGTTCCCACTTGCGCAGTTCGCTGAGATCGTCGGAGAGCAGTGTGTATTGATAGCTCGCATTTCCCTGACGGCCACCAACGCGAATATCTTGCTCCGCCATTAAAAACAGATTGGCGCCGGGTTCTTTGGCCAGTTTTCCACGTAGGCGAGCGATAACCTGTTGGGCGCTATCTTTACGTTCGCTCAATGGTTTCAATGAGATAAACATCATGCCGCTGTTAGTACTAGAACCACCGGTAAAGCCGGTCACGTTATCCACGTCTGGATCGTTACGCACGATTTTCATGAAGTCTTGCAGCTTACCGCGCATTGCCTGAAATGAAATGCTTTGGTCAGCTTGAATAAAGCCCATCAAACGACCAACGTCCTGTTCGGGGAAGAACGTTTTGGGGATGGAAATATACAGCCAGACGTTTAACCCAATCGTCGCTATCAGGATCAGTAGCACCCAGCGTGCGTGATCCAGCACCCAGCGTAAACTTTTGCCATAGCCTTGTTGGAGTTTCAGCAGCAGCTTGCCGAAGCCACGAATACGTTCCTGATGGCGTGAAGGGCGCTGCTTAAGCAGATAGGCACACATCATGGGGGTTAATGTCAGGGATACCACCAGTGAAATGCCGATCGCCACGGAGAGTGTAACCGAAAACTCACGGAATAGACGTCCCGGCAACCCGCTCATCAATAGCAATGGAATGAAGACAGCGATCAACGACAGACTCATCGATAGCACGGTGAAGCCCACTTCTCGTGCGCCGATGAGCGCAGCTTTTTTCGGTTTCATTCCTGCCTCAACGTGGCGAGAAATGTTTTCCAGCACGACGATGGCATCATCCACGACAAAACCGGTCGCAATGGTGAGCGCCATTAGCGAC
Source organism: Hafnia sp. (assembly GCF_036648275.1). Lineage (NCBI taxonomy): Bacteria > Pseudomonadati > Pseudomonadota > Gammaproteobacteria > Enterobacterales > Hafniaceae > Hafnia > Hafnia sp. The sequence goes on along the minus strand of NZ_JAVXIQ010000049.1, from coordinate 7,382 downwards.
AGATTATTCAGGCTAAAATCGCACAGATACATAGCGGCAAAGGTGCCGATCAATGAAACCGGTACAGCAACGGCAGGGATCAGCGTGGCGCGGCCCGAACGCAGGAACAAGAACACCACCATGATTACCAATCCCACGGCGATCGCCAGCGAACTTTCTACTTCGTCAAGCGAGGCGCGGATCGTAGGCGAACGATCTTGTGCCACCTGCAGATCAATTGACGCCGGGATCAGCGCACGAAACTCGGGGATCTGTGCGCGTATGCGATCGACGGTTTCAATAATGTTGGCATCAGCGCTACGGCGGATCATGATCAGAATGGCGGGTTTGGCGTTGGTCATGCCGGCATTACGCACGTTTTCGACCGAATCCTTCACGTTCGCCACGTCGCTTAAACGTACCGCCGAGCCGTTGTTGTAATGAATAATTAACGGCTGGTAATCCTGCGCAGTTTTAATTTCATCGTTAGCTTGCACCTGCCAACGTTTATCGTTCGCTTCAATCGATCCCTGTGGACGTCGAACGTTGGCGTTGGCAATCGACGTTCGTACGTTATCGAGCGAAACACCCTGATTAAATAGGGCTTCAGGATTGAGCTCGATGCGTACGGCAGGCAGTGAACTCCCCCCAACGGAAACGTCGCCTACGCCGTCAACCTGCGCGATTTTTTGCGCCAGCTGAGTCGAGGCAATGTCGTAAAGCTTTGCCTGATCGTAGGTGTCTGACGTGAGCGTCATGATCATAATCGGCGCGTCAGACGGATTCGCCTTACGATAGCTAGGGCGGCTTGGCATTCCCGATGGCAGTAAGCTTTGCGCCGCGTTAATGGCGGCCTGTACATCGCGTGCGGCACCGTTGATATCGCGATTAAAATCAAACTGGATAATGATGCGGGTGCTCCCCAGCGAACTGGAGGACGTCATCTCGCTGATACCCGCAATACGACCAAGGGCGCGTTCCAACGGCGTGGCCACCGACGACGCCATGGTTTCTGGCGATGCACCCGGCAAAGAGGCGCTCACCATGATGACCGGATAATCTACCTGCGGTAGCGGAGCAATAGGTAGTAGCTTGAAACCTAAAATCCCGCACAGGGTGATCGCCAGCGTCAGCAGCGTGGTGGCGACTGGCCGATTGATAAATAAAGCGAAGAAACCTTTAGACGGCGAGAATCTCACTGGGTGCTCTCCTGTGGATCTTTCGCTGGATGCGTGTTTCTTGAAACCTTATCAAAGAGCAGGTAAATCACTGGCGTGGTAAACAGTGTTAGAACCTGACTCATCACTAGGCCGCCGACCATACAAATCCCCAGCGGTTGGCGCAGTTCAGCCCCCACGCCGGTGCTTAGCATCAGCGGTAATGCGCCGAGCAAGGCCGCGAGCGTCGTCATCAGAATAGGGCGGAAGCGCAGTAGGCAGGCTTGATAAATTGCATCGTAAGGTGCCATCCCCTGTTCACGCTCGGCGGCAAGCGCGAAGTCGATCATCATGATGGCATTTTTCTTCACGATACCAATCAGCAAAATGATGCCGATAATGGCAATCACATCCAGCTCACTGCCGGCCATAATCAGCGCCAGCAACGCCCCCACACCGGCGGTAGGCAGCGTCGAGAGAATGGTGACAGGATGGATAAAGCTTTCATACAGCACACCCAGAACGATGTACATCGCCACAATTGCCGCCACAATCAGCCATAACGTGTTACCCAAGGCAGATTCAAACGCCAGCGTGGCACCTTGGAAATGGGTGGTGATATCTACCGGCATATTAAGCTGTTGCTCAGTGCTGGTGATGGTTTTCATCGCTTGCTCTAGCGAGTAACCATCGGCAACGTTAAATGACACCGTCGTTGATGGGAACTGATCGACATGGTTAATCGACAGCGGCCCGAAGCGCTCTTCAATGGTCGCGATGGTGTTCAGCGGCACGTTTTTACCGTCTGAACTGGTCAAGTACAAATCGTTGAAGGCGGTTAAGCCGTCGGTATGATCCTGATTATGTTCTAGAACCACGCGATATTGGTTAGCCTGAGTATAAATAGTTGAAATCAGGCGTTGACCGAAAGCGTTGTACAGCGCGTTGTCAACGTCAGCCATGGTAACGCCTAAGCGGCTTGCCGTATCGCGATTGACGTTGACAAAAGCGACCAGACCTTGATCTTGCCAGTCACTGCTTACGTCTTTGAGCATGGGGGATTCTTGCAGTGCACCGATCAGCTTTGGCACCCATGCGCTGAGCTGATCCAACGACATGGCCTGCAGCGTGAATTGATACTGGGTACGGCTCACCTGTGTATCGATAGTGAGATCTTGCACCGGTTGGAGGTACAGCTTAATACCGGGAATTTTGTCGGCCAGAGTTTGTAGGCGCGGGATGATCTGCTGTACCCGATCTTTGCGTTCATCTAACGGCTTGAGATTGATCTGCAAACGTCCGCTGTTTAGCGTTGCGTTGGTGCCATCCACGCCGATAAAAGAGCTTAGGCTCGCAACGTCAGGATCTTTCAAAATCTCAGCCGCCAGTTTTTGCTGGCGCTGTGCCATTTCGCTAAAGGAAACGGACTGTGGAGCCTGCACAGTCCCTTGAATCAGGCCGTTATCCTGAATCGGGAAAAATCCTTTAGGGATAAAAATATACAGTAAAACGGTCAACACCAGCGTGCTGAGCGCAACGCCTAGCGTCAGCATAGGATGATTCAAGACGACTTTTAGCCATTCGCCATATTTAGCAATCACGCGCTCAAAGAAACGTTCGCTGGCGCGGGAGAAACGGTTCTGCTTACGCAGCGATTCGTGGCTGAGCATGCGGGCACACATCATTGGCGTTAGCGTCAGAGAAACCACCGCTGAAATGAGGATTGCCACCGCTAGCGTGACCGCAAACTCACGGAATAGACGGCCAATAATATCGCCCATAAACAGCAGCGGGATGAGTACGGCGATCAGTGAGAAGGTTAACGAGATGATGGTAAAACCGATTTCCCCTGCGCCTTTCAATGCGGCATCGAGCGGTTTTTCCCCTTTTTCGATATAGCGGGAGATGTTTTCAATCACCACAATCGCATCATCCACCACGAATCCGGTGGCAATGGTCAGCGCCATCAGCGTGAGGTTGTTGATCGAAAAATTAAGAAAGTACATGACAGCGAATGTGCCCACCAACGATAGCGGCACGGCGACGCTGGGGATAATCGTGGCCGGAACGTTGCGTAGGAACAGGTAAATCACCATAACCACCAGCGCGATGGCGAGCAGTAACTCAGTTTGCACATCGCTAACGGAGGCACGAATGGTTTCGGTACGATCGGTTAACACCGTGAGTTTAACTGATTTCGGTAAACTTTCCGTCAGCTGTGGCAGTAACGCCTGAATGCTGTCAGCGGTGGTGATGACGTTAGCGCCTGGCTGGCGTTGAACGTTCAAAATAATGGCGGGTTTTTTGTCTGCCCACGCTGCCAGTTTGGTATTTTCTGCCGCTTGCTCAATGGTTGCCACGTCGCTTAAACGCACCGGCGCACCGTTGGAGTAAGCCACTATCAGATCGCGGTAGTCTTCCGCCGATTTCATTTGGTCGTTGGCGGATAGCGTAACCGAGCGCGTCGGGCCGTCGAAACTCCCTTTGGCGGAGTTAACGTTGGCGTTAGCAATGGCAGTACGAATGGTTTCACTGTCTAAACCATAAGCCGCAACCGCCGGTGCATTTAAACGTACTCGAACGGCAGGGCGCTGCCCGCCGGAAAGGGTGACGAGGCCAACGCCGCTGACCTGCGAAATTTTCTGCGAAATGCGCGTTTCCACCATGTCTTCCACCTGCGTCATGGCGACGGCGTCGGAGGTGACGGCGATAGTCATGATCGGTGGATCGGCAGGGTTAACCTTACTGTAAATCGGCGGATAGGGCAGATCGTTAGGAAGAAGATTGGTCGCCGCGTTAATAGCCGCCTGAACTTCCTGCTCAGCGACATCAAGTGACAGGCTGAGTTGGAACTGTAAGGTGATAACCGATGCGCCGCCTGAGCTTTGCGAGGCCATCTGTTTCAGCCCCGACATCTGCCCAAACTGACGCTCTAAGGGGGCGGTAATGGCCGACGTGGTCACGTCAGGGCTGGCACCCGGATAGAGCGTTACAACTTGAATGGTCGGATAGTCTACTTCTGGCAAGGCAGAAACCGAAAGTGAGCGGTAACCCACAATACCGGCAAGCAGGATGGCCACCATTAGCAGCGTGGTAGCAACTGGGCGGAGAATAAACAGGCGAGAAGGCCCGCCGGTGGCGGGGATCTCGTTTTTAGGCTCTTCAGAACCGACAGGCATATGTTGCATTATGACTTGTCCTGTTTACCAGTGGTCTGCTTAGCTGAAACATCTTTATCTTTACCGGAAGTGGCCTGAGTCTGAGCCGCATTTTCTGTGTGCGGAGCAATGACCTCAACGGTTGCACCTTCCGTAAGCTGATCGATACCGTCAGTAACCACTCGCTCACCGGCAGAAAGTCCACCGGTAATCACCACTTCTGATGCGTCACGGGTGCCTACGGACACGGCGTGTTTGCTGACCTGATTTTTATCGTTTAGCACCCACACAAAGCTGCCTTCATTTCCCATCTGTACCGCAGCGGCAGGAGCCACTACAGCGTCGCTTTGAGTCGATACTTTCAAACGAACGTTAACAAACTGATTAGGGAATAACGTGTCGTCTTGGTTATCAAAACGGGCTTTAATTTTGATGGTGCCGGTGCTGGTGTCGATCTGGTTATCCATACTCAGCAAGGTGCCGGTAGTGAGTAAGTGCTGATTAGTGCGGTCCCATGCTTCTACTTCTAACTTACCGTTTTCTTTTTGTGCCTGCTGAATGCTGGCGATATTGTTTTCAGGCAGAGTGAAAACCACATCAATAGGATGTGTCTGGGTAAGCACCACTAAGCCGGTGGTATCACCGCTGGTGATATAGTTACCTTCATCGACCAGCTTCAAGCCGACACGTCCATCAATCGGTGCGGTGATGCGGCTGTAGGTCAGCTGTAGTTTGGCGCTGTCAACGGCGCCCTGATCGGCCACAATGCTGCCCTGAGTCTGAGTCACTAACGATGCCTGAGTATCCAACTCTTGCTGAGAAACCATATTGGTCTTGCTCAGCTTTTGATAACGCGCTAGATCGCGTCGAGCATTAGCTAAAATGGCTTGGTCTTTGGCAAGCTGACCCTGAGCTTGAGCTAACTGCACCTGAAACGGGCGCGGATCGATTTCTGCCAATAAATCTCCTGCTTTCACCTGCTGGCCTTCGGTGAAGTGGATTTTCATCAGTTGCCCATCAACGCGACTACGGACGGTGACGGTATTTGCAGCGGTTACCGTACCTAAACCTGTTAAGTAGTTAGGCACATTGGACGTGCGCGTTTCCGAGGCTTGCACCGGTGCGAGCATTCCACTGCCGCCACGGCGTCCACCGGCTTTCCCCCCCGTTTTGCCTTTCTGTGCCTGTTCTGCGCCCGCGACAGGTTTGTCAGCGTTGCCGCTGCTGGTGTAACGCCAAACAATCACACCAGCCACAACGATAATGGCTATCGCCCACCAAAGGCGTTTACGGGAGGTCGGTTTATTGAAAGCACTCATTGCAGACAGAATTCTCCAGAGAAATATCCGCGCTTATGCGCAAATATAAATATTGGGCGTAGTGGCCCAATCACCCACAAAAATTAGTTACTCATCACAGTTTACTATTCTAGGCCTTAGGCTCGATCTAAAAATGAAGGAAATGTGGAAGATAGGTCAGCGAGCGTAAGACCTTTCTGTAATTAGCCTGATTTGTCTATACCCTGTCATACTTCAAGTTGTCTTTTTGTTGGCCACGTTTACTTACTCGAATCACTGACGAGAGTAAGCTCATCGAGGGGAGCTCACTTGCCGCCCATACCATTCGAATTATTTAGGGTATTTCGTCACAGTGAATAATTAGTGTTATTAGTATTCGTTATCAACGTCGTTTTCACAAACCTTAAGACAGGAGACTGCAATGAAACTACGCGAACTGGGCCGCTCTGGCATTCGAGTACCTACCCTGACATTTGGTGGCAACGTGTTTGGTTGGACGGTCGATCAGGCCACGTCCTTTAGCCTGCTCGATGCTTTGTTGGAGCATCAGTTGAACTTCATTGATACCGCTGATGTTTACTCATCCTGGGTGCCGGGAAATAGGGGCGGTGAATCTGAAACGATTATTGGTAACTGGCTACAGAAAAGTGGCAAACGCGATCACATTATTCTTGCTACGAAAGTAGGCAAACCGATGGGGGAACATCACAAAGGGCTATCGGCGCGTTATATTCGCGAAGCCGTAGAAGCTTCTTTACGCCGTCTGAAAACGGATTATATCGACCTCTATCAGTCTCATGACGACGATCGCGATACGCCGTTGGCGGAAACCATGAATGCTTTCGATGCGTTAATCAAAGAGGGTAAGGTACGCGCCATTGGTGCCTCCAACTACAGTGCTGAGCGCTTGGCGAAAGCGTTGGAGGTGAGCGCTGAGCTGGGATTAGCCCGCTATGAGACAATTCAGCCGGAATATAATCTGTATGACCGCCAGAACTTTGAGCTCGAACTGGCTCCTCTCGTGCAAAAAGAGCATTTGGGCGTCATTAACTATTATGCACTGGCGAGCGGCTTCCTATCGGGGAAATACCGCAGCGCCGAGGATGCGCATAAGAGTGCACGTGGCGATGGCATTGTGGCGAAATATCTCAATCATCGGGGATTAGGTATTCTCGATGCCTTAGAGCAGGTGGCTCATGAGGTTGATGCTTCTCCGGTGGCTGTGGCGCTGGCATGGCAGATTGCTCAGCCGGGGATCACGGCGCCGATTGCAAGCGCGACGTCATTACAGCAGCTAGAAGAATTAGCGTTGGCGGCACGTTTAACGTTGAGCCAGTCGCAAATTGCACTAATTACCGACGCTAGCGCCTACTAAACGTTCAGTAAGTGAGCGCTTGAGGCGATAACTTTCGCTGGCCTCTCACAGTGTGAACTAAGTCAGTGACAGCACCGGTTTTTTCATCCAATATGCAGTAACCCCTTCTCAATACAGGTGCCATAGTATGTTGAATGTAAATGAGTATTTTGCTGGTAAAGTAAAGTCGATTGGTTTTGACAGTGGCAGCATTGGGCGTCAAAGCATTGGCGTAATGGACGCAGGGGAATACACCTTCTCAACCGATAAACCGGAAGAGATGACGGTCATTACAGGTGCTCTGCGTGTGTTGATTCCGGGTGCGCCTGATTGGCAGGTGTTCTCATCAGGAGAAACCTTCTTTGTGCCGGGTCATAGTGAGTTTAACTTGCAGGTGGCAGAGCCAACGTCGTATCTGTGTAAGTATTTGAGCTAA
>NZ_JAVXIQ010000048.1:0-13922 GCF_036648275.1 Hafnia sp. | reverse complement strand
CTTGTAAAGGCCTGATCCACAAAAACAAAGCTGCACGCCATAAGTCAAACTTGGTAGCGCAAATCAACGCAATGCAGTAATTGCTTTACGTTGAAAGCTTTGAAAAAAACCGGCCTAGGCCGGTTTTTTTACGTCTCAACGTCACATCTCAACTAAGGCGCCTATCGGCTAAACAGCGCTGAGAAATCTTTGTTACAAACCCGCTGTACTGCCGGATGCTGAATCATTCGCTCGGCAAAAATCACGTAATACTCTTCCTGCAAGTTATCAATCCGTCCCACTTCCTTGATGTTTTCTGAGTCGTTCGCGTATAAATCCCGCGCATAAATCGACGGCGCAACAAAAATAGCGTCATGAAATTGAGCAAACGCCTTCATCAAAGCCGCATCATCAAACTCACCGAGGATCTGCACCTGTAGCCCTTGGCTATTGAACCAGTTTAATAATTTACGTCCTAACATGGTTCGACGACCTGGGATCAACAGTTTACGTTGCTCAAGGCAGGCAGGGAACGGTTGTTCAGGCAGCGGCTGACGGCAATAGAAACTCACACCACACTCGCCCAGTTTTACCGAGAACAGCCCTTCTTGCTGGCTAGAGTCCACAGGACAATCCGATAAAATCATATCTAGCTTATGCTGGCTTAGCTGCTCCAACAGCATTTCGTGTGTGGATTCAAAGCAGCGCAAATGAATTTGCTCGTGATCGGCAACCGCGGTTTCCAATACTTGGCTGACCAAGCGTTTAGACAGCGCATCGGCAACGCCGACGTCAAAGAGCATGTTGGATTCTTTGCGATAGTTCACAATATCGAGCATTTCTTGGCTAAGCATAAACATGCGGTCGGCATAACGAAAAACCAGCTGTCCTAGCTCAGAAGGCACTAATCCGCGACCTTGGCGCTTGAACAGCTTTCCGCCCAAACGTTCTTCCAATGCTTTAATCTGCCCGGTAATGGTCTGCGGCGTTAAAAACAGCGCTTCAGCTGCGCCAACCACCGACCCTTCTTTGCAAACCTGCCAGAAATAATACAGGTGGTTAAAATTGATATGTGCCAGACGCACGATAGTGCTCTCCTATTCCCTTTCGCATAGTGAAAACGATGCGAACATTGCTGCGGTGTTTAAATCAAAAAGGCGGCACAAACAGTGCGACCAAGAAGGCGCAGCGGCGTATGACTTATCTTGCCACTAAAACCACTAAGCACCTATGATGAAGCCTCCCCAACGGGAGCCAGATTACAAAAGGCGCTCCATTTTCAATAAGAGCGCCCATGAAAAACTACGAATTCTCGACAGCCGCTCGGCGTGGCAGCACGCGACTCAAGAGCATATATCCCACAACCGCCGACGCCGTAGACCCCAGCAAAATGCCTAATCTTGAATACGTTGCCAGCTCAGGTGCTCCGCCAGCAAACGCCAACGAAGCAATAAAGATAGACATCGTAAAGCCGATACCACACAGCACCGAAACGGCAAAAATATGCTGGAAGTTAATGTTTTCGGGTAAACGAGCCACGCCCATTTTCACCGCCACCCAGCTAAACAGGAAGATCCCAAGCGGCTTGCCAATAAACAGGCCTAGCATAATTCCAGAAGGCAGAATGCCCGTCAGATTTGCCAGCGAAACGCCTTGTAGAGATACACCGGCGTTCACAAAAGCGAACAATGGCAGAATCAAATACGCTACCCACGGATGCAGGCTGTGTTCTAATTTTTCAGCCGGGCGCTTACCGTTTTTCGCTTTCATCGGCAGCATAAAGCCAACAATCACACCGGCCAACGTGGCATGAACACCTGATTTTAAAATCGCAGTCCACAGCACCGCGCCGACCAATAGGTAGACCGAGGTTTTGCCAACGCCACGCCAGTTAAGATATCCCAGCACCGCAATGGACGCTGCGGCAACTCCCAAAGCAGGCAGAGAAACCTCATGGGTATAAAACAGCGCGATAATAACGATAACGCCTAAGTCATCGATAATGGCCAGCGCCAGCAGAAACACCTTCAAGCTGGTTGGGACGCGATTCCCCAGCAAAGCCATAACGCCTAAAGCAAAAGCAATGTCCGTTGCCGCTGGAATTGCCCAGCCTTGGCTCGTCACAGGATCGGCATGGTTAAACGCGAGATAAATCAACGCGGGCGCAAGCATTCCGCCTAACGCGGCAATAGCGGGAAAAATAGCTTGCTCGCGGCTGGCAAGAGAACCGCACATCAGTTCACGCTTAACCTCTAGCCCCACCACTAAAAAGAATATCGCCATCAGGCCATCGTTCACCCATAGCAGCAGCGTTTTATTGATATCCAGCGCCATAAAACGGAACTGAACCGGTGAGTTTAAGAACTGCTGATAGAGATCGTGTAGTGGGCTGTTTGCCAATACTAAAGCCACAATTGCGGCCATGATGAGAATAATGCCACCAGCGGCCTCGAGGCGCAGAAACTGGCGAATTGCACGGGTTACCATAGTCACTCTCAGAAACTCCTTACACACATTCGTTAATAATGGGCGAGAGAACGAATTAATGCAGTTAGTTTACGGATTACTTTATTTCGGCAAAAGTAGTTTATAAGTGCTATTAACGTAGGAAAAACCGAGTTATTTATGAGTTTCGTCACACAATAATGTAAAAAAATCCCCACGTATTAGGCGGGGATTTTTATTAACTGCTTATTTTAAAAGAAAATCTTAACGGGTTAAATCGTCGAAGAATTTCTTTACACCGTCGAGGAAACTTTTAGAACGCGGGCTGTTATTCGCGCTCGAAGAATCACCAAAGCTTTCTTCCAGTTCGCGCAGTAGCTGTTTCTGTTTCTCGTTCAGGTTAACCGGTGTTTCAACTACGACGCGGCATAGCAGGTCGCCCTGACTTCCACCACGTACAGATTTAACCCCTTTACCACGCATGCGGAACATCTTGCCGGTCTGGGTTTCCGCAGGGATTTTCAGCTTAACGCGACCATCCAGCGTTGGAACTTCAATCTCGCCGCCAAGTGCAGCCATCGCAAAGTTGATCGGTACTTCACAGAACAGGTTGTTATCTTCACGTTCGAAGATTGGGTGCGCTTTAACCTGAACCTGTACGTACAAATCACCCGCTGGAGCGCCATGCTCACCGGCTTCACCTTCGCCGCTTAAACGGATACGATCACCGGTATCAACGCCCGCAGGAATTTTCACCGACAATGTTTTAGATTTCTCTACGCGACCATGTCCATGACATTTGTTGCATGGGTCTTTGATAATCTGACCACGGCCATGGCAGTGTGGACACGGTTGTTGCACGGTAAAGAAGCCCTGACGCATCTGTACCTGACCTGCACCATGACAGGTTGGACAAGTGACAGGCTCAGTCCCTTTTTTCGCGCCGCTGCCGTGACAAACTTCGCACTCAACCAAGGTTGGAATGCGAATTTCTTTGGTCACACCGCGCACCGCCTCTTCCAGCGTCAGCTCCATGTTGTAACGGAGATCTGCACCACGGGTCGCACGCTGACGACGACCGCCGCCGAAGATGTCGCCGAACACGTCACCAAAGATGTCGCTGAAGTCTGCACCGCCGCCGCCATATCCGCCACCACCGCCGCCCATACCACCTTGTTCAAAGGCTGCATGACCGTATTGATCGTAGGCTGCACGTTTCTGCGCGTCGGTTAAGATCTCGTAGGCTTCTTTAACCTCTTTGAACTTTTCTTCAGCGTCTTTTTCCTGATTGCGGTCAGGGTGGAACTTCATCGCTAGGCGTTTATAAGCCTTTTTGATTTCGCGCTCTTCCGCATCGCGGGATACGCCCAAAACCTCGTAATAGTCTCTTTTCGCCATTCTCTATCCTGCCCTTAACATAACTGCACGGGCGTTGAGTTTCCTCGACGCCCGTGCCGGTTAATAGTAACGACGCTTAATGGTTAACCACTACCGTCTTTACCTAGCCCGCTAAGGGCGATTATTTTTTATCTTTCACTTCTTCGAATTCAGCATCTACCACGTCGTCATCTTTCTGAGCGCTGGTATCTGCCTGCTGAGCACCACCGGCCTGAGCCTGCTGCTGAGCCATTTCTAACAGTTTGCTTGAAGCCTGAACCAGAGTCTGGATTTTCGCTTCGATATCAGCTTTATCTTCGCCTTTCGCTGCAGTATCCAGCTCAGCCAAAGCAGCTTCGATCGCAGTTTTGTCTTCTGCTGGCAGTTTATCGCCTGCTTCTTCCAACTGTTTGCGAGTACCGTGAACCAGCTGATCGGCTTGGTTACGAGTCTGTACCAGCTCTTCAAACTTACGGTCAGCTTCAGCGTTAGCTTCAGCATCACGAACCATTTTCTGGATTTCTTCTTCGTTCAGACCAGAAGAAGCCTTGATGGTGATCTTCTGCTCTTTACCGCTGTTTTTGTCTTTAGCAGACACGTGCAGGATACCGTCGGCATCGATGTCGAAGGTGACTTCGATCTGCGGCATACCGCGTGGTGCAGGCTGGATACCATCCAGGTTGAACTGACCCAGAGATTTGTTATCCGCAGCACGCTTACGCTCACCCTGAATGACGTGAATAGTCACGGCAGACTGGTTGTCTTCAGCAGTTGAGAACACTTGGCTGTGCTTAGTTGGGATCGTGGTGTTCTTCGAAATCAGAGAAGTCATCACGCCGCCCATGGTTTCGATACCCAGAGACAGAGGGGTAACGTCCAGCAGCAGAACGTCTTTCACTTCACCGGTCAATACACCGCCCTGAACCGCAGCACCGATAGCCACTGCTTCATCTGGGTTAACGTCTTTACGTGGTTCTTTACCGAAGAAATCAGCAACTTTCTTCTGAACCATAGGCATACGAGTCTGACCACCAACCAGGATAACGTCCTGTACGTCAGAAACAGACAGGCCTGCGTCTTTCAGAGCCACTTTCAGTGGTTCCATAGAACGGTTAACCAGATCTTCAACCAGTGATTCCAGTTTTGCACGGGTCACTTTGATGTTCATGTGTTTTGGACCAGACGCATCTGCAGTGATGTACGGCAGGTTAACGTCGGTCTGCTGAGCAGAAGACAGCTCAATTTTCGCTTTTTCAGCAGCTTCTTTCAGACGCTGCATCGCCAGCGGATCATTGCGCAGATCCATGCCCTGTTCTTTCTTGAATTCGTCAACCAGATAGTTGATCAGACGGCTGTCGAAGTCTTCACCACCCAAGTGGGTATCACCGTTGGTTGCCAGAACTTCGAAGGTTTTTTCACCGTCAACTTCGTCGATCTCAATGATAGAGATATCGAAAGTACCACCACCCAAGTCGTAAACGGCGATAGTGCGGTTACCCACTTCTTTATCCAAACCATAAGCCAGAGCAGCTGCGGTTGGTTCGTTGATGATACGTTTTACTTCCAGACCTGCGATACGGCCAGCATCTTTTGTTGCCTGACGCTGAGCATCGTTGAAGTATGCAGGAACGGTAATAACCGCTTCGGTTACTGGCTCACCCAAGAAGTCTTCTGCTGTTTTCTTCATTTTTTTCAGAACTTCAGCAGAAATCTGTGGTGGAGCAATTTTCTGGCCTTTAACTTCGACCCATGCGTCGCCGTTGTCAGCGCCTACGATACCGAAAGGCATGATGCCTTTATCGCGCTGAACTTCTTCGTCTTGGAAACGACGACCAATCAAACGCTTGATCGCAAACAGAGTGTTTTGCGGGTTAGTCACAGCCTGACGTTTTGCTGGCTGACCAACCAGAATTTCGCCGTCCTGAGTATAAGCAATAATAGAAGGAGTGGTGCGGTCGCCCTCGGCGTTCTCCAGCACACGTGCGGTAGTTCCATCCATTACAGCTACACAAGAGTTAGTTGTACCCAGGTCGATACCAATAATTTTGCCCATCGAACATCTCCACTAAGAATTTTGTTATTAATCTCGTTGCTACCGTAGGTGGGGGCGATATTTTGCTTTTCAACCGCCTTTTTTTCTACCTACTCCCTAAATCATTCAAGTTACGGCCAAGGCTCATACAGCTTGAATTAAAACAGGGTTACTCGGTAACCAACTGCGTTGTAAGTAAGATGGGGTCGCTCAAGCGGACAACAAGGGGGGAGATTAAAAAAAATATGATTTTTTAACCTACAAGATCATTGTTTATGTTCCAACTCCTCATTATTATGCCGCGCGCTCGATCGTTGAAAACAACCGCAATGCCATAAACCATTGTGTTCTCGAGCACGTACCAATGAATCTCCATGCTTAATTAATTGATGCTGAATATATAAATATCAACGTCAATTGCATTGGATTATTTGTTTCTACATTAAACTTCTCTTATTACAGAGGCTCTATGCACACCAACAAGTTGGCGAATCCCGGTCCTTTAGGCCTGATGGGCTTCGGGATGACCACCGTCTTGCTGAACCTGCACAACGCAGGCTTTTTCCCTCTAACTTCCGTGATTATCTCTATGGGGATTTTCTTTGGAGGGTTTGCTCAGATCTTAGCTGGGCTGCTTGAGTATAAAAAAGGCAATACTTTCGGTTTAACCGCATTCACGTCCTACGGCGCTTTCTGGCTGTCTTTGGTCGGTATTCTCTTATTGCCAAAAATGGGTCTGGCCGATGCCAGCGATGCAAGCTTCCTCGGCACCTATCTGGCGCTGTGGGGCATCTTCACCCTGTTCATGTTCTTCGGTACTTTAGGCGCTAACCGCGTTCTACAATTCGTATTCGCGAGCCTGACCGTGCTGTTCTTCCTGCTGGCCTACGGCAACATCACCGGCAACGCAGCGGTTCTGCATTTTGCTGGTTTTGAAGGCATCCTTTGTGGCGCGAGCGCAATCTACTTAGCCATGGCTGAAGTGATCAACGAACAGGCTGGACGCACCGTGCTGCCAATCGGCGAATGCAAATGCCCGAAAGCAAACGCACATCCTGCTGAGCTGTAATCGTTAGTGCGTTTCTTGATATAAAGAACGCGAGAAAACAAAAAGCCCCGTAATCAATACGGGGCTTTTTTTTCGTTATCATTATTTAAATACGAAATTACTTATGTGGAACCGGCACAGCTAAGACCTTCTTTGCCGTACGCCCAATAGCACCGCTAAAAGGCTTTCCATCAATAGTATCATGCGTTCTTATTCCTTCCGGCTTAAGCCAGCGCTGCACGCGCGATGGCATATCCAAACCAATCAGCAGAATAACAACAAAGGTCAGGCTAAAGGAGAGCGAAGCCAGAGCAGTACCCAGATCCAAACGCTGAGCTATCGTTGCGCCAAGAATCGGTGCTAAAGCCCCGCCTAGTGCCCCGACGTTATAGGTAAAACCAAGCCCCGCCGCGCGCTGTTCGGTATCAAAATAGCCTCCGATCAGCTTAGGCAAAATCCCAGAAATCCCCTGCCCTAACATTTGTTGCAGGAACAACAGAATGCCAAGCGTCCACAAACTTCCGCCACCGATGGCAAATACAGGGATAATTAAAAGCTGGGAAAGCAGCAAACTGTAGACATAGGCTTTACGTGTACCCAACCAATCGCCAAGGAAACCACCCACACAGCAGCCAACCGCCGCACCAAATCCGCTAAAGAACAGGATATGCGCCACGGTGGACGGATCATATAACAGCTCGGTTTTTAAGTAGGTTGGCAACAGCGCCTGAATCGGCCATGAGTAAAGGAAGGCAAACAACACCACGACCATCAGCATAACGCCCGTTGGCCAACGATTGCCGCTGCTTTGCACCATAAAACTGATGAAAATAGCCGCGCAAATCAGACCAAGCACCGTAATAATAAATGGATTGCCAATATCTCCGGTAAAACATAAATAGAGCGCTAACGATGCAACCACGGTCATCATCACGTTTATAACTTTACGTGGGCCACGGTATAAAATATCCACCATGGTTTTTACCGGTTGTTTATCACCAAATTTCTTTTCCCAATCTTCTGCTTCAGGAATATTTTTACGTAGCCAGAGCGCAAAGATAATCGGTAAAATGCCAATAAAGAACAGCGCACGCCAACCCCATTCAGGCACCACCACGCTATATACCTGCGCGGAAATAACGGCCCCGATGGAAAAACCTGAAATCAAAAAGCCGCAGGCTTTATTACGCAAATGTTTCGGCCAACTCTCAATCACATAGGTTGCGCTAGAACCATATTCGCCCGCCATGCCCATGCCAATCATGAGTCGAGCAATAAACATGGTAGTGAAACCTGGAGCAAAACCACAGGCTAATGTGCCCACGGAAAATAAAACGATGCTGGTGATCATCGCTAATTTTCGACCATAGCGATCGCCCATGGCACCTAATAATAACCCGCCAAACCATCTGGATATAAAGGCGGCTGAAATAAGACTTGCAGCTTCTACGGTGGTTAATCCAAATTCGCTTTGGATTTCAGTTAATACTAAAGCGATTAATACAAAATCAAAACCATCAAGCAAATAGCCAATCCATGCGGCTGAAAACGCTTTCCATTGTGACTTGCTGATATGTCGGTACCACGGAAGATCTTGGGTAGTGTTATTCATAAAGCACTCCCGGCGCAGGTCTAATTATTTAAGGTCTATAAATTGCCCGCACTCTATATCGTAGGGTAAGAGTTCTTTCGGTATACCTTAAATTTCAAGATGAAGCCTATGGCCCACATCTTGAAATTAACAGGCATAAGAATAAGTTCAGCGTTATTGCGCTGCTCTTTCTGCACTTAGCTGTGCAGCTAACTGGCGAAGCTCAGGTAAATACTGCTCTTCAACCGGTGCAAAAGGTTTGCGACAAATCGGCGTATCTACAACATCCATATAATGCAGAATGGTTTTCAATCCACGGAATACGCCGACTTTAATCAGCACATCAATCACCTTATTACACTCGGTTTGCAGCGACTGAGCCTGAGAAATATTGCCTTCTTTGAGGGCTTGCATAATGCCCTTATAGCGCCAGCCCATCACGTTATAGGTACTGCCGATCCCGCCATCCGCACCGGCCAACAGCCCTGACAGGAAAATTTCATCATAGCCGTTATAAATGACTTTATCTGGATGGGCGCGACGAACTTGCTCCATCTGATATAAATCACCGGACGTTTGTTTCAACGCAGCGACGCCAGGCAGGGTAATCAGCGTTGAGATTTGATCGAGTGAAAGCTTCACGCCGCTTAATGCCGGAATGTTATACACCACCATCGGCAACCCTTCAGCCGCATCAATGATGGCGCGGTAGTGATCGCAATGTTCGCCAAAGCTGAACGGATAATAGAACGGCGTCACAGCAGATACAGCATCGAAACCATAGCGTTTTGCCGCGCCCGCCAATATTTGACTTTCATGCGTGCTGATCCCACCCACGTGGGCAATCAGCGTCAGCTTACCTTTAGCCTCCTGCGCCACGACTTCTAATACTTGCTCGCGCTCCTGCACGTTTTGGATAAATGCTTCACCGGTAGACCCACCCACATAGAGGCCATCTACGCCCTGAGCGATGTTGAACTGCACCAATCGGCGCAGGCTTGGAATATCCAACTGCTGTTGTGGATTAAACGGCGTAAGTAACGCAGGCATCACCCCATGGAGATTTTTCGACATAAGATCCTCTGATTTGATTATTTGATAAACACAAAGATATACCTTTATACCTGTTATACCAGACTAAAAAACGAACTAAGGCGATATTCGCTTTGATATGTGATCAATCTCAGATAAAGCCGACTGAAGAGGATCTTCTTACAAGATTAAAGATGAACAAGATCTCATTTAGGCCAGTTTCGAAAGGAATAAAAAAGATCGTTACTTTTTGGCAGGGTAATAGGCAGCAAAAACGCTATTAAGGTGGGATTTGAGAGCCTTATCCGCAGCGTCAGGATCTCGCTTACAGATCGCCTGATAGATTTCGATATGCTGCTGATAGCTTATATTGTTATGGGCATGCAATTCAGCCAGAGATACCGTTGGACGCGCGGCAATTAGCCAATCTAGCAACGCTACGTGGATGACCATAAAGATCGGATTACCCGGGATCTCAGCAAGTTCACGATGAAATTCGATATCGGATCGAATAAATAGATCGTTATCGTCCAGCGACTGGCTGTTCATTTCCAGTGCCTTGCCCAAGCGCGCAATCTGCTCATCGGTGGCAAATTCAGCGGCATAGCGCACTAAGCTGGATTCAAAGAATAAACGTAGCTGCTCAAAATGAGCGATACCGTCGGGCTTGGTGAGAAAGTCTTTGGCCATGCCTGAAAGTTCAGAAATGATGGTATCTGCGGATGGACGACAAACGCGGGCGCGTTCACCGTTATTAATCTGTACCAGTCCTTTGCGCTTTAGCGCGGCCAGCGCCTCTCGCACGGAAGGTCGACCCACATTAAAAAAGGCCATCAGTTCACGCTCTGAAGGCAACTGCTCACCTTCGGCAAATTCACGCCGACGGATCATCTGCTCTAACTCTTCTTCCACCACATCCGACAGTTTTTTACGAGGCACTGGACGTCGGCGCATTGCATGCCCGATAGCTTCAGTTTTTTCAAAATGACGATCGTCTGATGTGCTCATAAATTAACGTTCTGGCTGGTTCCGTCAGTGATAAATCCAATCGCAGGAAGTCTATGATATTTCAATAAACCCACTGGGCCGAGAAGAGAAAGTTCGCTTGAATCATAACATAGGAAAAGAGAGGCGGCTAAGCAAGCGGGAATGTTGAAAGCGTGATGTTTACCCTAAGCAAAAACGCCCTGCCACGGCGGCAGAGCGTTTACGATGGCGATTTAGCTGTGTTCTTGGTGCCCCGATGGCACTAACGGCTTATTTTCAGCACGCGCCTCACTGTTTAAATCGCGCTGTAAATAAAGCCCCAGCAGCAATCCAACCACTGACAGCGCCAACACATAATATGCAGGAGCCATCGGAGTCACCTTCATGATTAGCGTAACAAAAATTGGCGTTAATCCCCCGAATATGGCGTAGGCCACGTTATAGGAGAATGAAATTCCGCTAAAACGCACCTCGGCAGGAAACGCTCTGACCATGACATAAGGCACCGCGCCCACGATCCCAACGCTAAATCCAGCTAACGCATAGCCCAAGAATAAGTGCTCAGCGCTGACGCCAGCGGCTACCGAGTGGTAAAACGTCCAGCTACATACAGCCAAAAACAGGCTGCCAACGATAAAGGTTTTGCTCGCACCAAAGCGGTCAATTAAACGCCCGGCAATCACGCAGCCCACCGTCAATGCTATCGTTGCCAAGCAGTTAGCCTGTAACGCTAACGCCGGTGAAATGCCAAATTGTTTTTGCAAATAGGTTGGCGTCATCAGGATCACCACCACAATACCGGCCGACAACAGCCACGTGAGCAGCATTGAAATAGCCACTTCGGTGCGATGATTTTTCACCACCGTTTTCAACGGCATCTCTTCGGCTAACGCCTTACGCGCCTGCATTTCGATAAAAATCGGCGTTTCTTGTAACCAGCGGCGCAGATACATCGCGAACAGGCCAAAGATCCCACCCAAGAAGAACGGAATACGCCAGCCACCAGCCAGAATAGCGTCTTGGCTCATCACTGTATTAAGCAGAGTCGCCACCAGCGATCCCAACAAAATACCGGCGGTTAATCCAGCGGTTAACGTGCCACAGGCAAATCCAACGCGTTTACGCGGCACATGCTCGGCAACAAATACCCAAGCGCCCGGCACTTCACCACCTATCGCCGCGCCCTGAAGCACGCGCATCAGCAACAGCAGCAACGGTGCAGCAATACCAATACTTTGATAAGTCGGCAGCATCCCCATCGCCAACGTTGGCAATGCCATCAACAAGATACTGAGAGAGAACATTTTTTTGCGCCCGACTTTGTCACCAAAGTGCGCCATGATGATCCCACCAAGCGGGCGGGCCAGATAACCGGCTGCAAAAATCCCGAAGGTCTGCACTTGACGCAGCCACTCAGGCATATCGACTGGGAAGAAGAGATCGCTGACAACCGCCGCGAAGAACACAAAAATGATGAAGTCGTAGAACTCTAACGCGCCGCCCAAGGCTGCCAACGTCAAAGTCTTGTAGTCCTGCCGATTTAAACGGCGATTATGATTTTGTTCCATAAGATCCAGCCCAGTACGTTATTTTTAATATTATTTTGCGATGTTGTGTGGTTATAAACCGGCATCACGGCTTCGTGTTACAAAGTTGTAATGCAAAATAATTAATATAACGTTACTGGGTGACTGGCTAGTCGTACTGAATCTTATGCCGCAATGAGTTCAATTTCAGTCGATTGTTTCGCGACGCGCGCTTTTAGGACGAAAAGCTGCTATTACACGCGGATCGGTTTCCACATACGGCCCGTCTAATAGCTGGATGCAATAAGGTACGCTCGCGAAAATACCATGCACAATGGGTTTACCGTCTTCGTCCTTTACACCTTCCAGAGTTTCTTTGATCGACTTCGGCTGCCCCGGCAAATTGATGATCAACGCCTGTTTGCGGATCACGCCCACCTGACGCGACAAAATCGCCGTCGGTACATAGTGCAAACTGATTTGGCGCATCTGTTCGCCAAAGCCCGGCATTTCGCGATCTGCGACCGCTAACGTTGCATCCGGCGTCACATCGCGGCGAGCAGGGCCAGTGCCACCGGTGGTCAGCACCAAGTGACAGCCCATTTCATCAACCAGCTCGCACAAAGTCTGCTCGATCATAACTTGTTCATCGGGGATCAACCGCGTTTCCAGCGTAAACTCAGTGGTGAGCGCCTGCTCCAACCACTCTTGTAAGGCTGGAATACCTTTATCCTGATAGACACCGCTGGAAGCACGATCGGAAATCGAGACCAGACCTATACGCAATGCATTCATGCAACTACCTCTATGACTATTCCTTGACGCTGGGGATGCAGAATAATACTACGCCAGCCGCTAATAACCACATCTGCACGCTGTAAATGATGCCGTTGATGGCGATTGGTGATGGCAATCACCGTCATTCCTGCGGCCTGTGCGGCTTTAATCCCAGCCTCATCGCTTTCAAAAACGAGACAATCACGCGGATCTACGCCGTAAAAACTGGCGGCGAGTAAGTAAGGTTCAGGGTCGGGCCGACCGCTCGATACCTGCTCGGCTCCCACCATCAACGGTGGACGCTGCATACCAGCCTGCTGCAACTGCGCTTCAGCGCGTGCATGATGGGACTGCGTCACCACGCCCCACGGCGTTTCACCTAGTGCCTGTAGCAACTCAGAAACGCCCTGCTGTAATTGGCTTTGATGACGCTGAGTCATTTGCAGCAAGGCCGCTTCCAGCACATTCACCTCTTGCTGAGTATCAAGATGCGGGGCTAAACGGCGCACGATTTCCTGCACGCGTTGGCTATGAATCTGTTCTCCCAGCAGTGCCTCATCAATGCCGTGTTGCTGCGCCCACTGCATCCACACCTGCTGAGCATGGTTACCTGAATCCAAAAGAGCGCCATCCATATCCAGAAAAACGGCGGCGAATTGTTTTTTCCACATAGCGAATTCCTCTTAGAGAACGATTAACCAAGTATAAGAGTTACGGTAGATCCGTCTGGTTTGTGAATCAAAGATTCGGAATAAACTGTAGGATGAGGAGTGGCAAGGAGTGATGACAGGAGTTATCTGGATTGTATAAATGTAAGATTTCTTCCTTCAGGCATGCATGCGAATACTGTGTAAGGTTTCGTCCGCCGATTTATACCGAACTCCATTGATACATCAATGAAGGCGTCCGATGAGGGGCGCCAGCGCGCGCCCCTTCAATCCTCGCGCTTTTATCCGAGACGCCATCTCCGCGCCGGGTCGGCATGCGCCATCCTTGGCGCCTCCTCCCCTAACGCTAACATCCTGTTAGCGTTGCTCTTTCTCCCAATACTTAAACAAAAAAACAGGTAAAGTTTTTGTCTTTTGTCTTTTGTCTTTTGTCTTTTGTCTTTTGTCTTTTGTCTTTTGT
>NZ_JAVXIQ010000047.1:0-15146 GCF_036648275.1 Hafnia sp. | reverse complement strand
GGTTAGACGACGACAACAAAGCAACGCTGCAAGAACTGGCCGATCAATACGGTGTTTCTGCAGAGCGTGTGCGTCAGCTTGAAAAGAACGCAATGAAAAAACTGCGTGCGGCGATTGAAGCCTAAGCTTCATCGATAACGTAGTTTCCGATTAAAGGCGATGCTCGGCATCGCCTTTTTTGTTTATGATGATCTCCGCCTCAGCGGCCAGTAGCGTTTTCCGTTACATTTGGCTATCTCCATTTTGATCGTGAAGCCCCATGCCAAACAGTTACCTTAAGGAAGATACCGCGCGTCAGATCGTTTCTCGTGCGATGAGCATCATTGACTATTCTGTGAACGTGATGAACGAGCACGGAGTCATCATTGCTTCAGGTGACCCGAGCCGCTTGCATCAGCGCCATGAGGGGGCGGTTTTGGCGCTCACCGAGAATCGGATGGTGATCATTGATGATGCAGTGGCCAGCAGGCTTAAAGGCGTGAAGCCGGGAATTAATTTGCCCATTATATTTCGGCAGAGAATGGTGGGGGTGATCGGGATTTCCGGCGAGCCAGAAAAAGTGCAGGCGTATGCTGAACTTGTTCGCATGGCTGCGGAGCTTATCCTTGAGCAGGCAGAAATGCTGGAGCAAAACCAGTGGGAAAAACGCTATCGTGAGCAACTCGCTTCTCAGCTGATTATGGAGCGCGGTAGCGTTGCATCGATGGCGTCAATGGCGGCATATCTTGGATTAGATCTGTCCTTACCGCGAATTGCATTGATTGTTAGCCTTCATGAGCAGGAACATATTCGCCAGCGTGAGTTATTAGAAACGCTCAGCAACCATAGCCATGAGACGTTGGTGATGATGCATGGCTTCGATCGTATCGTTGTCTTGCTGCCGCTCAATATAAGTCGTAGTGACGATAATGACGCGGCAATCAAAAAAGGTCTGCGTAAACTGCATGTGCAACTACAGTCGCGCTTTCATGTAAATATCTACGTTGGTGGCCTATTTGCTGGGGATGATGGTGTGCGCCGTTCTTACCTGAGTGCTCAGGCTTTGCAGGAGATGGCGCAACGTCAAAAGCTGAATCAGGCCGTTTTATATTATCGAGACCATTTTTTACCGGTGTTATTAAATGGATTTGCAGACAGCTGGCAGGCCGAAGAACTGGGGCTCGCGTGGCAGGCATTACGTCAGGCTGATGCTAAGGGTGTTCTATGTCACACTCTGCGCTGCTATTTTGTACAGAATTGTGATCTGTCTCAAACGTCAAAACAGCTGCATATCCACGTTAACACC
Source organism: Hafnia sp. (assembly GCF_036648275.1). Lineage (NCBI taxonomy): Bacteria > Pseudomonadati > Pseudomonadota > Gammaproteobacteria > Enterobacterales > Hafniaceae > Hafnia > Hafnia sp. The sequence goes on along the minus strand of NZ_JAVXIQ010000047.1, from coordinate 13,861 downwards.
CTTCGCTACCGCCTACAGAAGATTGAAGACATAACGTCTTTAAAAATCAATGAATTAAACTCTATTCTTCAGTTGTATATTGGCATGCAGATTTATCGCTGATTTGTAGCATCCTACAAAAAATGCAGGTTCTAACAGTCGATTTTCTGGTGATTCGCCTCAAGCTATTTTTCTTTGTCTCCTCATAATGCCTCCTTGTACCTACATTCGTCTTAGACGATCTCACAATAATAATGAATCAAGGCAGGAGTGAATAATGACAACGGTTTCTGCTCTAGGCGCAATAGTGGCACTGGTTGTATCCATCGTGCTTATTTTACGCAAGGTTCCACCTGCTTACGGCATGATTGCTGGTGCTTTAGCGGGCGGTTTGGTTGGCGGAGCTGACCTCATTCAAACAATCAGTCTTATGATCACCGGTGCTCAGGGTATCACCAACGCCGTATTACGTATTTTGGGTGCAGGTATTCTCGCGGGCGTGCTGATTGAGTCTGGCGCAGCGAATACCATCGCTGAAACTATTGTACGTAAAGTGGGCGAGAAGCGTGCGCTGTTGGCGCTGGCAGTCGCGACTATGCTGCTGACCGCCGTCGGTGTGTTTATTGATGTGGCGGTTATCACCGTTTCTCCAATCGCTTTAGCGATTGCCCATCGTGCTGATATTTCCAAAATGGCGATTCTGCTGGCGATGATTGGCGGCGGTAAAGCGGGCAACGTGATGTCGCCAAACCCTAACACTATCGCGGCGGCAGACAGTTTCCACGTACCTTTAACCTCATTGATGGTGGCAGGCATTATCCCTGGTCTGTTTGGTTTGGTACTGGCTTATTTTCTGGCTAAACGTCTGAAGCATCGTGGCTCAAAAGTTGAAGCTCATGAGTTGGTTGTCGGTAAACATGACGCTGCGCTGCCAGCCTTTGGCGCGGCGATCGCCGCTCCTTTAGTCGCTATTATCCTGTTGGCGCTACGTCCAATTGCTGGCATTGCCATTGACCCATTAGTTGCATTACCTGTGGGGGGCTTAATTGGTGCGGTGGTTATGGGGCAATGGAAACATACTAACCAGTACATGGTTTCCGGTTTGTCGCGTATGGCTCCGGTAGCAATTATGCTGCTCGGCACCGGTACGCTGGCGGGGATTATTGCTAATTCAGGTCTGAAAGATGTGCTGATTACAGGCTTGACGGCTTCTGGTATGCCTTCGTATCTGCTGGCACCCATTTCAGGGGCCTTGATGTCGATGGCGACGGCATCCACGACTGCTGGTACCGCAGTGGCTTCCGCAGTATTTAGCTCCACGCTGATTGGTATGGGGATTTCGGCTCTGGCGGGTGCGGCGATGATTCACGCAGGCGCAACGGTACTCGACCACATGCCACACGGCAGCTTCTTCCACGCAACCGGCGGTAGCGTCAACATGCAGGTGCATGAGCGTTTGAAGCTGCTGCCTTATGAAACCGCCGTGGGTCTGATGATCGCCTTTGTTTCTACCATGATGTTTGGTGTGTTTAATTTAGCGGGTTAACGAGGTACGCATGAAAATTGTGATTGCTCCTGATTCATTTAAAGAAAGCCTTAGCGCGATGCAGGTTGCCGAGGCCATTGAACAGGGTTTTAGCGAAATATTCCCGCAGGCTGAATACATCAAGCTGCCGATGGCTGATGGGGGTGAAGGCACTGTGGAATCAATGGTTGCAGCGACCGGTGGAGAGCGAGTGCATGTGAATGTAACCGGTCCTTTAGGGCTGCCGGTTAATGGCTTCTTTGGCTGGATGGGCGATGGTGAAACAGCGGTGATTGAAATGGCCGCCGCGTCGGGGTTGCATTTGGTCGCGCCCGAGCAACGTAATCCGCTGGTCACCACCAGTTTTGGTACCGGAGAACTGATTCTAGCGGCGCTTAATCACGGGGCGCGAAAAATTATTCTCGGTATTGGCGGTAGCGCCACCAATGATGGCGGTGCGGGCATGATGCAAGCGTTGGGCGCACATTTTCATGATATCGATGGCAAAGAGCTTCATGTTGGTGGCGCGGCGCTTGCTCAGTTAGCCAGCGTTGACCTTAGCCAATTGGATGCTCGTTTAGCACAGACCGATATTTTGGTGGCCTGTGATGTTGATAACCCTCTGTGCGGAGCGAAAGGTGCGTCGGCGGTATTTGGCCCACAAAAAGGCGCAACGCCAGAGCGGGTTAAACTGCTAGATGCCGCTTTGCAGCATTATGGTGAGAAGATCGAGCTGGCAACCGGAAAATCGGTGCTAAATGTGGCTGGAGCGGGTGCCGCAGGTGGTATGGGGGCTGCGCTGTTTGGCTTGCTTAACGCACGCTTACAGCCGGGCATTGAAATCGTCACCGAAGCATTAAAGCTGGCCGATGCGGTACAAGGGGCCGACTTGGTGATCACCGGTGAGGGGCGCATCGATAGCCAAACTATCCATGGAAAAACGCCTGTTGGAGTGGCGCGAGTCGCTAAGCGTTACGATATTCCGGTTATCGCTATCGCTGGAGGCATGACGCCAGATTATAGCGTTGTACATCAGCATGGCTTGGACGCGGTATTTTCAGTACTAAACCGCATCCAAACGTTGCCTGAAGCACTAGAAGGCGCTCGCGAAAACGTGCGTGTTACAGCACGCAATGTCGCGGCGGTTTGGAAGATGGGGCGCGGCTGATTTTTAATTCTGCCAGCCTTGTTCGCCGCTATTGAGTTCACAAAAATTAAAACCACAGGCGGCCATAAACGCATTCATTTCTTCAAGTCCAACACCAGGGACTTCACTCGCCGCCAGCTGCCAGACATTAATTTCTGGTAGTTGGCGCATCGTATCTTCCACTAAGTACAGTCCAACCCCTCGACGGCGCGTGACTTCTCGCACGCACAGGTCATGTAGCGTGGCGAATCCTTTTTGCCGATCGGCACATACCTTGACTGCACCTAGAAGCCGATCGTTAAAACGTGCGGCAAATAGGGCATGACCATCATCTAACCAAGCCTGCCATATCTCCGGCTGCTGTTCAGGCCACACTTTTCCCAAGTCACGAATATCGTCTGGATTTAAAGCCATCAAGCGCTCAATAGTCAGTTTCATGTTTTATCTTCTGCCGAGAATAATTGATAAGCATTGTAAGTGATCTGCATCCATTGGCGGTGTAACTTTTGGTGTACAAAATCTGAGCGGATTATTTTTATCGATCTGCTATTTTCAGAGTAAAAAATTAGTAAATGAATTGTTTAACAGATGAACGTGCTTACCTAGTGACAAACTCTGCCGCTTTACTCCGATTTTTGTGCTGTTTACACCGCTTGTTTCTAGCTATCTGATTTGATTTGCAGAATAAATCTCCTGTTTAATGATATGAAAAATAAAGTCTTATTAGAAAATATTGCTGTGCAATCACATAATTCATTATTTCTTATGCGTAAAAATGTTATTTGTTAATAATATGTTGCTTGATTGCGCGCTAAAGCAAACACAATAAACACAACGACAGGCGGGGATGAGCAGATGAGTATCAATAAGGGTAAGGTTTTTCTGACTGGCTGTATTGCGTTAGCCATGAGCAGCAGTGTTATGGCGAAGGACATTAAAGTGGCGATTGTTGGCGCGATGTCTGGCCCGGTTGCACAGTATGGCGATATGGAGTTTACCGGGGCTAAGCAGGCCATTGCGGATATCAACGCCAAAGGTGGCGTGAACGGCGATAAGCTAGTTGGTGTGGAATATGACGATGCCTGTGATCCAAAACAAGCAGTCGCGGTTGCCAACAAAGTGATTAACGACGGTATCCGTTATGTTATCGGACACCTGTGCTCCTCTTCGACTCAGCCTGCTTCCGATATCTATGAAGATGAAGGCGTTTTGATGATTACGCCTGCGGCGACCAATGCCGATCTGACCACGCGTGGCTATAAACTGATCATGCGTACGACGGGGCTGGATTCCGATCAGGGGCCAACCGCGGCGAAATATATCCTGAATACCATCAAGCCACAGCGTATCGCCGTGGTGCATGATAAACAGCAGTATGGCGAAGGTCTGGCACGTTCGGTTAAAGATGCGTTGGAGAAATCCAATGTAAAACCAGTGCTGTTTGAGGGTATTACCGCTGGCGACAAAGACTTCTCTACGCTGGTTGCGAAGCTGAAAAAAGATAACGTGGATTTTGTCTACTTCGGCGGCTACTACCCAGAAATGGGACAGATTTTGCGTCAGGCCAAACAAGCGGGTCTGAAAGCTAAATTTATGGGGCCAGAAGGTGTGGGTAACTCATCTCTATCTAACATCGCGGGCGATGCATCTGAAGGCATGCTGGTGACGCTGCCACAGCGTTACGATCAGGTTCCCGCTAACAAAGCTATCGTAGACTCGCTGAAAGCCAAAAAACTGGATCCGACAGGGCCATTTGTTTGGACCACCTACGCAGCATTGCAATCTCTGACTACCGGAATGGAGCGCAGCAAAAGCGAAGAACCCGCTGACATCATTAAAAACCTGAAGTCTCAGCCGGTTGATACCGTTATGGGGCCATTGAGCTGGGATGATAAAGGCGACCTGAAAGGCTTCGAATTCGGTATTTTCGAATGGCATGCCGACGGCTCATCTACGTCGGTTAAATAGTTCTGACGGTTCTTATTTTCGTTGATGCCTTAGTTGAATACGCCACGCCGACGCTGTGTCGGCGTGAGGGTCGGAAGTGCCAAACATGGCGCATGTTGACCCAGAGCGAAAATGGCATCTCGAATAAAGCGTGCGAGTGCGGAGACCACTCGCGCGCGGTCTTTGCCCATACGCCTAAGTTATCGATGAATGCGCGATAAATAGGTGGACGAAACCTTACTCCGAGGTTTTGGCGTGCGGGATTAGAACAGCGTTGTAACATCATCACTAAGCCCTTATGTGGTATGAGGATAGGGTATGTCAGAACAGTTTCTCTATTTCATTCAGCAGATGTTCAACGGCGTTACGCTGGGGAGCACCTACGCGCTGATCGCCATTGGTTACACCATGGTTTACGGCATTATCGGCATGATCAACTTCGCCCACGGCGAGGTATATATGATCGGCAGCTATGTCTCCTTTATTGTTATTGCGGCGCTGATGATGCTGGGCATTGATGCTAGCTGGCTACTGATTGGCGCGGCTTTTATCGTCGCTATTGTGATCACGAGTGCCTACGGCTGGAGTATTGAGCGCGTTGCTTATAAGCCCGTACGTTCTTCAAAGCGTCTGATTGCGCTAATTTCTGCCATCGGAATGTCCATTTTTTTGCAAAACTACGTCAGCCTAACGCAGGGCTCGCGCGATCTGGCATTGCCGCGTCTAGTGACTGGGCAATGGACATTGGGTGAAAGTAATGGTTTCTCCGCCAGTATTTCCACTATGCAGATCATCATCTGGGTCGTAACGTTTCTTGCGATGTTGGCGCTAACGCTGTTTATCCGCTATTCGAGGATGGGGCGCGCCTGCCGTGCCTGTGCAGAAGATCTGAAAATGGCGAGTCTGCTCGGCATTAGCACCGATCGCGTGATCTCCCTTACTTTTGTTATTGGTGCAGCAATGGCGGCTGTGGCGGGTGTACTGCTCGGTCAGTTCTACGGCGTTATCAATCCATACATCGGTTTTATGGCGGGGATGAAAGCCTTTACTGCGGCGGTATTAGGCGGGATCGGCAGTATTCCTGGGGCGATGATCGGCGGATTGATCCTCGGCGTAGCAGAAGCGCTGACTTCCGCTTACCTCAGCACTGAATATAAAGATGTCGTGTCATTTGCGTTACTGATTGTGGTGCTACTGGTGATGCCTACCGGTATCTTGGGGCGGCCGGAGGTTGAGAAAGTATGAAACAGCTCAATCTGGTTAATGCGATTATTTCGACCATCACCATGTTCGTGTTGGCATCGTTTATCATGGGCGTCCAGCTCGGGCTAGATGGCACCCATCTGGTCGTCAATATGGCAGATTCTATACGTTGGGAATGGATTGCTGCGGGCTGTGTGGTGGTCTTTTTCTTCCAATTGATGCGTCCTCTGATTCAGCAGGGGCTGAAAAAAGTGTCAGGTCCCACTCTGGTGCTGCCAAGCTTAGATGGTTCAACGCCAAAACAAAAACTGGTGCTGATGCTTATTCTTATTGCAGCAGTGGTGTGGCCGTTTGTGGTATCGCGTGGAACCGTGGATATTGCCACGCTGACGCTTATCTACGTGATGCTTGGACTGGGGCTAAACGTCGTTGTCGGCCTGTCTGGCTTGTTAGTTCTGGGATACGGTGGTTTCTACGCCATCGGTGCTTATACCTACGCGTTGCTTAACCATTATTACGGAATTGGTTTTTGGGAGAGCTTGCCAATTGCGGGCATTGTTGCCGCCGCCTTTGGGCTACTGTTAGGTTTTCCGGTATTGCGTCTGCGTGGTGACTACCTGGCCATTGTGACGCTCGGCTTTGGTGAGATTGTACGCATCCTGCTGCTGAATAATACGGAAATTACCGGCGGACCCAACGGCATTAGCCAAATTCCAAAACCTACTTTCTTTGGCCTGGAATTCAACCGTAGTGTACGTGACGGAGGATGGGGCTCATTCCACGAATTCTTTGGCCTCAAATACGACCCAAGCGATCGCATCATCTTCTTGTATCTGGTGGCGCTGTTGCTGGTGGTTATCACGCTGTTTGTGATTAACCGGTTACTGCGCATGCCGCTTGGGCGGGCGTGGGAAGCGCTACGAGAAGACGAAATTGCCTGCCGTTCATTAGGCCTAAGCCCAACGCGTATCAAGCTGACGGCATTCACCATCAGTGCGGCGTTTGCCGGTTTTGCTGGAACGTTGTTTGCTGCACGACAAGGGTTTGTTAGCCCAGAATCTTTCACTTTTGTCGAATCGGCTTTTGTACTGGCGATTGTCGTGCTTGGTGGTATGGGGTCACAGTTTGCGGTGATTCTTGCTGCGGTTATTTTGGTAGTTTCTCGCGAACTGATGCGCGATCTGAATGAATACAGCATGTTATTACTGGGCGCATTAATGGTGCTGATGATGATTTGGCGTCCGCAAGGATTACTGCCGATGAAACGCCCTCAGCTGAAATTTGCCACACGCAAAGGAGGGCAGGTATGAGCACACAACCTCTGTTGCTGGTGAACAATCTCTGTATGCGGTTTGGCGGCCTCCTCGCCGTGAATAATGTAGCTCTGATACTCAATCAGGGGGAAATCGTCTCTCTTATCGGCCCTAACGGGGCGGGAAAAACGACGGTATTTAACTGTCTGACCGGTTTCTATCGCCCGACAAGTGGCTCGATAAAACTGCGCGATCGCGAATTAGCTGGGCTTGCAGGGCAGCAAATCGCTCGTATGGGGGTGGTGCGCACTTTCCAACATGTACGCCTCTTCAAAGAGATGACGGTAGTGGAAAACCTGTTGGTGGCGCAGCATCAGCATCTCAAAAGCGGTGTGTTTGCCGGTCTACTGAAAACGCCTAAATTCCGCCGCGCGGAAGCCGATGCATTGGAACGTGCCGCGGTATGGTTAGAGCGTGTTGGATTGTTGGAGTTTGCCAATCGTCAGGCGGGTAATTTGGCCTATGGTCAGCAGCGGCGATTGGAGATTGCACGGTGCATGGTGACACGGCCTGAGCTGCTGATGCTAGACGAGCCAGCGGCCGGTCTTAATCCAAAAGAAACCGATGAACTCAACGAACTCATCGCTGATTTACGCCGTCATCATCAGGTTTCGGTGCTGTTGATTGAACACGATATGAAGCTGGTGATGGATATTTCCGATCGGATTTACGTGGTTAATCAGGGGACGCCGTTGGCGCAAGGCTCGCCGGAAGAGGTACGCAATAATCCTGATGTTATCCGTGCTTATCTAGGAGAGGCGTAAATCTATGCTATTTAACTACTCCCGTTGTCATGTTGAACGAGGGCCATGTTCATGCTGACATTAGAAAACGTCTCAGCCCACTACGGAAAAATTCAGGCGCTGCATAACGTTAGCATCCATATTCAGCAGGGTGAAATTGTGACGCTGATTGGTGCTAACGGCGCAGGAAAAACCACGCTGCTGGGAACGCTATGCGGCGAACCTCGAGCTACCGCAGGCCGTATCAACTTTCTTGGGCAGGATATTACCGATTGGCAAACCGCACGCATCATGCGTGAGGCGATTGCTATTGTGCCGGAAGGCCGCCGCGTATTTTCGCGTATGACCGTGGAAGAAAATTTGGCGATGGGGGGATTTTTCGCCGATCGTCATCAGTATCAAGAACGTATCGCTCGAGTTTACGATTTATTTCCCCGCCTACATGAGCGCCGTATTCAGCGCGCAGGAACCATGTCCGGCGGAGAGCAGCAGATGCTAGCGATAGGTCGCGCTCTGATGAGTCAGCCTAAGTTATTACTGCTGGATGAGCCGTCTCTGGGGCTGGCGCCTATCATCATTCTGCAAATTTTCGATACCATCCAACAGCTGCGCGAAGAAGGCATGACGATCTTTCTCGTAGAGCAAAATGCCAATCAGGCGCTTAAGTTGGCGGATCGAGGCTATGTGTTGGAGAACGGTCATGTTGTGCTGGAAGATAGCGGGGCGGCGCTTCTGGCTAATAGCGCAGTGCGTAGTGCTTATTTAGGCGGTTAAGCCTGTCATGATGATAGCGGCATGGATGCCACTATTTGTGATAACTCAAAGGGAGATAATGTTTTGTATCCCTTCCTAACTCGCTGATATTTAGGCCGCTATAGTTTCTTTATCTAACTAACGCGTCGCGTGCCCTGCGTCATTCTTTCGTCATAATTCCTTCATCTGCTGGTTATTTTTCTGTCATACGCGCATGTCATGGTACATCCCGAAAATAAGACGTTCTTTATCACTCAACGTTTACGGTGATAACACTCATTTGACGGGGATTTGGCATGATGAATATGACAATAAAGCGCAGCATGTGCAGTTTAGCAGTGATATTTTGCTTCAGTGCACCTGCATTAGCGGTGACTGAAATTCCATTTTGGCACTCGATGGAAGCCGAGCTAGGCACGGAAGTTGATAGTCTTGCGCAGCGTTTTAACCAATCACAAGATGAGTACAAGATTGTACCCGTCTATAAAGGTGATTATGAACAAAGTCTCGCTGCGGGTATTGCCGCTTTCCGTGCGGGTAAGGCGCCCGCTATTTTGCAGGTGTATGAGGTCGGCACTGCAACCATGATGCAAGCTAAACAGGCCGTGAAGCCTGTGTATCAGGTATTTAAAGAGGCCGGTATCCCTTTTGATGAATCCCAGTTCGTGCCCACTGTGGCGGGCTACTACGCCGACAACGCCACGGGCCAACTCCTTTCCCAGCCGTTCAACAGTTCTACACCCGTTCTGTATTACAACAAAGATGCCTTTAAGAAAGCGGGTTTAAATCCTGATGAGCCACCAAAAACTTGGCAGGAGCTGGCTACCGATGCGGCTAAGCTACGCGCAAGCGGTATGAGCTGTGGCTATGCGTCAGGTTGGCAAGGCTGGGTGCAGTTAGAAAACTTTAGTGCGTGGAATGGTGTTCCTTTTGCTACCGAAAACAACGGATTTGGTGGCCCGTCAGCGCGTTTAGAGTTTAACCAGCCATTACAGGTTAAGCATATTCAGCTGCTGTCAGACATGCTCAAAAAAGGCGATTTTAGCTACTTTGGCCGTAAAGATGAGCCAACCGCTAAATTCTATAACGGTGACTGCGGCATGATGACGGGCTCTTCTGGCTCGCTGGCCAATATCAAACAGTATGCAAAATTCAACTATGGCGTGGCTTTCATGCCGTATGACGCTGATGCTAAAAATGCCCCGCAAAATGCAATTATCGGTGGGGCTAGTCTGTGGGTGATGAACGGTAAAAAACCTGAAACCTACAAGGGCGTAGCTGAGTTCTTCCAGTTCTTGGCTAAACCAGAAATTGCCGCCGAGTGGCACCAGAAAACGGGCTACCTGCCCATTACGACCGCAGCCTATGAGTTGACTAAACAGCAGGGTTTTTACGACAAAAATCCGGGCGCTGACGTTGCGACTCGCCAAATGCTAAATAAGCCGCCATTAGCCTTCACTAAAGGTGTTCGCCTAGGCAATATGCCGCAAATTCGTACCGTGGTGGATGAAGAGTTGGAAGGCGTATGGACAGGTAAGAAAACGCCACAGCAAGCGCTGGATGAAGCGGTATCGCGTGGCAATCAACTGCTAGAGCGTTTTGAAAAATCAGCTAAGTAATATCGGTTCTACCTCTCCAGCCGTTCAACCCAAAGGGCGGTTGGTGAGGTATCTGTACTCTGTAGCAAATTTGAGGTGTTATGAGTTCCCGAACTCCCGCATTTAAACGCAGCTGGTTGCCCTATGCGCTGGTTGCTCCGCAGCTTTTGATCACCGCCATTTTCTTCTTGTGGCCCGCAGGCGAAGCACTGTGGTATTCGGTGCAGAGCCTCGATCCTTTTGGTCTTTCCAGCGAGTTTGTTGGTTGGCAGAATTTTATCACTCTATGGCATGATCCCTACTACTTAAGCGCGTTTCGCACCACGTTGTGGTTTAGCGGTTTGGTGACATTTTTTGGCCTAGTACTGTCGCTATTTTTTGCGGCGTTGGTAAATCATATTTTACGGGGCCGCCGTTTCTATCAAACTTTGTTCATTCTGCCCTATGCCGTGGCTCCCACAATCGCTGCTGTGCTGTGGATGTTTCTCTTTAACCCTGGGCTGGGTTTGGTTTCGCACTTTCTCGGTGTGATGGGCTATAGCTGGAACCATGCCCAAAATAGCGGACAGGCGATGTTTCTGGTAGTTCTGGCTTCAGTCTGGAAACAGGTGAGCTACAATTTCCTGTTTTTCCTCGCGGCGCTACAGTCAGTCCCCAAGTCGCTGCTTGAGGCTGCTGCCATTGATGGCGCAGGGCCGATTCGGCGTTTCTTTCATATTGTCCTTCCCCTGATTTCTCCAGTGAGTTTCTTCCTGCTGGTGGTCAATTTGGTCTATGCGTTTTTCGATACGTTTCCGGTTATCGATGCAGCAACCGGCGGTGGACCGGGACAATCGACCACTACGCTGATTTATAAAATCTATCGTGAAGGTTTTGCGGGGCTAGATCTTTCCAGTTCGGCGGCACAGTCGGTCGTATTGATGTTGATTGTGGTTGCATTAACTATGATTCAGTTCCGCTATGTTGAGCGTAAGGTACGTTATCAATGATTGAGAACCGTAAAGGCTTGGATATGTTCTGCCATATTATGCTGATTTTGGGTGTGATCGTGATTTTGTTTCCGCTGTATGTGGCGTTTGTGGCAGCAACGCTGGATAAGCAACAGGTCTTTGATGTGCCGATGACGCTCATTCCAGGCTCCCAGCTCTGGCACAACATAACGCAGGTTTGGCAGCAAGGGGTTGGTAGCGCAGGTGCGCCATTTGGTATTCAGTTAATGAATAGCTTTATTATGGCGTTGGTGATTACTGTTGGGAAAATTGCGGTGTCGATGTTATCGGCGTTTGCGATTGTCTACTTTCGCTTTCCATTACGTAACTTATTCTTTTGGCTGATATTCATTACCCTGATGCTGCCCGTTGAGGTCCGTATATTTCCTACCGTTGAGGTGATGGCAAATTTAAACCTGATGGATAGTTATACTGGACTCACTCTGCCGCTCATGGCTTCGGCTACGGCAACGTTCCTATTCCGTCAGTTCTTTATGACGCTGCCGCATGAACTGTTGGAGGCCGCTCGCATTGACGGTGCTGGTCCAATGCGGTTTTTCCGCGATGTGGTATTCCCACTGTCTAAAACGAATTTAGCGGCGTTGTTTGTGATTACGTTTATTTATGGTTGGAACCAATATTTATGGCCATTGCTGATCACGAGCGATCCGGCGATGGGAACGGCGGTAGCTGGGATTAAAAGCGCCATCTCAAGCGGAGAAAGCGCAACGCAGTGGCAACTGGTGATGGCCGCACTGCTGATGACTCTGTTACCGCCATTGCTGGTGGTCTTAGGGATGCAGCGTTGGTTCGTCCGCGGTCTGGTTGATAGCGAGAAATAATACAATGGCACGTTTAAAATTACAGACCGTCAGCAAAAGCTATGACGGCAAAAACGCAATTATTAAAGGTATCGATCTGGATGTTGCCGACGGTGAGTTTATCGTTATGGTGGGGCCGTCCGGCTGTGGTAAATCGACCTTACTCCGCATGGTTGCTGGCCTAGAAGAAACGACGAGTGGTGATATTTATATTGGTGATGACCGTGTAACTCACAAAGAGCCTAAAGATCGTGGCGTAGCAATGGTGTTTCAAAACTATGCACTTTATCCGCACATGAGCGTGTTCGACAATATGGCTTATGGGCTGAAGATTCGCGGGCTGGGCAAAGAACTTATCCGTGCCAAAGTGGAGGAAGTCGCAGCCATTTTGGAGTTACAGACGCTGCTTAATCGCAAGCCTAGTGAGTTGTCCGGCGGGCAGCGTCAGCGGGTGGCGATGGGGCGTGCTATCGTGCGCGAGCCCGCGGTGTTTTTGTTTGATGAGCCTTTGTCCAACCTTGATGCAAAACTGCGCGTTCAGATGAGACTTGAGTTACAGCAGTTGCACCGTCGTCTAAAAACGACCAGCCTGTATGTGACTCACGATCAGGTAGAGGCGATGACCTTAGCGCAGCGCGTCATTGTGCTAAATAAGGGCGTTGCTGAGCAGATTGGAACACCAACGGAGATCTACCATCGTCCTGCTAGTCGTTTTGTGGCGGGCTTTATGGGCGCTCCCGCGATGAATCTGCTGGATGGTTGTATTAGTACAGATGGCCTGTTTTTTCAGATTAACGATGGTCCACAGCTACGCTTCGAACAGCCGATCTCTGCATTAGCGGGTCAAACGCTCACGCTAGGTATTCGCCCTGAGCACCTGCGTCGAGCGGCAGAGCATGAGTCCGGAAGCGAGTTTATGGTTAATCAACTCGAGCTATTGGGCGCTGATAACTTGGCGCATAGTCGCTGGGGGGATCATGGTGTGATTCTGCGATTACCGCATCAGGATTTACCTGAGTTAGGTTGTTCTCTACAGGTCGTGCTACCTCATGAAAATCTACACTTTTTCGATATAACGACGGGCTTACGTATTGAACCATAAGCGAGCAGTGAAGCCCTCGGTAGCGGAGTAAAACATGACAATAAAATGGCCTTATCCAAAAATCGTTGCCCACCGTGGCGGTGGTAAATTAGCACCAGAAAATACGTTAGCGGCTATTGATATTGGCGCTGAGTATGGCCATAAAATGATTGAGTTTGATGCTAAGTTGAGTGCTGACGGTGAGATTTTTCTATTACATGATGACAACCTAGAACGCACCACCAATGGTTGGGGCGTTGCTGGCGATTTACCGTGGGAAAAACTGGTCAGCCTAGATGCGGGAGGATGGTATGGGCGAGAGTTTCGCGATGAACCATTGCCTCTGCTTTCTCAGGTGGCCGATCGTTGCCTTGAGCTTGGCTTATCAGCGAATATCGAGATTAAGCCTACCACGGGCGTAGAAAGTGAAACTGGGCGGGTGATCGCGCTTGCCGCTAAGAATTTGTGGTCAACGCATCCTATTGCACCATTACTGTCGTCGTTTTCGGTTGAGTCTCTAGAGGCTGCGCAGCAAGCTGTGCCAGAACTGCCGAGGGGATTGCTGCTAGAGAAATGGGATGGAGAGTGGTTGGCGATGACCACGCGATTGGGCTGCGTATCATTGCATATTGACCACAATGAACTGACCGCTGAGCGTGTGTCCGACATTAAAGCCGCAGGTTTACGGATCCTGGTTTATACCGTGAATAGCCCAAAACGAGCACGCGAATTATTAGATTGGGGGGTGGATTGTATCTGTAC
>NZ_JAVXIQ010000046.1:0-15842 GCF_036648275.1 Hafnia sp. | reverse complement strand
CGTCTCGGATAAAAGCGCGCGGGTGTTGGGTGCGCGCGCTGGCGCACCCGACTCGAACGCCTTCGATTGAGGTTGTATGTGAATACCGGTGCTGATAGGCGGTCGAAACCTTACACCGCAAGCGCATACTCCATAATCAGGCATTCATGCACTGAATTAAGCTTACATTTTGCAATGACAATCCCACCCCGATCACACTTCTGAATTCATCCCAAACCAATCTGTGACAACAGTCATACATCCTCATTATTTCGCTTTTTTATGGAACCGGTTCCAAATATCTTGGCGTTATTGAATTGATGATGAAGTGACCATCATTGGAGTGAATATGAAAAGAGATATCGTCGTTGTGACCGCCGCTTATGGATGGGACAACGTTAAAAAACTCGGCGGGCAGGCTAACTTACTGCCGATTATCGCTGAGTCAGGTGCCAACGGCGTTGAAATTCGTCGTGAGCTATTATCCGACTCAGAGCTGAACACCTTAGGTCATTTAGCCCGTCAAATTGCTGACCACCAGCTGTTTGCCGTGTATTCAGTCCCGGAGGGATTATTTGCCCTCGATGGTTCACTGAATCCACAGCTCGAAAAGCGTTTACAAGAAGCCGCCGAGCTGAACGCTCGCACGGTGAAATTCTCTCTGGGGCATTATCAGCCAGGCTATGACATCACTGAATTAAACGCTTTGCTCAGCAAATACCCTGTGCAACTCGTCGTTGAAAACGATCAAACACCGGACTGCGGAATTTTATCACCGTTAAACGCATTCTTTGCCGCGGTACAAGATTGTCATTCCCCAATACGCATGACCTTTGATATGGCGAACTGGGACTGGGTCGGCGAAGACGCGCATATTGCAGCGCAAAAACTGGCGCACATGGTGCATTACGTACATGTAAAAGCCGCGGAAAAACGGCCTCAAGGCTGGTGCGCGGTGGAATTAGATAATAGTGATGGCCGCTGGAAACCATTACTGGCTGAGCTTCCCCATCAGGCAATGCGCGGCATTGAATTCCCATTAGAAGGCGATGACTTAACCTCAGTAACCCGCCACTACGTTAATTTATTGAGAGCAGACTAATATGAAAACTTCACCGCTAGACGTGATCACCTATGGCGAGGCAATGACTATGTTTGTCGCCAATGAAACCGGTGAACTGGATCAGGCTATGCAGTTTACCAAACGTATCGCTGGCGCTGAGCTGAACGTATCTATTGGTTTATCACGCCTCGGAATGAACGTGGGCTGGGTTAGCCGTGTAGGAAACGACTCTTTTGGCCGTTTTACGCTCGCTACGCTACAGCAAGAGGGAATAAATCATCAGTGCGTTACCGTTGATGAGCGCTTCCCAACCGGTTTTCAGCTGAAATCTAAAGCAGAAAATGGAACCGATCCCAAAGTGGAATACTTCCGCAAAGGCTCGGCTGCCAGCCATCTTTCTGTTCATGATTTCGATCGGGCCTATTTCTCACAGGCTCGCCACCTTCACTTGAGCGGCGTTGCGGCGGCGCTTTCCACTGATTCTTTGGCTCTCGCCAACCACGCGGCGCAAGAAATGCGCGCGATGGGCAAAACCATCTCTTTCGACCCTAATTTGCGTCCAGTCCTATGGTCAAGTCAGCAGGTGATGTGTGAAAAGCTGAATGCTTTAGCTTTCCAGGCCGATTGGGTATTACCGGGTCTGAAAGAGGGGCAAATCCTCACGGGCAAACAAACACCGGAAGAGATTGCTGATTTCTACCTTAGCCGCGGCGTAAAAGCCGTCATCATCAAGCTCGGGCCAGATGGCGCTTGGTTTAAAACCGCAGACGGCCACCAGCAACATGTTGCAGCCGTGCGCGTTGAAAATGTAATTGATACCGTTGGCGCGGGTGATGGTTTTGCCGTCGGTGTTATCAGTGCATTACTCGAAGGAAAAGCGCTACCGGATGCCGTTATGCGCGGTAACAAAATTGGTGCGCTAGCGGTGCAGGCGATTGGGGACAGCGAGGGCTTACCAACCCGTGCTGAACTCGGCGAATAATAAATAACACATCCACCTCTGGGCCCTACATCCCAAGGATGTATCTGAACCACACTGAAGGATTATAACCATGAGCAAATCAACGATTGCCCCGAAGCGCTGGTGGTACATCATGCCGGTGATTTTTATCACCTACAGCATGGCTTATCTTGATCGCGCGAACTTCAGCTTTGCCTCCGCTGCTGGGATTAATGAAGATCTTGGCATCACCAAAGGAATGGCCTCTCTACTGGGAGCCCTATTCTTCCTCGGCTATTTTTTCTTCCAGATCCCTGGAGCCATTTACGCCGAACGCCGTAGCGTACGTAAGCTGGTATTTTGGTGCCTGATCCTGTGGGGCATGTGTGCCACGCTAACCGGCTTGGTCAGCAATATTCCTGCGCTGGCGGCTATTCGATTCGCTCTTGGGGTCGTTGAAGCAGCAGTTATGCCCGCCATGCTTATCTACATCAGTAACTGGTTTACCAAGGCTGAGCGTTCCAGAGCCAATACCTTTTTAATTTTAGGTAATCCGGTCACCGTTCTATGGATGTCTGTGGTTTCTGGCTATTTGATTCATGCTTATGGCTGGCGCGAAATGTTCATCATCGAAGGCTTCCCTGCGGTTATTTGGGCTTTCTGTTGGTGGGTGCTGGTTAAGGATAAACCTGAGCAGGTTGGCTGGTTAAGCGAGTCTGAAAAAGCCGCACTTCAAGCCAAACTGCTTGAAGAGCAGCAAGGCATTAAGGCTGTGCGTAACTACAGCGAGGCTTTCCGTTCGCGTAATGTCATCATCCTGTGTGCTCAGTATTTTGCATGGAGCATCGGCGTGTATGGCTTTGTACTGTGGCTGCCTTCGATTCTGCGTCACGGTTCTGATATGGGAATGGTGGAAGCTGGATGGCTCTCGGCAGTACCTTATTTGGCCGCAACCATTGCGATGATCGTGGTGTCTTGGGCATCCGACAAAATGCAAAACCGTAAACTGTTCGTCTGGCCGTTGCTGTTGATCGGCGCACTGGCCTTTATCGGTTCTTATCTCGTCGGCGCTAATCACTTCTGGTGGTCTTACGCGCTGTTGGTTATCGCAGGCGCAGCGATGTATGCACCTTATGGCCCATTCTTCGCCATTATTCCTGAAATGCTGCCACGCAACGTTTCCGGTGGGGCGATGGCCTTAATTAACAGCATGGGCGCGTTGGGTTCTTTCTTTGGCTCTTGGTTTGTCGGTTATCTGAATGGTTCTACCGGCTCTCCAGCCGCGTCCTACGTATTTATGGCGGGTGCGCTACTGGTCGCCGTTGGATTAACGCTCATCGTTAAGCCATCAGATATGCAAAAAAAAGCTACCGTTAAACCAGCCTCAGCCGTTGCTCAGGGGAAATAGTTTTATGAAGCAATCCATTGTTATGTATAAAAAAATACCCTCTGATTTGCTACAACGATTAGAAGACAATTTTGATGTCCGATTCTTTGATGGAATCAATGAGACTAACCGTGCAGAAGTTCTAGCCGCGCTAAAAAATGCCGATGGCATGATTGGCGCAAGCGTACCGGTGCGTGCTGAGTTGCTAGACCATGCGCCCAAGCTAAAAGCAATTTCAACCATTTCAGTTGGCTACGATCAGTTCGACGTAGCCGATCTGACACAGCGCAAAATTGTGTTGATGCACACGCCAACGGTACTCACCGAAACCACGGCCGATACCGTGTTTACGCTGATTCTGATGACCGCACGCCGCGCTTTGGAAATGGCAGAAATGGTGAAAGCAGGAAAATGGACGCGCAGCATCGGCAGCGATAGCTATGGCGTCGACGTTCACCATAAAACGATAGGTATTTTGGGCATGGGGCGTATCGGTGCAGCGCTGGCGCGTCGAGCCCACGCGGGTTTTGGCATGAATGTTTTGTACTGGAACGATCGCCCCAATACGCAGGTGGAAAAGGAGTTTAACGCTCGTCGCTGCGAACTGGATGAATTGCTCACTCAGTCTGACTTCGTCTGTATTACGCTGCCTTATAGCGAGCAAACGCATAAGCTCATCAACGCCGAACGTTTAGCTAAAATGAAATCCAGCGCTATTTTGATCAACGGGGCACGCGGAAAAATTGTCGATCAGGCTGCATTAATTGAAGCATTAAAAGACGGTACGATTCGCGCTGCGGGATTAGATGTGTTCGAAGTGGAGCCATTGCCTGCTGATTCAGAGTTACTGCAATTGCCTAACGTTGTTGCATTGCCTCACATCGGCTCAGCAACGGAGGAAACCCGCTATAACATGGCGGCCTGCGCGGTGGATAACCTGATCACGGCATTAACGGGGGAAGTAACGGAAAACAGTGTGAATGCACATTTGTTGAAGTAATTGCGTCGTTCTTCACTTCAGGTCTTGGTAGGTCCAGCCACATCGGCTCTTCCTACCAAGACATACATCTTTTAGATTACCCGCGAAAACTGCTGCATTCTCGCCTGCTTGCGCAGATAAATATCAAAGCACATGCAAATATTACGGATCAGCAAACGACCGCGCGGAGTTACCTCGATGCTGGTTGGCGTGATTTCCACCAGCCCATCGTCGACCAAAGGTGCCAGCAGTTTTAAGTCATCCGCGAAATAATCGGCAAAAACAATCGCGTATTGGCTCTCAACTTGGGAATAGCCTAGACGGAAGTTGCAGATGAGATTTTTAATCACATCACGGCGCAAACAGTCATCTTCAGTCATGGAAAGCCCACGCCAAAGCGCATGGCCATGGTCTTGCACGTCAGCATAATACTCTTTCAGCACTTTGCGATTCTGCGCATAGCTATCCCCGATCATGCTTATCGCGGAAACGCCTAGCCCTAGCAGATCGCTATCGCCCTGCGTGGTATAGCCTTGGAAGTTGCGGTGCAATTTGCCTTCACGCTGAGCCACTGCCAATTCATCATTAGCATGAGCAAAGTGGTCCATACCAATAAACTGATAGCCAGAACCCGTTAGCATCGCGATAGTTTCTTGCAGAATAGACAGCTTGCTGTCTGCCGATGGCAGGTCTTCGTCTTTAATTTTACGCTGCGCGGCAAATAGCTTCGGCATATGCGCATAGTTGAATACGCTCAAACGGTCAGGATTGAGCTCAGCGACTTTTTGCAGCGTATAGCTAAAGCTCTCTGGCGTTTGCTTTGGTAAGCCGTAGATAAGATCGATATTCGTTGAGGTAAAACCGATCGCTTTAGCTCGGTTAATCAAATCGAAGATAAACTGTTCGTCTTGCTCACGATTCACCAGCTTCTGAACTTCTTTGTTGAAGTCCTGCACGCCCATACTCAGGCGGTTGAAGCCTTCTTGGCGCAGGTGGTCGAGCACATCCAGCTCAATTTCACGCGGGTCGACCTCAATTGAAATTTCTGCATCCGGCAGAAAATCAAAAGCATCGCGCAGCATATGCATTAAGCGGGAAATCTGGTTTTTATCTAGATACGTTGGCGTACCACCGCCCCAATGTAATTGGGAGACTTTTCGCCCCACAAACATCGGTGCACGTTGGCGAATTTCGAATGCCAGCTTATCAAGATATTCATCCGCTTTATGTGTTTGGCGGGTGACGATCTTATTGCAGCCGCAGAAGTAACACAGCTTGTGGCAAAACGGGATATGAACGTAAAGCGAAAGCGCACGTTCAGGGTAACGAGCTACCGCATTCGCAAACTCAGTCTCGGTGAAGCTTTCGCTGAATTCTAATGCAGTAGGATATGAGGTGTAACGCGGCCCAGAATAGTTATATTTTTGAATCAGGGCCAGATCCCAGACAATTGCCTGTTCCGACATGCTTACTCCTTCCGATGATTTCGTCTGCCAGACCGGTGACGAGGAAGCCGTGAAAACTGGCGGGTCATGGCAGCTTGCCGCCAGCGTTGTTTACGCCGCGACAGCCACCATAGTTTACCTAATAACCACAGCAGATAACACGTAAGCAGTAAGGCTATTGTTAGGATTAGCCCCATTGACGATTAAAATACGTCTTTCGGGTTACCGCGTTTGAGCAATTTAACGATGTCTTCTTTTGGCTCTTCTTCGTCGACTTCGTCATCTTCGTCGCCCAACTCGATGCCTAACTCTTCCATCAGCGCATCAATACGATCCAACATATTGTCGACGTAGCTTTGCTCTTCTTGGTTGAGATCTTCACCATCGTCAAGGCGGATCAGCAGCTCATCCAGACGCGGATCGTTTTCCAACTGAGTCAGCTCTTCTTCTGGCGTCAGTCGTTTTTTCGCTTCCGGTTTAGGCGCTTTTGCTTTTGGCTTCTTCACTTCTGTTGCCACCAGCGATACAGGCACTTTACTGCCGATACGCGGATCTACAACTTTGGCTGCATCACCGGTTTTTTTGTTGGCAGCTTCTGGGTTGGCACGGCCACCCGATTTGTTACCGCGGTGCTTTTTCTGGCGCTTACGGGCACGAGCTTCCAGATCGAGCTCAACACGGGTTTTTCGTTTTTGTTTTGGCGCTGAAGTTTTAGCTTTCGGCGTTTTATTGGCAGGACTCATTAGCGTGTACTCACAGAGAGATAAATCGAGTAGAGAAATATTAGCGAGCTCAGGTTAATTCCTGATACGCCAGTCTCCGACACCCGTAAAACAGGCGTTTAGGCTGAGGGGGCGGACAATGCGCACACCCTACCAGAAAGCACACAAAGAAAAAAGGCGACAGCCTAAACTGTCGCCTTAATTCTAGCCTTCAAATGAAGGATATTCACGCAATTCAATCCTTGAATGCAGTCAACGTCCCGGTTTTTCCCTTTGCCGTTTTGCTCCTAGCATCCTCTTCCTGAGGTTCTTGTCCTTGTTGCGCCAATCCCAGCGCTAAACTCATCCTGAGTTCATGTCTTCCTTTACGATATACATCCTGTATATCTTCGCTAATCCTTTAGCGTGAATCCTTTCCCTCGTTACGCATTCTTGCGTTCCCTGAGATTCGTCTTCCTGACGAAGTTTTCCGTGCCGTTATCCTTGGCGTTGAAAGATACTTTAAAGTATTGGCTTACTTTCTCAATGGGTTATCAGGCCCGCTCTCATGTGATCTTTATCACGTTGTTTTGTAATTATATGAATCTATTACTTTAATAAATTCAGGCTTATAGCTGAAAACGTGATTGCCCGAAAAATGAATGGTCAATGTCTTACACGGCTGTAAGCCGTGAGCTTACAGCAGATAAACAGCGGTTTTATGCGCTCTTTGCGGCTGATGCAGTTATAATCCCCACCAGATACCCCCATGCTTTAATGGAGACGAACGTTTTGAACCGTAAAACTTATAACTATCATGTGACACACTTCGTCACCAGCGCCCCTGATATTCGCGCACTGCCGGCCGATACCGGAATTGAAGTCGCCTTTGCTGGTCGCTCTAACGCAGGTAAATCCAGCGCACTTAATACGCTGACCAACCAAAAAGGCTTAGCACGTACGAGTAAAACGCCAGGCCGTACTCAGCTGATTAACCTGTTTGAAGTTACCGACGGTATTCGCCTCGTTGACTTACCGGGTTATGGCTATGCAGAAGTGCCGGAAGAGATGAAACGCAAATGGCAGAAAGCGTTAGGTGAATACCTGCAAAAACGTAACTGTCTGAAGGGCTTAGTGGTATTGATGGATATCCGTCACCCACTGAAAGATCTCGATCAGCAAATGATCCAATGGGCCGTAGACGTTAACCTGCCAGTTATGCTGCTGCTCACCAAAGCCGATAAGTTGGCATCCGGTGCGCGCAAGGCTCAGCTAAATATGGTGCGTGAGGCTATTTTGCCGTTTATGGGCGATATTCAGGTTGAAGCGTTTTCTTCACTGAAGAAGTTTGGCGTCGATAAGCTGAGTGAAAAACTGAATACGTGGTTCAGCGAGATTGAGCCTGAAACACTGTCTGAAGAAGATGAGGAAGAAGGCGGGGAATAACTGCCTAATATCTTATTGAACAAGTTATTAAACAAGGTCGCTTAGGCGGCCTTTTTTTGGTTTGGACAAAAAAAAACGCCCCAGTCATAAAAGACTGGGGCGGCTAATATTCAGCCAAATCCGATTACGTGAAGTAAAAGGTCTGAAAGATAGAACATCTTACCTCTGTACCCTACGTCTGTAACTCTACAACATTTTCAGACGAGGGAAAACCCTTTTTGTAGCTTACTTACAAAAATGCGTTCAATTAAGCAGCATAAACGGCGTAATGAACGCGATTTTATGTAGTTAAATTACATAAATAGATTAATTATTCATCATTTAGTGAGCTTGATCCCAGTTTTCACCGGTACCCACATCAACTTTTAACGGAACCGCCAACTCAAGGCTTTTCTCCATGAGTTCACGAACTTTCTCAACAGTTTGATCGATGATGGACTCATGAACTTCAAAGACCAATTCATCGTGCACCTGCATAATCATGCGAACTAAAGGTTCTTTCTGTTCCAATAACCATGCATCAACGGCGATCATCGCACGCTTGATAATATCAGCCGCGGTTCCTTGCATTGGAGCGTTGATCGCGGCGCGTTCTGCCGCCTTACGGCGCATACCGTTACGGGAATGAATTTCAGGCAGATAGAGGCGACGGCCATCTAGCGTCTCTACATATCCCTGCTCTGCCGCCTGCTGCCGTGTACGTTCCATATATTCCAGCACGCCAGGGTAACGCTCAAAATAGAGGTCCATATAGCGCTGCGCTTCGCCACGAGCAATATTCAACTGACGAGCCAAACCAAAGGCGCTCATGCCATAAATCAGTCCAAAGTTGATCGCTTTAGCACTGCGTCGCTGTTCACTGGTGACATCTTCAAGCGCTAAGCCAAAGACTTCTGCCGCCGTAGCACGGTGAATATCTTTACCAGCGGCAAACGCAATAAGTAAGCCCTTGTCACCCGACAAGTGCGCCATGATGCGTAATTCAATCTGAGAGTAGTCGGCCGCAACAATTTTATAGCCTTGTGGCGCAATGAAAGCCTGACGGATCCGGCGTCCTTCATCATTACGTACTGGGATATTCTGCAGGTTAGGATCGCTAGAAGAAAGCCGTCCGGTTGCGGTAACCGCTTGATGATAAGACGTATGGACTCGACCAGTCGCGCCATTGATCATCTGCGGAAGCTTATCCGTATACGTACTTTTTAACTTCGCTAACCCGCGGTGTTCCAAAATAATGGTTGGCAGTTCAAAACCTTGCTCCGCTAATTCAGCCAGCACTTCTTCATTTGTTGAAGGTGCGCCACCCGGCGTTTTTTTCACTACAGGCAGCTTCTGCTTTTCGAATAAAATTGCCTGTAGCTGTTTTGGCGAGGAGAGGTTGAAGGGTTCTCCCGCAGACTCATGTGCCTTCTTCTCCAGCTCATCCAAACGGATAGCCAGCTCCTGAGAATGTTTGCCCAGAATATGGCTATCTATCAGTACGCCTGTTCGCTCCATACGCGAAAGCACCGGAACCAAAGGCATATCGATATCGGTGAAAACTTTCTTCAAACCCGCTTCTTTTTCTAGCTGTGGCCAAAGTTTGAGATGCAGCTGTAAAGTCACATCGGCATCTTCTGCCGCATAAGGCGCAGCCTGCTCAAGTGCAATTTGGTTAAAGGTCAGCTGAGATTTGCCCTTACCCGCAATTTCTTCAAAAGTAATGGTTTTATGATTCAAGTGGCGCTCAGCCAAGCTATCCATATCATGGCGGCCGGCAACGCTGTCGAGATCATACGATTCCAGCATCGTGTCGAACGCAATGCCTTTTAGCTCAATGCCATAACGCGCCATGACGCCTTGATCGTATTTTAGGTTCTGCCCAACTTTCTGAAGATTGTCATCTTCCAACAGGGGTTTTAACTTCGCCAAGACGGCATCACGGCTCAGCTGATCTGGCGCATCGAGATAGTCATGGCCCACTGGAATATAAGCCGCGACGCCCGGCGCTGTCGCAAATGACAGACCAACCAGATTGGTCGTTAAGACATCCAGAGAGTCAGTTTCCGTATCGAAGGCGAAGACCTTCGCGGCTTTTAAGCTGGCGATCAAATTATCCAGGGCTGGCTCATCCAGAATAGTTTGGTAATTTTCCTGTGATAAAACCGACGTAGCCTCTTCCACTACAGCGGCCTCTAGCGGCTCACTGTCAGCTTTTGCGGATTTACGAGCCGTTGGTGCTTTCTTTTCACCGCTGAGCCAAGAACCCGCTTCAGCGTCTTCTAGCCAGCGCTTAAACTCATAGCGGCTAAATAATTCGTGCAGTTGTTCAGTATCCATCGGCTTGAGCTGGAGATCGTCGCAGGTAATATCCAACTCAACGTCAGTTTTAATCGTCGCCAGCAGGTATGAAAGATCGGCCTTATCTTTATTCAGCTCCAGCTTAGCGCCCATCGTTTTGGCACCGCGGAAACTCAGCGTCGCCACTTTATCCAAATCGCTATAGATCTGTTTTAAGCTACCAATACCTTGTAACAGCGCCTGAGCCGTTTTTTCGCCAACGCCAGGGACACCTGGAATGTTATCCGAGGAATCCCCCATCAGGGCGAGGAAATCGATGATTAACTCCGGCGGCACACCATATTTTTCACAAACTTCCTGTGGCCCCAAAATGGTGTTATTCATCGTGTTGATCAACGTGATACTTGGCGTCACAAGCTGCGCCATATCTTTATCACCGGTGCTGATCAATACATGGCGTCCTGCCTTTTCGGCAGCCTGCGCCAACGTACCAATAACATCATCAGCCTCGACGCCAGAAACGGCCAGAAGAGGCAAACCAACGGCCTGAACCATTTTATGCAGCGGCTCTATTTGCTCACGCAAGTCATCTGGCATGGGTGGACGATGTGATTTGTACTCAGCAAACAGCTCATCACGGAAAGTCTTTCCTTTGGCGTCGAATACCACAGCGACGTGACTTGGCTGATATTGCAGCATCAGGCTGCGCAGCATATTCAACACGCCATACATTGCCCCTGTAGGCTCTCCCGCACGGTTCGTTAACGGAGGAAAAGCATGGTATGCACGGTACAGGTATGAGGATCCATCAACTAGGATCAGGGGGTTTTCAGGGATTTCGGCCATAGTATGTCTTTATCGTGATGGTGGACTTAGAGGTAAGGATGCCATACCTCGGGGCAAGAGACGAATTTTAGCGGGAGATTTGATGAGTAATGCGATCAAGTATTCAGATCTGAATGATCAAATTGTGGATAAGTTTGTGAACAAAAGATCATGGTTTTAATAATAGGTGTTCTTACACAGCTTTTATTCACAATTTCATTAGTATTTTAAATAACTTACACGTAAAGATCCCTGCTAGAACATAAAATAGCCAGCCCCTCACGATGTGGATAATATTTCAATTAGTCACTGTTATTTTCATATTACTGATAATGCCTCATACAGATTAGTCTAAATAATCAACTATGCTAATGCTTTTGAATTTATCTTTCATATATCTGGCGAAATGCTGTTGTTCAATAAGCCTTCTGGTAAAATCGCGCTTTGATTCCTCAAATGCTATTACACGAATAAGCTAATGCCTACGTTGATTGCCTTGGTTCTATCACCCATCCTATTTGTGTTAACCACGGCGTTGACCATCCTCGTGACAGTTTTATGTTCTATACCGATTACGATCGCAGGCATCATAAAGCTACTACTCCCCATCCCTTTTATTTGGCGATATATCTCAAGCTTCGCTGATTTCATGATGTGGTGCTGGTGCCAAGGCTTATCGATGCTGATGAGGCTTAACGTTGGATTAAAGTGGGAGATAGATGGCTTAGAAGATCTGAGCAAAGACAATTGGTATTTGGTCATCAGTAATCATAAAAGCTGGACTGATATCGTCGTGCTCTGCGTATTATTGCGGAATCACATTCCAATGAATAAGTACTTTTTGAAGCAACAGCTTGCTTGGGTTCCTTTCGTTGGCTTTGCTTGCTGGGCTCTGGATATGCCGTTTATGAAACGCTATTCACGCAGCTATTTACTTAAGCATCCCGAATTGCGCGGCAAAGACATTGAAACCACACGCCGTTCCTGCGAAAAATTTCGCCTGCGCCCGACCACCATTGTTAATTTTGTCGAAGGATCGCGAAGCACTGAAGAGAAGCGAGTAAGAACGCACTCTCCTTATCGAAATTTGCTTCCCCCCAAAGCAGCAGGCATCGCATTCACGCTAAGCGCGTTGGGTAATCAGTTTGATCGCGTATTGAATATAACGTTGGTCTACCCAGACAATAATCACAGCCCGTTTTTAGACTTACTCTGCGGCAGAATGAAGAAAATTGTCGTCCGAGTAGAAACATTACCCATCACAGCGGAAATGCACGGCGATTATTTCAACGATAAGGTCTTTAAACGACACTTTCAGCTCTGGTTAAACAATCTCTGGCAGCAAAAAGATCGGCTTATCGATCACCTTAAAAAGGTGTACGCAGAACCACATAAGTAAAAAACCAGGCAATAGCCCGGTTTTTTATTACTGAGACAGACGTATGATTATTTCTGCTTCAGCAGGAAGTTTACAACGTGAGAGAACTGCTGGACGTAGGAATCCATGGAGCTGGTATCCAGACCATCGTTTTTGACCATATATTTGCCATTAACGAAGATAGCAGGGACGCCGCGCAGTTGCAGATCTTCAGCTGCTTTCTCTTGCTGTACAACTAAAGATTTCACCACGAAGCTATTCAACGCGCCATCATAGTCTGCGGCGCTCACGCCCGCTTTAATGAAGACGTTACGGATATCTTCAGGGCTCTGTACGCTTTGAGTTTTCTGCACAGCTTCAAACATTGGCTGAGTGATTTTATCTTCAACACCCAGAGCCATTGCAACAGCCCATGCTTGAGTTAACTGCTTGCCCAATGGGCCTAAGAATTCGACGTGATACTTGGTGATTTTCACGCCTTCTGGCAGGCCTTTGCGTACTGCATCAGAAACGTGGTAAACCTCTTCGAACTCATAGCAGTGCGGGCAGTAGAATGAGAAAAACTCTAAAACCTGTGGCTCATTAGTGATGCTTTTATCCAGCTTCACATACTGATCGCCTTCAGAAAATTGAGCCGCAGAGGCACCAAATGCCATTGCGATCCCAACTAACGCCAACCAAATCTTTTTCATGCGAACTTCTCCATCGTCTTAAGTTTTTTGATTTAATACATCGGCATTAGCTGCAACGGTGGTGCTTGTAACAGCTTAACCTGCTCCATGAAGGCAGATGTTTGTCTCAACCAGAAACTCTCATCGGTCATCCACGGAAAACTCTTTGGAAAGGCAGGGTCTTGCCAGCGGCGGGCAACCCATGCCAAATAGTGCACCATGCGCATAGCACGCAGCGGCTCTATTAGTTTTAGCTGCTGAGAGTCAAAATCAGCAAATTCGCCGTAGGCTTCAAGCAAAATATCCAATTGGATCAGCTGCTCTTGGCGCTCACCATGCAATAGCATCCATAAATCTTGGACCGCTGGACCATTGCGCGCGTCATCTAAGTCAACAAACAGCGGGCCATCTCGCCACAGTATATTGCCGGGATGGCAATCGCCATGTAGTCGTACCGGCGCCCAGTCAGTTGTCCAATACTGCTCAACTTCCGAAATCAATGACTCTAGAGCAGCAAGAAACGCAGGTTTTAGCTTTGTGGGTATTAATGAAGTACGTTCTAAAACAGCCCTTGGCTGATAGAGATACTCATCCATCCCTATGGTTGGCCGCTCGCTGAAGAGCTTCTGCTGACCCACTTGATGGATACGCGCCATATAACGCCCAACCCATTCAAGCTGATCGTCGTTGTCAATTTCATATGCACGGCCACCCACGCTTGGAAACAGGGTAAAGGCGTAACCAGCAAAATGATGAAGCGTTTGTCCATTTAATGACAACGGTGCAACAACCGGGATCTCGCTGTCAGACAGCTCACGAGCAAAGCTATGTTCCTCGCCGATTTGGCTATCTGACCATCTTTCAGGACGGTAGAACTTCGCAACATAGCGCTGACGCTCTTCATCCATCAGTTGAAAGACACGGTTCTCATAGCTATTGAGCTCGGTTAAGCCGGAATCAATACGAATCCCCGTACTCTCAATGGCATCGAGAATAAGATCTGGCGTAAGTGTTTGAAAACTGAAAGTTGGATTAGTCATAGTCAGGCCAGAGCTCGCGCAATAAACCAAGATGATAACATTATCAAATCGACCTACCGCGCTGTTTATACGCTATCTTGTCTGAAATTAGTCTTTGATTACGCCTCTGGCACGCAGAATAGCGGTCTTAAAGTCTTCCTCGTAGTCTTTCTTTAGACCAGGGATAACTTCAGTGCTGGCGCTGTTACGCATCTTAAGATGATAAATGAGAATATCGTCGGTCAGTTCAGCTAAATTACCTTTAAACCCTGCTTCATTGGCTAGTTTTTGCAAAAATTGAACCAGATTTAAATCAGGTTCTTGTTGCCAAGCTGGATGGATCAGTTCAATAAGTTCATTAACGCGATGGCATTTCATTATGTATTTCTCCCTGATGCTTAATGGGCAGACAAATTATCAGTCTTAATTTACCAAAGATAGCCCTTGTACGTATAACATTCACTTTTTACAAACTATTACACGCACAGGAAAGTCGGGGACAGGCGCGTTACAATAGCCTATTAGCTACAGAGAGAGACACTGTATGTATGACATCGAAGGTGTAATTCTAGCAGGAGGAAGAGCCTCTAGAATGGGTGGTGATGATAAAGGCCTCGTTCTGCTCAATGGCAAACCTCTTTATCAATATGTGCAGGAGGCACTGGCGCCTCAGGTAACAAGGCTGTCCATCAATGCTAATCGCAATATATCAATTTACCAACGTTCAGGGCTGAGCGTATTCCCTGACGTTCTTAACGATTACCCCGGACCATTAGCAGGAATGCTAAGTGGTTTGCAGCAAAGCCACCATGAGTGGGTTGTGTTTGCTCCATGTGATGTTCCTTTTATTCCAACAGATATCGTGCATCACCTGTGGACATATAAAGCAGATAAAAAAGCCGCATACATATTTGATGGAAACAGAGCACATCCAACGATTGCGTTATTGCACCGCTCCCTCATTTTGCCTCTGACGAATTATCTTGAACGAGGCGAGCGGAAATTAATGATTTTTTTAGAACAATGTGAAGCCCAAAGGATTACGTATCCTAAAGAAGAGTGTTTCATCAATTTCAATACATACGAAGAGTGTTTGCGATGCGAGCAGAAGCTAAAGGAACAAAAATGAAGAACAACATACCTTTGCTTGGTATAGCGGCTTATAGCGGGACAGGAAAAACAACACTATTAAAAAAGCTTATTCCGCTGCTGAATACTAAAGGAATAAGAATCGCGCTGATTAAGCATACACACCACGATATGGATATTGATACGCCAGGAAAAGACAGCTACGAGCTCCGTAAGGCAGGTGCAGAGCAAACCTTGGTGGCAAGTGACAAACGATGGGCGTTAATGACGGAAACGCCAGAGGAAGAGCCACTGGATTTACAATTTCTGGCTTCGAAGATCGATCCTTCTCGCTGCGACCTTATTCTGGTTGAAGGTTTTAAGCATGAACCTATTCCTAAGATCGCGTTGTACCGTGAATCAGTCGGGAAGCCTTTTGCTGGAATAGTTGACGATCACGTAGTGATGCTGGCGAGCGATGGAAACATTAACTGCAATCTTCCTATGTTAGATATTAATAACATCGGACACATCGCAGATTTCATCGAAGAATGGTTAGAACAGCAGTAAATTCGATCTACATAAAATAATAAATAGCCGCGTTAGCGGTTATTTATTTGGTAAATTTTTCAAATTCCCCATAGCAAAAAACCCCAGTCTT
>NZ_JAVXIQ010000045.1:0-16636 GCF_036648275.1 Hafnia sp. | reverse complement strand
AAAGTTGTTCTAGAAATATGACAGTTCAGCGCAAGCACAAATCAGCGTAATCTTGGTAAAGTCGTAGCAGAAATAAAATGAGGGTGACGTTCCATCCTCTATATGCAAAATCATTCAAGTTGCATCAAGGCGGCAAGCGAGCAAATCCCCAGACGCGTACCTACGTACATGATTGGGGTGAGCGAGTGCAGCCAACGCAGAGACAGCATGAAGGATGAAGAGTACAAGAATACGTTCTAATTAAAGGATACTCAGCTATGCAATATCACCGCATTCCGCACAGCTCGCTGGAAGTTAGCGAACTGGGTTTAGGAACCATGACGTTCGGGGAACAAAACAGCGAAGCTGATGCCCACGCGCAACTCGATTTAGCCATCGCCAGCGGGATTAATCTGATTGATACCGCCGAAATGTATCCAGTGCCCCCACGTCCCGAAACTCAAGGGCTTACCGAGTCTTACATTGGCAGTTGGTTAGCCAAACGCGGCAATCGTGAGAAAATCGTCCTCGCCACAAAAATCACCGGGCCAGTCCGCAACAATGACAGTGGGATCCGTCCCGATCAGGCTCTCGATCGCAAAAATATCCGAGCCGCATTGGACGACAGCTTAAAACGGCTTAATACCGACTATATCGATCTCTATCAGCTTCACTGGCCACAGCGGCCGACTAACTGTTTTGGTCAGTTGGGCTATCGCTATACCGAGCAAAAACCGGTGGTCACTATTTTAGAAACGCTGGAAGCGCTGTCAGAACAGGTTCGTGCGGGCAAAATTCGCTACATCGGCGTTTCAAACGAAACGCCTTGGGGCGTGATGCGTTACCTCCAACTAGCAGAGAAACACGATCTGCCGCGCATTGTTTCGATTCAGAATCCCTACAGTTTGCTCAACCGCAGCTTTGAGGTAGGTCTGGCTGAAATTAGCCAGTATGAAGGGGTGGAACTGCTGGCCTATTCCTGTTTAGGCTTTGGCACCTTGAGCGGCAAGTATCTGAACGGTGCCAAACCCGCCACCGCGCGCAATACCCTGTTTAGCCGCTTTACGCGCTATACCAGCAAACAAACCGAAGCGGCGGTCGCGGAGTATGTTCAGTTAGCGAAAAAACACGCTTTAGATCCGGCACAAATGGCGCTGGCCTTCGTGCGCCAACAGCCGTTTGTAGCCAGCACGCTGCTTGGCGCAACAACGCTTGAACAGCTAAAAAGTAATATCGAAAGCAGAAATCTAGTGCTAGATGAAGAAGTGCTGAAGGCGATTGAAGAGATCCATGGTCGCTTCACTTATCCGGCGCCGTAAAAGCCAAAATAAGTCCCCTCCCGATATTGGGAGGGGAAACGAATAAGGTTTAAGCGCTGCGCTTCCTGCGCACAACGTCCCATCCCCACACACCGACAATGGCCAAGGCAAATACCACGCCAAACCCCACGCCAATCCCCACTACGGGCACGCCGACTTTGACTACCAGCGAGTAGAGTCCGAGCATCAACAGCATCGCGGTATTTTCACCAAGATTCTGCACGGCAATGGCATTACCTGCACCAACGGTGTGTTTACCCCGTTCTTGCAGGAGCGCATTAAGCGGCACCACAAAAAATCCGCCGCAAATGCCTACCAGTACTAACAACACATAGGAAAGCGATGGGCTGCTTTGCATCGCAAACCAAGCTACGACGACACCGATTAAGACGCCCGCCGGTAAACAACGTTTAACCGTCGTTAACGTCACCAGTTTTGCCGCCGCACCCGCGCCGATAACAATCCCCACGGCCACCATCGCATTCAGCAGAGTCGGCGTAGTGTTATCCGTAATATTCAGAACCACAGGCACCCACAGCACCAGCAGGAAACGCAACGTAACACCTGCGCCCCAAAACAGGCTAGTGCCGATCAGCGAGAAGCGTGCTTCCTGATTGCTCCAAAGCACACGACATGCATCGCCAAAAATAGACACCATGCGAACCGGGTTCCATGAGCGAGCGGGATGTGCGGGGTTTAACTTCGGAATGAACCCGTTAGCCACAACCGCTGCCCCATACACCAGCACACAGAGGGCTAACGCCGCAATCACGTTCAAGTCAGCCATCATGCCACCCGCCACAGATCCAATGAGGATCGCGACAATTGTGGAGGCCTCCATCAAACCATTTGCTTTTACTAGCTGATCGCCGCTGGTGATCTCGCCGAGGATCCCGTACTTAGCCGGTGAGTAAGCCGCAGCACCAATCCCCACCAAGGCATATCCCAAGAAAGGATTAAAACCAAAGCAGATTGCCAGCGCCCCCAGCAGTTTCAGCGAGTTGGCGACCATCATCACTTGGCCCTTTGAAAAACTATCGGCAAACTGCCCGACAAACGGCGCGAGCACAATATAAGTCGCCACAAACGCCATCTGCAAAACCGGTTGGCTCCAGTCGGGATAGAGCTGTTGTTTAATCACCGCAAGGGTGGCAAACAACAACGCGTTATCGCCAAATGCGGAAAAAAACTGAGCCAGAATCACCGCCTTCATGCTGCGGTTTAATAACGGCCCAGTTGAGTGTGCTGCATCTGTCATACGGTTTCTCCGTCGGCAGTTTCTTTGTTTTCAGCCAGTTGGCGCAGAGTGACAAAATCGACTTTTCCGCTACCTAGTAACGGCAGTGGCTTCAAGAAACGAATATCACGAGGTACAGCAAGCTCCGGTACTCCGCTTTCGCGCGCCTGTTTTAGCAAACGATCGCGGCTCAGTTCAGGATCGGTAGTAAACAGTACCAACGCTTCCCCTTTACTGCTGTCGCTACGTGAAGACGCTGCGTGTTCATGATCGGGAGAAATCTTCAGCGCCAGTTGTTCCACACTTTCAAGAGACACCATTTCTCCAGCCAGTTTAGCAAAGCGCTTAACGCGACCCCGAATAACACAATAGCCTTTATCATCTAGCGTCACGATATCACCGGTGTCATACCATCCCGCTTCCATCACACCGTCGGCATTTTCAGCCTGCGGCATTTCCAGTACCCCTGGATTTTCAACCCGCAGATAGCCTTTCATAATATTCGGCCCGCGCAGCTGTAAACGACCGCCCTGCTCAATCCCGGTCATCTTAATCAAACGTGCTTCCATCGACGGTAAAATGCGTCCAACGCTGCCGACCTTGGTTGACATAGGCACGTTAATTGCCACCACGGGGGCACACTCGGTCACCCCATATCCTTCAAGAATGCGGATACCAAA
Source organism: Hafnia sp. (assembly GCF_036648275.1). Taxonomy (NCBI): domain Bacteria; kingdom Pseudomonadati; phylum Pseudomonadota; class Gammaproteobacteria; order Enterobacterales; family Hafniaceae; genus Hafnia; species Hafnia sp. The sequence continues at coordinate 13,421 of NZ_JAVXIQ010000045.1, read as the reverse complement.
TTTATCCTGCCAAATCTGAGCCGTATTTGGGGATAGCTTTTCTGCACCAGCCACCACATAGCGCAAACGAGCAAAATCATATGGGTGTGCAAAACGTGCGTAGTTCCCCAAAAAGGTTGAAGTGCCAAACAACACAGTACAATTACGATCGTAGACCAGTTCTGGTACTACACGATAATGCAGCGGGCTTGGATACAGGAATACACGACTGCCCGTCATCAATGGCGTTAATAGGCCAACGGTCAAGCCAAATGCATGGAACAGCGGTAAAGCAGACATAAACCGGTCAGCCGGAGTAAAATCCGCCACCGTACGGATTTGTTCGACGTTTGCTAGCAAGCTCGCGTGAGAATGTACGACACCTTTCGGATACCCCTCTGAACCAGAGGTAAACAAAATCAGCGCGGCATCATCAGGCTTTTGCGGCAGCATCGCTTTTGCTGGACACATCAAATGTTTGATAATCCAAATTTTATCATCACGCGTTACCGTGTCTTTCAGGTCTTCCAAATAAACCCAGTTAGCCTCGACGACCTGCTCCGGCAAGTGGGTCAATTTGCCCTTTTCCAAGAACTGACGCGAAGTCACGATGGTTTTGATATTGGCGGCCAACATGGCATTTTTCACACCGTTAACGCCCGCCGTATAATTCAGCAACGCTGGGACACGGTTACGGAGCGTCGCTCCAATAATCGCCGCTGCGGTTATCGTAGCATTGGGCAACAACATCCCAACGTGTTCGCCTGGCCTCGTAAAACGCTCCAAAATACGGCTCACACCAAGAGATTTCTTGAGTAATGAACGGTAACTGTCTTCCTTAAAGGCGATATCTTCAATAATAGGTTTTGAGGCACCGTAACGCGTCATTGCAGCGAGATATGCCTGATAAAGCGTATGACGCGGCTGAGAATCCATGCGCGCTTTCATCATAATATCGTGTAAACGCTCACCGGCTAAAACCCGACGTTCGCGCGCGCGCGGCGCATCAGGCATGGCTAAATGTGTTGGCGGTAAGATATTGATGCTGATCTGTGGGAACCAGCGCACCTTGAACAATCCGCGCAAACGTCCAAAAGGCGTAAACTCAGCGCCTTCAATACGAACAGGAATAATCGCGGCCCCCGAACGCGCAGCAACAAACGCGGCACCGTCATAGATTTTCATCATTGAGCCGGTCACGGTAATACGCCCTTCAGGGAAAATCACCACTGGCCGCCCCTGCTCGACCATACGAATCAGATGCTTAATCGCCATCGGCTTTGTTGGGTCGAGTGCGACGATATCGACATATTTACTGATAAAGCGCATATAGCGACTATCGGCAATAGAGCTATAGACGGCAAACACGGGACGCACCGGCAAATAAAGCGCCATCAACGCGCCATCTAAAAAAGAAACGTGATTTGGGGTGATCAGCAACTTGTCGTGTTTGAAAGAGTGTTCCAGTCCAGTTATTTTTATACGGAATAAAAAGCGGAATAGAGCGCTGAAAAAGCGATAAATCATGCACATCTCCCTATGTTCAAAAGGCTATACGCTAGCGTCAAATACAATTCGACTGAGCATACTAGAGTGCTGATATTTTTTCAGGTAATCGGAGGGAATTAATCGATTTTTAAGATTTAAGCGATACTTAAACTGCGGCAGAATTTGAGGCAAAAAAAAACCTACGCATCCGCGTAGGTCGGTGTAATTTCTTGGTTCAGTCACAAATGTACTGAAAAATTCACCAATCAATACCTCTGGGACGGTTAATGTAGAAGACATTCAGTCCCTGCACTACGCATTAATCGCAAGATAACCATTCCAAATGAAACGATATGTAAATTAGCTTTCAAACGCGAAACACCTTAAGGAAAATCACGGCCAAGAAATAAATCAGGCGAATGGGAAGCAGGCAAGGCAGCAAATGAGTGAATCCCGATGAGCTAACACAGCCGCAGCTTCAATGACGAAGGGGAAACAAAAAAAAACCTACGCATCCGCGTAGGTCGGTGTAATTTATTGGCTTCAGTCACAAATGTACTGAAATCTCACCAATCAATACCTCTGGGATGTTTAGATTAAAACGCTGTTCCATCTGTCGCCAGCGGCTAATCGCAACATTCGTGCGTAAAATGTAACTAGCGGTGTGATTTCTACGGTTCTGCGACATATCGCTAAAAACCGATACGTTGCGGGGCTTGCAGCATCGGGGCTTTTCCGCAACACTGGCGTGTAAACGCTTTCCCTTCACTGTATTTTTGGATAATCCCATGGCTACCATAAAGGATGTTGCTAGGCTCGCGGGAGTCTCCGTCGCCACGGTTTCTCGCGTTATCAATAACTCGCCAAAAGCAAGCGACAGCTCACGCGCCGCCGTGATGTCTGCCATGGAGCAGTTACAGTATCACCCAAACGCCAATGCGCGGGCATTAGCCCAACAAGCAACTGAAACTATTGGCTTAATTGTGTCAGACGTTTCCGATCCATTTTTTGGTGCCATGGTTAAGGCCGTTGAACAGGTTGCTTATGCAACCGGAAATTTTCTCCTGATCGGCAATGGCTATCACAACATCGATAAAGAACGTCAGGCTATCGAACAATTAATTCGCCATCGCTGCGCGGCGCTGGTGGTTCACTCCAAAATGATCCCAGATGAAGAGCTGGCGCATCTGATGAAACAAATACCGGGCATGGTACTGATTAACCGCACACTGCCGGGGTTTGAAACCCGCTGCGTAGCGCTTGATGACCGCTACGGCGCGTGGTTGGCAACACGCCATCTGATTCAACAAGGACATAAACACATTGCCTGCATCTGTTCTAACCATCCCATTTCGGATGCGCACGATCGTCTGCAAGGCTATTTGGATGCCCTGCACGAACACGGTATTCCGGTGGACGACAAGCTGATTGCCTATGGTTCACCTGATGAAATCGGTGGTGAGCAGGCGATGACCGAACTGCTTGGCCATGGTAAAACGCTCACCGCGGTCACCTGTTATAACGATCCTATGGCCGCAGGCGCACTGTCAGTGCTAAGCGATAACAGCATTGATGTTCCGGGGAAAATTTCACTGATCGGATTTGATGACGTTTTAATTTCGCGTTATCTGCGACCTCGCTTAACCACCATTCGTTACCCCGTCGTGGCAATGGCGACTCAAGCCGCAGAGTTGGCACTGGCCTTATCCAAACAGTTGCCGCTCCCCGAAACAACCAATATGTTCAGCCCCACGCTCGTCTGTCGACATTCGGTCTCTACGCCACGGTTGGTATGATAATCTCGCATTTTTACGCATAAAGTAGGGAAGATATTGATGATAACCATGCTGGATGTATCGCTGCGTGCTGGAGTGTCCAAGGCCACCGTTTCCCGAGTATTAAACGGTACGGGCCAAGTCAAAGAAAGCACGCGCATAGCGGTATTTAAAGCCGTAGAGGAGTTAGGCTATCGCCCCAACCTCTTAGCGCAGGCATTGGCGAATCAAACCTCCAATACCATTGGTTTAGTTGTATCAAATTTTGATGGTCCATATTTTGGCCGTTTGCTTCGACAAGCCGCACACCTGATAGAAGCAAGTGGGAAACATATGATTGTGACCGATGGTCATGATACCCCAGAAGGTGAACGTGAAGCCGTACACCTGCTTATTGACCGCCGCTGTGACGCTATCATCCTCTATACGCGTTTTATGGAAGAACCCGCGCTGATGCAGTTGATCAGCCAGCATCACGCTCTCATGGTGATTAATCGAGATTTACCTCAGGCTCGCGATCGCTGCGTCTTCTTCGAGCAACAGCAAGCCGCAAGCGAAGTGGTTAAGTATCTGATTACACAGGGTCATCGGCAAATAGCCTGCATTACGGCGCCTATTAATACACCAACCGCGCAGTCTCGCCTAGCGGGTTATAAAGATGCTCTGGAACAAAATCAAATAACCTATCACGACAGCTTAGTTACACTCGGTGATAGCAGTGTTGCAGGTGGTTACCATGCCTGCTGTGAACTACTTGCTCGTCAGCAACCTTTCACTGCCCTCTTTGCCTGCAACGACGATATGGCGATCGGCGCACTTCGCGCCTTACATCAGGCCGGAAAACGCGTACCCGAGGATGTCTCACTATTTGGTTTCGACGATGAACCTAGCGCCGAGTATCTACAACCGTCGCTTTCCACGGTTTACTTACCTATCGATAAGATGATCTCTACGGCAATTACCCAAGCGCTGCGATTAAGCAGTGGCGAGATTGTAGAACCTGTAGAGCCGTTTGTGGGAGAGTTGAAAGTGAGAGAGTCTGTAGCCAAGATTAAATAATAATACTGTTCACCTTAATATTATCTGCTGTATTATTTAAAGTGTTAACAACAGAATTTAATATCAAGGATGAAAAATTCACTATGGGTTTCCCGATAATCGCCCAAATTAATGCTATCGCTCAACTTAATGAAAATGAAGATTTAAGTGAGCATTGTTATAATCTTTTCCAATCATTTTGCGACCAAACATTCTGGATACTTGGCGAGCATAAACCGATAAGTAACGGTAAGTCTGAATTTTCAGGTATCTTTCACATATTGCCAGAAACGGGCGATAAAATAATATACAGTTATTTATCTGTAGATGAAAATACACAACCCGAATACCTTCCCGCCATACAAGAAAGCGATGATTCAGCACAGTGGACACCTGTTAATGGCTTCGTGATTCTAAAACTTGCAACAATGGAACGGTTTGCGCTAGTCGCTACGGAAAATAGCGATAACTACGCAATCCTTGAGCATGGCCAAATAATGAGCCTGATCGTCACAGCTAAAGAAAAAAACGAAAAAATCGAATTAAATCAGCCACAAAAAACCATAACAGTGCTTGATATGCCACGGGATTTTTGTCGCCAGATTTATCTATACTGTCGTGGTCAAAAAGAGATATATACTTGTCGTTTAGCGCTTGCAAATGTCACGGAGTCTACATCAGGTCTTGATAACTTCACATTACTGATGCTATTGGATTGCGGTGATAAAGAACGCACTCACAAACACTTTGCTGAAATTAAAAAGAATTACATGTCCTTGCTGCCCATGAATATAGAACTTATTTTCTTAACCGCAGATAACAGTCCTCGCTTTAATAAATTAGCTAACCTTATTCATGACGCAAAACCATTTTACAGCAAGCAAGACTCCCAAGGTTTCTTCGCCAAATTAAAAAGACGCCTACGCCATCCATTACCGATCGCATTAGTATTTAAAGAATAGCAGTACCATATCTGATAGAAATACCACTCAATCATACGCATTAATGATGATAAGTCTCATGGCATTTCTGTGAATTATCATCATTTCTCTCGACTGAATATCTTTATCATTGAGTTCAATGATATTTCGTCATGGGAAGAGTCCTTCGACACTAATGTCGAACCCGCCCTCAAGTGTCGACAACGACACACTTCCGACACCCAAAAACACCATTAACCAAGACCAATAACTCACTGTAAATAAACAACTATTTTCCAATTTACGCCTACTGGCACGTTTTGTGCTTAACAAAGGGGAATTTAACTTTTGTAGTCTGAACCAGAGGACTGAACATGAACCGCTTTGTTATTGCGGATCCCCGATTATGTATCGGGTGCAACACCTGTATGGCCGCTTGCTCTGAAGAGCATAAGATGTACGGCCTGCAAACTGAGCCGCGTCTGGTGGTGGTCAAAAACAGTCGCGACTCCGTGCCTGTGATGTGTCACCAGTGTGAAGACGCGCCGTGCGCACAGGTTTGCCCGGTCAATGCGATTACCCATACCAATGATTCCATTCAGCTTAACGAAAGCCTGTGCGTAAGCTGCAAACTGTGCGGCATTGCCTGCCCATTTGGTGCTATCACTATGAACGGCAGTAAGCCCCTGCATATTCCAGCCAACAGCAACACGCCGATGGCTCTTCCTGCACCGCCAAACAAACGTGGCATTAGCCCATTCCTAGATTGGTATCCCGGTATCCGCAGCATCGCCGTGAAATGCGATTTATGTCAGTTCAGCGAACAAGGGCCCGCATGCGTCCGTGCCTGCCCAACTCACGCCATCATGTTGGTTGATGATAACCAGTTGGCTCTGGCCAGCGCCGCCAAACGTCAAAATGCAATGGACGCCATGGATGCCGATTTGATGATGTTTAGTTCATTCGCAGAGGGGTCCGACGCACAATGAATACCGTTGAATTATTGAGCTTCGCACTCAGTATTTATTTGATCTCCGCCCTGCTATCGCTGGTATTAGGATCAACCGGCTCTGGCTGGCTCGGCGCTCGCGTTGCTGCGTTAGGCGCATTCGTTGCTGGCGCAGCGGGCACATGGAGCGCGTGCCAAGGTCTTACTTTTACCCCAGAGATCGTTAGCGCCAACCTGTTTAATCACACGCCAGTGCTATTTAACACGTTGAACAGCCTAATGCTGTTACTGACCTCCGCCGTCAGCCTGCTGTGTGCTATTTATGCCTTTAGTTATCTGAAAAGCTATATACCGAAGAAAGCCGCGCTGATTGGCTGTTTGATGAACATGCTCAGCGCTGCCATCAGTCTGTTAGTCCTCACCGATAACGCGGTGATGTTTGTAGCACTGCTTGAGTTGATGACTCTGTTCACCGCGCTGCTGGTATGGCAAGCACAAGATGCAAAAGCACGTAAGGCTGCCAGCCTTTATTGGCTGATGTCACGCTTGGGCACCGTGTTTATCATTGCCGCATTTTGGATTCTGTATCGCCATAGTGGCACTTTGGCGCTGAGCGAATTTCACCTTGCCACGCTCAGCCGTGGCTTAGCCTCATGGGTATTTGTACTCGGTTTGCTCGGCTTCGGTATTGTTTCTGGCTTGGTTCCATTACATGGCTGGATCCCTCAGGTTCACTCCAGCGCACCAAGCCATGCCGCCACGCTCGTCTCTTCCGTGATGTTAAAAGTGGGTCTGTTTGGGTTGCTGAAACTCAGCATTGACTGGCTAGGAATGCCGCAGCTGTGGTGGGGCGCAGCGCTGATGATTATCGGTGCGCTCACGGCCTTTATCGGTGGTTTGTACGCCCTGATGGAGCACGATATCAAACGCCTCTTGGCTTATCACACCGTGGAAAATATCGGCATCATTCTGCTTGGGCTTTCTGCCTGTGTGCTTGGGCTGGCGCTGGGTAAACCTACGCTTGCCGTGCTCGGTTTAATGGCTGGACTGTTCCATTTGGTTAACCACACCTTATTTAAAGGCGTGTTATTCCTTGGCGCTGGTGCGGTAATCCGCAGTACCGGTGCGAAAGATATTGAAAAATTGGGTGGCGTTGCACGTCGTATGCCGCTAACAGCAACTGCCATGCTAATTGGCCTGATGTCGATGGCCGCTTTACCACCGCTTAACGGCTTTGTGAGTGAGTGGTTTACCTACCAGACCCTGTTCTCTCTCAGCCACTCCTCAACCTTGAGCATGCGTATCATCGCCCCTTTGGTGATGGTTGTTCTGGCGATTACCGGCGCACTAGCCGTGATGTGCGTGGCGAAAATCTTCGGTGTGACATTCCTCGGCGCTCCTCGCAGCGAGGGTGCGGCTAACGCAGGCTGCGCTCCGGCATCCATGTTGTTCTCTCCGGTGCTATTAGCCATTGGCTGTTTGGCCTTCGGTATTGGCGCTCCATGGGTACTGCCTTACATGCTGAAAATAGCGGCTGGATCGCTCGGTTTAATGCTCGATCCACATCAGATGACTCAGGGTGCCGTGATGATTTCTGGCACGACTAACACCACCCTGCTGTCCACGCTGATGATTGCCATTCTACTTCTGGCCTTCCCCATTATTCCTTTGCTGTTGGTGGGTATGTACAAAAACGCACGCCTGCCACGTCGTCGTCATGGAGACGCATGGGCCTGTGGCTATGGGCATGAAGCCGGAATGGTCGTTACAGCCACAGGCTTTGCTCAACCACTGCGTGTGATGTTCGCCCCTGTTTATCGTCTGCGTCAGGTATTCAATCCAGCACCGCTGTTTGGTGGTCTGCTACGCGAAGGCGCTATGCGCATTTATCCCGCGTTAGCGGTGATTGAGCTCGCCCTGCTGTTAGTGGCGATTTTCGCCTGAGGAGAATGATATGAGTTCGCTTTCCATCCTTGTGCTAGCCCTGATTCAGGCATTAGCCCTGTTAGCACTGGCTCCACTGTTTAGCGGTATTTCCCGCGTGCTACGAGCCAAAATACACAGCCGTAAAGGACCTGATATTTTTCAGGACTATCGCGACATTTTTAAACTGTTCAAACGCCAGAATATTTCACCGGCAGCCTCTGGCGTATTTTTCCAAATGATGCCGTATGTCATGGTCGGCACGATGTTAACTATCGCTACCGCACTACCGATAGTGACAGTTATCAGCCCACTAGCCCCTATCGGCGATTTAATCACCGTCGTATATCTGTTTGCCGTTGCACGTTTCTTCTTTGCGATTGCAGGGTTAGACACCGGCAGCACTTTTACTGGGATCGGCGCTAGCCGTGAATCCATGCTAGGCATTCTAGTAGAACCAATCCTGATGCTTGGTTTGTGGGTTACGGCTCTGCTGGCGGGTTCAACCAACCTTGGTGTGATGAGTTTTCACGTACTGGAGTGGAATGTGAATTCTTCTCTGGCCTTGGTGCTAGCGCTGCTGGCCTGCGCATTCGCCACCTTTATCGAAATGGGCAAACTCCCGTTTGATATGGCAGAAGCAGAACAGGAACTTCAAGAAGGCCCACTAACGGAATACTCCGGCTCGGCGTTTGCAGTATTAAAACTGGGTATCAGTCTGAAACAGCTGGTGGTTTTACAACTGTTTATCGGCGTATTTGTTCCTTGGGGACAAATGACCACCTTCAGCGCAGGCGCATTGGTTCTAGCCATCGTCGCAGCAATTATCAAGCTGCTGGTCGGCATCGCTCTGATTGCGCTATTCGAAAACAGCGTTGCCCGTTTACGTTTCCTAAAAACGTCGTACACCACGTGGGCCGGTTTTGGCTTGGCTGCGGCGGCATTCTTATCTTGGTTAATTGCGTGAGGCCGGGCATGACAGCATTTCTGACTCACTTATTTTTAGTTTCATCCTCTCAGCTTACGAGGCATCGCGGCTCATGAACCAGCAAAAAACAGGTCAACATTACATTCAGGAACTGCGTCAGCAGTTTCCCACAGCGATTCTGGACGAAAGCTGGCAGACCGATACTCAGGCAACCATCACCATTAAAACCAATATGTTGCCGGAAGTTGTCGAGTTTCTGTATTACAAGCAGGGTGGCTGGTTATCCGTTCTGTTCGGCAACGACGAGCGCCCGCTGTGCGGTAGCTATGCGGTTTACTACGTTCTATCCATGGAAACCGGCACCAAATGCTGGATCACGGTAAAAGCACTGGTCGATGAGAGAACGCTAGAATTCCCATCCGTCACTCCACGCGTGCCCGCTGCGGTCTGGGGCGAGCGTGAAGTTCGCGATATGTATGGCCTCATTCCCGTGGGTTTGCCCGACGAACGCCGTCTGGTTCTGCCCGATGATTGGCCGGATGAACTGTATCCGCTACGCAAAGATTCAATGGATTATCGCCAGCGCCCTGCACCAACCACCGACGTTGAAACCTATCCATTTATCAACGAAAGCAAAAGCGGAAAAATTGTTCCTATTGGCCCGCTACATATCACCTCTGATGAACCAGGGCATTTCCGCCTGTTCGTTGATGGTGAAGATATCGTTGATGCCGATTATCGTCTGTTCTATGTGCATCGTGGCATGGAAAAACTGGCCGAAACGCGCATGGGCTACAACGAAGTGACCTTCTTGTCTGACCGTGTGTGTGGCATCTGTGGGTTTGCCCACAGCACCGCATATACCACTTCGGTAGAAAATGCGATGGGCATTCAGGTACCAGAACGTGCGCAGGCTATTCGCTCAATTCTGCTCGAAGTAGAACGTCTACACAGTCATCTGCTAAACCTCGGCTTATCGTGCCACTTTGTCGGCTTTGATTCCGGTTTCATGCAGTTCTTCCGCGTACGTGAAAAATCGATGAAGATGGCGGAAATCCTGACCGGTGCGCGTAAGACCTACGGTCTGAATCTGATCGGCGGAATTCGTCGCGATCTGTTGAAAGACGACATGATCAAAACCCGCATTCTGGCTGCCGAAATGCGCGCTGAAGTGAAAACGCTAGTCGATATCCTATTTAGCACGCCAAATATGGAACAGCGTACTGTAGGCGTAGGTCGTCTGGATCCACAGATTGCTCGCGATTTCAGTAACGTCGGCCCCATGATTCGTGCAAGCGGACACGCCCGTGATACCCGAGTCGATCATCCATTTGCAGGCTACGACCTGCTGCCAATGGAAATTCACACCGAAACCGGCTGCGACGTCATCTCCCGAGTGAAGGTTCGCGTAAACGAAGTCTTCACCGCGTTGAACATGATCGACTTTGGTCTGGATAACCTGCCGGGCGGCCCGCTGTCGGTAGAAGGTTTCACCTATATCCCTAACCGCTTTGCGTTGGGCTTCTCCGAAGCACCGCGCGGTGACGATATCCATTGGTCAATGACCGGTGACAACCAGAAACTGTATCGCTGGCGCTGCCGTGCAGCCACTTACTCTAACTGGCCAACGCTGCGTTACATGCTGCGTGGTAACACCGTATCCGATGCACCGCTGATCATTGGTAGCCTCGATCCTTGCTACTCCTGTACTGACCGCGTAACGCTGGTAGACGTGCGTAAGCGCAAGTCCGTTACCGTACCGTACAAAGAAATCGAGCGTTATGGTCTGGAACGTAAAGACTCACCGCTGAAGTAAGGTCAGGAGAAACGTCATGCTGAAATTATTAAAAACGGCCTTTAAGCATCGTGATGCCACGGTAGCTTATCCGGCCAAACCCATGCAGGTTGATCCGAACTTTCGCGGCAAGCCTGAATATAATCCAGAGCAGTGCATCGCTTGTGGTGCCTGCACCGCCGCCTGCCCTGCCAACGCGTTAACGATGGAAACCAACGCACGTGAAGGGACGCGCACTTGGTCACTTCATCTGGGGCGCTGCATTTTCTGCGCGCGCTGTGAAGAAGTCTGCCCAACCGCCGCAATCAAGCTGACACCTGAGTTTGAGCTAGCCGTTTGGAACAAAAACGATCTGTTTCAAACCGCTGAGTTCAAGGTGTGCAACTGTGTTGAATGCGGTGCGCCTTACGCAGCACAGAAAGAGATCGATTACGCCATGGCCCTGCTGGTGCAGGCAGGAAATCTAACCGAGGAGCAGGCCGAAGAACGCCGTCCACAGTTTGAAACCTGTCCGAACTGCAAACGTAAACACAATATTACCCACTCAGCACGCATTACGCTGGGACGTCACCTGACTCAGGAGGCGGCACAATGAGCCAGATTATCACGCAACAGCCCGTCAATAATTCACCCATTATTGGCCCACGCGACGCCAACGGTTTGCCCGTTCCGATTACCGTAGATGAGCAGATTGCCAAGCTCAAAAGCACGTTGTTAAAAGACATTCGCCGTTCGGCGTATGTTTACCGCGTTGACTGCGGTGGCTGTAACGGCTGTGAAATCGAGATTTTCTCGGCGCTCACTCCGCTGTTTGACACTGAACGCTTCGGGATTAAGGTCGTTCCATCACCACGCCATGCAGATATCTTGCTGTTTACCGGTGCAGTTACCCGTTCCATGCGTATTCCCGCGATCCGCGCCTATGAATCTGCGCCCGATCCAAAGATCGTGATCTCTTATGGTGCCTGTGGCTGCAGCGGCGGCATCTTCCACGATCTGTACTGCGTTTGGGGTGGCACAGACAAAATTGTTCCGGTTGACGTCTATATCCCAGGATGCCCGCCAACACCTGCCGCGACTATCTACGGTTTTGCGATGGCGTTAGGTTTGTTGGATCAAAAGCTGAAGGGCGAACACCACCAGCAGAGTGAAGATGAACAGGCGACTATTTTGCACCCTGCGATCCCACAACAGCTACGTGTGATGATCGACCGCGAAGCTCGTCGTATGTCTGGCTATCGTTACGGTCGTCAGATCGCTGATAAATTCATGGATCTGCTCGCTCAACAAAACGATCTGACTGTGGAAGCGCGCGTGGCGCAATTCTTAGCACATGAAAACGATCCTCGCTTAACCGAGATTATCTCCCGCTTACAAGCGGTGTGTCATGACGCAGCACGAGGGGGCAACGTCTAATGAGCGACCACGCCCGTCACCAGCCTTATCATGAGCAAGATCCAATGGTTGTGTTCTATTCCCTCAGCCGGAAATTCGTGCAGAAAAAGGAAGATGAGGACAGAACTCCGCAGGAAGCGAAGGAAGTGATTTATTACAGTCTCGCGATTGGTCATCACCTTGGCGTGATCGACTGCTTAAAAACCTGTTTGGAGTGCCCACTGAGCGGTTATCGGGCGTGGGTTGCTAAGCTGCCGGAAGAGAGTACTGCGCGCCGCAAACTGGAAGGGCTGCCTCGCTATGGTGAAATCTGCATTGATAGTACCCACACGCATATGCTGGCCTGCGCGTTAGACAAAGCACGCCCGCAGATGAATGAGCAAGAACAGACATGGACGGATGCACTGATCGCTGCATTGCAGATGATCGAAAATGAACCCGCAATCTATCTGATGGTGAAAAGACGCGATGGCTAATTCCTTGCAAGAGAACATCCGCCCCGTAAAAAACCTGCTGCTATGCGTGGGCAACAGCATGATGGGGGACGACGGTGCCGGTCCCCTACTGGCTGAGAAAGTGACCGCTCACCCAGTAGAAGGCTGGGCAGTTATCGACGGCGGCACGTCTCCAGAAAGCTATTCTCATGCTATTCGTGAGATGAAACCCGAGCGTCTGATTATCGTCGACGCCACCGAAATGGGCTTAGAACCGGGTGAAATCCGTATCATTGATGAGAAAGACATCGCAGAACTTTTTATCGTCACCACGCATAACCTACCGCTGAGCTATTTGATCGAGCAGCTACGCGAAGATGTTCCTGACATCACCTTCGTGGGCATTCAACCCGCGATTGTCGCGTTCTACGCGCCAATGATGCAGCCAGTCAAAGACGCCGTTGATACCGTTTATCAACGTCTTAGCCACTGGGGTGAACAGGGAGGATTTGAGCTGCTGGTGGCATGTGAGGATGAGTTTGGGGTGAGCAGTCAAAGCTGAAATGATTGATGTCGTTGACTGGGATGGCATTTTCACTCCGATTAAGTACTAACTATACAAGCATGGTGTAATGTTTCGTTCGCCAGTCAGTACATGCGTTTCCATGGACCCGCTGGCGAAGGCGACCGATGAGAGCCCCGTTGCGCGGGGGCTCTCAACTCGCGCGCTTTTATCCGAGACGCCATCTCCGCTCCGGTTTGGTATCGCCCATCCAGGGCGCCCCAAACTCCGCCGA
>NZ_JAVXIQ010000044.1:0-17090 GCF_036648275.1 Hafnia sp. | reverse complement strand
AGGCACGTAAGCCGCAAAAGCGTGACAAAAAAGGGCGAGTTAAGCGCAAGATGTTTCGCAAAATCCGCACGGCGCGTTATCTAAAAACGAAGGCGCAGCCTGATATGGCTGAGGTGCGATTTAATAATGGTCGGACAGAGCGCATTGCTGCCACGCATCAACTGGGCCTGCGTGAAAAATTTGGAAAGCGTGGTTTTATTGTTAAATATCCACAACGCAAGCTACTAGGCATGACGGAAATAGATATTGAGCGCGTAGGTGATGAATTAATTAACTACTTAAGCGAACATTAAACCTGTGGCTCTCATTGTGCTGTAAATCAAACAATCCCCCAGTAATGCACGTGCCATCGTCCTGATGGCACGCTATTCCTATGAATACAGAACTCAATGAACTCCTGCGTTTACTGCGCAACATGATCCGCACCGGCTGCATTATTGAAGTTGATGCAGATAAATGGCTGTGCCGTGTGGCTACTGGAGAAAACCAAACTGGCTGGATACCGTGGCTGACGATGCGCGCGGGAGCTGCGCGCACATGGTGGAAACCATCAATTGGGGAGCAGGTGCTATTGCTTGCCATTGGGGGCGAATTGACCACAGCTTTTGCGCTACCTGCTATCTATTCCGATGAAAATCCGCCGCCGTCCCAATCTGAAAATGCGTTGGTGGTGACGTTCCCCGATGGCGCCCATTTCGAATATGACCCTGAGAGCAGCAAATTATTGATAAGCGGCATCAAGCAGCTGGTGCTGGTCGCGTCAGAAGAAGTCTTTTTTGATACGCCAAAAGTGCGCTGCGCCACCTTGCTAGAAACACCGCAAATGTCCGTCACTGAGGGCGGAACCATGAACGGGGATATTACTCACAGCGGCGGCAAGCTTTCGTCTAATGGTGTGGTGGTCGATGCGCATAAACACAGCGACGTGAAGTCGGGCGGGGATAACTCTGGGGAGCCAGTGAAATGAAATATCTGGGTATGAATCAGCTAACCGGCAAACGGATTACCGAGCTTGAGCATATACGGCAATCCGTGCGGGATATTTTGGTGACCCCCGTGGGTTCTCGTCTTGCGCGTCGTGAATATGGCTCGTTATTGCCAGAGCTCATCGACTGGCCGCAAAACGATGCGGTCAAGTTGCAGGTGATGGCGGCAAGTTATACCGCCATTAGCCGCTGGGAGCCGCGCATTAAGCTGCAGCGTATCCAAATTAATACGGAAATGAATGGCGCAATGACCGTTGAATTATCCGGTGCACGAACCGATGGCAGTCCCGCTAGTTTGTCTATTTCACTGGGAGAACATTCCTGATGGCGTCCGTTGATTTGTCACAACTGCCAGCCCCTAATGTGGTGGAGGCGTTGGATTTTGAAACCTTGCTGACTGAACGCAAAAACTTTCTGATTTCGCTGTATCCCGCTGACGAGCAGGACGCTGTGCGGCGCACACTGCAGCTGGAATCTGAACCCATTGTTAAGCTGCTGCAGGAAAATGCTTACCGTGAATTACTGCTGCGCCAGCGAGTCAACGAGGCCGCGCAGGCGGTTATGGTGGCGTATGCGCTCGGCAGTGATTTGGACCAGCTTGCCGCCAACAACGATGTGACTCGCTTGGTGGTGATGCCTGCTGACGCGGACACTATTCCACCGGTGGATGCGGTGATGGAGTCCGATACCGATTTGCGCGCCCGTATTCCTGCCGCTTTTGAAGGGCTATCCGTTGCGGGTCCATCGGCGTCTTATCAGTATCACGCCTTGAGTGCGGACGGACGGGTGGCCGATGTGAGCGCGATTAGTCCCGAACCTGCGCAGGTGGTGGTCACCGTGTTAGCACGCGCGGGAGATGGTCAAGCAGATGCCGAATTATTGGCAGCGGTAAGAAATGCCCTGAATGATGAAAACGTGCGTCCCGTGGCGGATCGCCTGACCGTGCAGTCAGCGCAGATTGTGTCTTACACCATCAACGCGGTGTTGTATGTCTATCAGGGGCCGGAGTCTGAACCCATTCTGGCCGCGGCTAAAAACAGCTTAAAAAACTATATCAGTACCCAGCGACGACTGGGGCGAGACATCCGCATATCAGCCTTGCACGCTGCGCTACATGTTGAGGGTGTGCAGCGTGTCGAACTCACTGAACCAAAACAAGACGTGATCCTAGATAAAGCACAGGCGGCGTATTGCACTGACTGGCGCGTAGCGATTGGGGGATCTGATGAATGAGCCTAGCCTGCTGCCATCGTCTGCCTCTGCGCTAGAACGTCGGTTGGCGCAAACCTGCAAAGGGATTAACGATCTGCAAGTGCCGTTACGTGACCTATGGAACCCTGAAACCTGCCCCATTGCGTTTTTACCTTATCTGGCGTGGTCCCGTTCGGTTGACCGCTGGGATGAGCATTGGCCGGAGGAAACCAAGCGGCAGGTGGTGGCTGATGCGTTTTATATCCATAGCCGAAAGGGCACTATCAGCGCTATTCGTCGCGTGGTTGAACCGCTGGGATACCTAATTAACGTCAGTGAGTGGTGGGAAAATAATGACCCCGCAGGCACATTCCGGCTGGATATCGGGGTGTTGGAAAGCGGTATAGATGAGGCGATGTATCAGGAAATGGAACGCCTGATCGCTGATGCCAAGCCGGTCAGCCGTCACCTGATCGGGCTGACCATTATTCAAGACGTCGCGGGCTATGCCTATACCGGTGCCGCCGTATATGACGGCGACATTATCACTGTTTATCCCGACGAAGGGAGCTAATGCCATGGCGCAAAAATATAAAGCCGTACTCACAACCGTCGGTGCAGCCAAGATTGCCGCCGCTACAGCGGGCGGGGCTAAAATTAACCTGACACAGATGGCCGTGGGTGATGGCGGTGGTTCATTGCCGACACCCGTACCCACGCAAACTAAGCTGATTGCGGAGAAGCACCGCGCCGCACTTAATAAGGTGATCGTTGATCCCAAAAAGAAGAATTATTTAGTGGCCGAGTTGGTTATTCCACCGGAGATTGGCGGCTTTTGGATGCGTGAGCTCGGTCTCTATGACGACACCGGCGCGCTGATTGCGGTCAGTAATATGGCCGAGAGTTACAAGCCACTGTTATCCGAAGGCTCTGGCCGTGCGCAGACCCTGCGCATGGTGGTGATTGTCAGCGATATGGACACGGTCAATTTGCTGATTGATAGCTCAACCGTGCTTGCTACACAGGAATACGTTGACGATAAATTGCTGGAGCATGAGCAATCGCGCCGCCATCCTGATGCCACGCTCAAAGAGAAAGGTTTTACCCAACTGAGCAGCGCCACCAATAGCGACAGCGAGGCGTTAGCGGCTACCCCTAAAGCCGTCAAAGCGGCCTATGATTTGGCAAACGGCAAATATACCGCGCAGGACGCGAGCACGGCTCAAAAAGGGATCGTTCAGCTTAGCAGCGCCACAGATAGCAGCAGCGAGACATTAGCCGCCACGCCGAAAGCGGTTAAAGGGGCTTTTGATAAGGCATCCGAGGCCGATAATCATGCGAAAACCGCCGACGACAATGCGGGGAAAGCAAACCAGAATGCGAATGGTCGCCTCGCTAAAGACCAGAACGGTGCGGATATTCCCAATAAACCGGTGTTTATCGAAAACCTCGGTTTAAACGATACCGTCAATAAGGCAGCAAACGCGCTACCAATTATTAACAAAGTGCTTAGCGTGGATTTAAATACGTTAGGTGGCTATGAGCATGCGGGTGTTTATCGTCAAAACGCTGATGTTAGCGCGCTAGCCGATAAGCACTATCCTATCCAATTATCGGGAACATTATTAGTGACGCCCTCAGCATACGGGTGTCAGCAGGAATACACGACCTATTCAGCATCACGAAAGTTTCTACGTAGTTTATCCAGTGTGTGGAACGGAAGTGGTCCGTGGACTCAGTGGGTAGAAGTTTATTCGGAAAGTCATAAACCCTCGGCGCATGACGTTGGATCTATTTCGACAGCACGACAAATGCTATCCAACGGTATCAATCAGGATGGTGTCGCAAGCAATAATTTAAATAACGTGACGCCTAACTCTACCGCCTTTATTTACTCTGATACGTTGAATAATACGTCAGGTAGAAACCTTGTTTTATTCGACTATATGAATCAGCAGTTTGACCGATATCGCGTTCAACTTGGTTTTTGTTATGACTCCGGTGGTGGTGTTTTTGGCAGAACCAAAAATGGTGATAGCTCAATCTGGAATGGCATGTTTGAGTTTTATACCACGGCAAAGAAACCGACGCCCAGAGAGATTGAAGCCGTGCCGTCTGCCGGTGGGAGTGTTGGATACCTAGATAGTGCGAAGTATTACGATACTAAGCCAGATATTGAGCCCCGTGGTTCGGGAGCATTCAATACCCAACTGAATTCAGGTGCGCCGTTCTACGTGCAAAATTTCAGTTGGGCACCAAATTCAGGTGGTCATTACGTCCCACTGGTGAAAGGCCGCTCTGTTCGAATCGGTCAAGGCTGGCCGTCAGCCGTATCGTTTGGCTATCTGTTGCCGGGTGGTGATAGAGGGTTTGCTCAACCGAGTATTCATGTTATCGGGGATGGTATTGACCGAGCTTGGGTGTTTGACCCCGCAACTGGAGCCATCAATATTGGTGGTGTGGGTAATGTTGCTTCCGAAGCCTATGCCCAAAACAGTGCCAATGATGCGCGAGAGCAAGCTAAAACATGGGCGTATCAGAATCTAGTCAGTGATATCAGGCAATCAGGTGTGACTTATATTGATGCAGGGAAAAACTCAGGTCAGTGCTTAGTGCCCAGTGGGGCCGTGCTCATTGGCACTCAGGTCAATGGGGAGTGGGATAACAATGAGGGGTTCTATTACAGTTGGATACAGAAAAATATCAACGGTAACTGGATCACGATTGCGCGAGGTTAAAGCATGAATTTTTTTGAAAGGTTTACTCGATATCAACCCAAAGCAGGTGAACAGGCAGAATTTGCAGAAACGCATAATGTGATGTTTTTACGTGCGGAAGACGGAACGGACTGGTATGACGCTCAGAAGAAATTTGCTGCTGACACCATGAAACTTGTCATTGATGATGAGGGCATTATTTGTGCTTTTTCACGTGACATAACGACGCTTTGGCCTATCGATAGAAGCGTGGCAGAGGTGGCATACTCCACAAAATTCAATGATGTTTGGATCGATGGTGGATGGCAGTATCGGGACGGGAAAGTAGCCCCCCGTGTTTATACGCTGGCTGAGCAAGTTGAACAAGCCGAAAACAAAAAGTCTCAACTGATGGCTGAAGCAAACCAAAAAATTACGCCGTTACAGGATGCGGTAGATTTAGGGATGGCAACAGAAGCAGAATTAAATAGCCTAACCACATGGCGAACCTATCGGGTGTTGTTGAGTCGGGTGGATACGTCAACGGCTCCTGATGTGGTTTGGCCTGAGATGCCTACAGTCTGATCCCTCTGGGTATTGTGCCAACGTTGTCACAATGCCCACCGCATGATTCTTTTTCCCCTCTCTTTCACCATAGCGGAACACCTGAACAGGAGATCCGCTTTATGGCTCAAGATTATCACCACGGTGTGCGCGTCCAAGAAATCAACGAAGGCACGCGCACCATCACCACCGTCAGTACGGCCATCATCGGGATGGTTTGCACCGGCGACGATGCGGACCAAACCGCGTTCCCTCTTAATAAGCCCGTGCTTATCACCGATGTGCTAACCGCAATCGGTAAAGCAGGCACCACCGGCACACTGGCGCAATCCTTGGATGCAATTGCTGACCAATGTAAACCCGTTGTGGTGGTGGTTCGTGTCGAGCAGGGGGAAACCGAAGCGGAAACCACGACCAATATTATTGGTTCGGTCACCGCAGAGGGCAAGAAAACCGGATTAAAAGCGCTATTGGCCGCGCAGGCTCAACTGGGCGTAAAACCGCGTATTTTGGGTGTTCCTGCACATGACACGCAGGCCGTCGCTACCGAGCTAGCTTCAATTTCGCAGCAGTTGCGCGCCTTTGCTTATGTGAGCGCCTATGGCTGCAAAACCATCGAAGAAGTGATCGCCTATCGTGAGAATTTCAGCCAGCGTGAACTGATGCTGATTTGGCCTGACTTTATCAACTGGGACACGGTGACCAATGCCGATGGCATTGCGTATGCCACCGCGCGTGCATTGGGGTTGCGAGCCAAGATTGATGAAGAGACCGGCTGGCATAAATCCCTGTCTAACGTGGGCGTGAACGGTGTCACTGGTTTGTCTGCTGATGTCTATTGGGATTTACAGAACACAGCCACCGATGCCGGATTACTCAACCAGAACGACATCACCACGCTTATTCGCAAAGACGGTTTCCGTTTTTGGGGGTCCCGCTGCTGTTCGGACGATCCGCTGTTTGCCTTTGAATGTTATACCCGCACCGCGCAGGTATTAGCTGACACGATGGCCGAAGCGCATATGTGGGCGATTGATAAGCCGCTGACGCCGTCACTGGTGCGCGACATTATCGAAGGCATTAACGCCAAACTGCGTGAAATGGTTTCAGGCGGCTATCTGCTGGGCGGGCGTTGCTATTTGGATGCGGATAGTAATACCAAAGACACGTTGAAGGCGGGCAAGTTGTTGCTGGATTACGACTACACCCCCGTCCCGCCGCTGGAAAACCTGCTGTTACGCCAGCGTATCACTGATTCATACCTGATGGATTTCACTTCAAAGGTAAAGGCTTAGGGCTAAGGGGAACAACCAATGGCATTACCTCGTAAGTTTAAGTATCTGAACATGTTCAGCGATGGCATTAACTGGATGGGGATCGTGGAGTCCTTCACTCTGCCAAAACTGACCCGTAAATTTGAAAAATACCGTGGCGGCGGAATGAACGGCTCGGCGGATGTTGATCTGGGTCTGGATGATGGGGCGCTGGAGTGTGAATTCACGCTGGGCGGCACGGAGTTGCTGCTGTTTAAACAGTGGGGCGCAGCAAAGGCGGACGCGGTGATGCTGCGTTTTACCGGCTCCATTCAGCGCGATGATTCCGGAGAAGTGCAGGCCGTCGAAGTGGTGGTGCGCGGACGTTACAAAGAAATTGACGGCGGTGATACCAAGCAGGGCGACAGCTCAACCACCAAAGTCCCTTTCTCACCGACGTATTACAAATTGACGATTAACGGCGAAGAGCTGATCGAAGTTGACACCATCAACATGATTGAGCGCGCAAATGGCGTTGATTTGCTTGAAGCGCACCGCACGGCTATTGGCCTGTAATTCTCATTTTATGCGCGGTTAGCGCCGCGCTTATTTCATTAAGTAGGTATCACTATGACAACGAAGAAGAACGACGCGGAGCAGCCGGTGACCGTGGATATTGCCACCGGCGAAGTGACCGAAAAAACCGTGGATTTAGATACGCCCATTCAGCGCGGTAATACCACTATCACGCAGATTGTGGTGCGCAAACCGCAGTCGGGAGCATTGCGCGGTTGCCGCCTGCAAGCGCTGATGGAAATGGATGTGGATAATATGACGCTGGTTCTACCACGTGTGACAACGCCAGCGCTTACCCGCGCGGAAGTCCTGATGCTCGATCCGGCGGACTTAATCACCTTGAGTACGGAGGTGGTGCTTTTTTTGCTGCCGAATCGGGTGAAGTCCGATATCCCGACAGCTTGATGGTGGAAGATTTGGTGGCGGACGTTGCCACCATTTTCCACTGGTCACCTGCCGTCACTGACGACATGTCACTGCCTGAACTGCTGGAGTGGCGGCACCGAGCCATATTACGCAGTGGTGCTAGTGATGAGTGATAAAAATTTGCGGCTGCAGGTGGTCCTCAACGCCGTTGATAAACTAACCCGACCTTTCAAAATGGCACAGGCCAGCACGCGAGCGCTGGCCCAAGATGTCAAAAATTCCCGCGATGCACTCAAACGGCTTGATGAAGCCGGTCAAAAACTCACGTCTTTTAATGCGCTATCTAATGCTGTCCGTCAGACGGGCAACGAACTCGATCAAGCCAAGTTAAAAGCGCAAATGATGACCCGTGAGCTGTCCCAGCTGGAAAGTCCGACCAAGAAACAGACGCAGGCATTAGAGGCGCAATGGCGCGCCGTGAATAAGCTGGAGACTAAGCAGCGTGAAAGCGTGGCCCAAATGGGGAAAACACGCGCTGAACTTTACCGCATGGGTATTTCGGCCAAGAGTGGTGAACAAGCCACGGCGCGGATCACGACTGAAACCGAACGCTACAATGCAAAGTTAAAAGAGCAGGAACGGTTGCTAAAACGCACCGGTGAGCAACAGCGCAAAATCTCTGCAGCCAAGGCCCAATACGGCAAAACGCTGGACATGCGCAACCGGATTGCCGGTGCGGGGGCAACCTCGACGGCGGCAGGGTTAGCCATCGGTGCGCCGGTTCTTGGGGCGGTAAAAAGTTACAGCCAGATTGAGGACGCCATGAAAGGCGTCGCCAAGCAGGTCAATGCTCTACTGGATGATAAGGGGGGGCGCACGGCGCAGTATTACGAACTGCAAAAAGACATCCAGCGCCTAAGTGAAACGCTGCCGATGGCAAACGGCGCAGCTGATATTGCCGCGTTGGTAGAAGGTGGCGCGCGTATGGGGGTGACGAACGACAGCGACCCATGGGCGAAGCAGAAAAAAGACCTACTAAACTTTGCCGCTGTATCGGCAAAGGCATCCAAAGCCTTTGAAATGCCCGCCGACCAATTAGCGGAAGATCTCGGCAAGATTGCGTTTTTGTACAAAATCCCTATTAGCAATTTGGAAGAGCTGGGCGACACGCTCAACTATTTGGACGATAACGCGCAATCCAAAGGGGCGGACATCATCAATGTGATGCAGCGCATGGGCGATATTGCCGACAAGATGGATTACAAACAGGCGGCGGCGTTGGGGTCCACCTTCCTTTCCCTTGGTGCTGCGCCAGAGGTGGCAGCGTCAGCGAGTAAGGCGATGGTGCGTGAATTGGGGATCGCCTCCATGCAGGGCAAGCGCTTTATTCAGGGAATGAACACGCTGGGCCTGAATGCGAATAAATTGGAAAAAGGTATTGCCAATAATGCGGTGGCAACCATTCAGGATGTATTGGGGCGCATCAAAGGATTGTCCAAAGAGAAACAGCTCAGTGTTATGACGCAGCTGTTTGGCAAAGAGTTTGGCGACGATGCGCAGAAGCTAGGGCTTAACATTGATGAATTTATTCGGCAGCTCGGCCTAACACAGAAGGCGGGGGCTAAAGGTTCAATGCAGCGTGAGTCTGACATTGATAAAAACTCTCTCTCTTCCCAGTACCTGCTACTGCAAACCGGTGTCAAAAATACCTTTGCTTCACTGGGGGAAACGCTGCGTGATCCGCTGCTGGAAGTGATTGACCTCGCCAAGCGTGCCACCGGTGCCTTTCGTCGCTTTGTTGAAGAAAACCCACGGCTGGCCGGTGGGTTCGTTAAAGCCGCCGCCGGTGCTTCTCTGCTTTTAGCTGGGTTTGGTGGGCTTGCTATCACGCTGGCTGGACTCCTTGGTCCTTACGCTGCTTTACGCTTTGGGCTCAGTCTGCTGGGAATGAAGCTGCCAAGCATTATCGGTTTGCTTGGTGGTTTGGCTAAAGTCTTTCGCTTTGTCGGTACGGCAGTGTTGTGGCTAGGGCGTGCAATGTTGGCTAACCCTCTATTGGCTATTCTGGCGGGCATTGCGATGGCCGCAATTTATATTTGGCAGAACTGGGACACGTTGGGACCCAAAATCAAGGCGCTATGGGCCAGTATTAGCCAATGGACAAGTGAAACATGGAACGCGATCACGTTGTTTATCGGGAATAAATGGGCGGAAATTGTGGCAGGTGTACAAGCGTTACCGGCGCAGTTTGTCGAGGCTGGGCGCAATATGATCGACAGTCTGCTGGCGGGAATTAATGAGAAGTGGGAAACCTTGAAAGCCAAACTCACATCGTTATCCAGCTATCTGCCGGACTGGATGAAATCAGATAAAACAGCGGGGCCGGTTGTTGGGGCCGGTGGTGCGCCAATCCCTAGCCCGTCGGGTCTAAGCTTTGCGGGAATGTATGACAGCGGTGGCACCATCCCATCAGGGCAGTTTGGCATCGTTGGGGAGCGTGGGCCTGAATTGGTTAACGGTCCTGCACGCGTGACGGGCCGCAAACAAACAGCGGTTATGGCAGCCGTAGCCGCGCTGGGCATGAGTGCCGCAGTTCCTGCTGCCGCTGCGCCTCTCCACCCATTCAGTTTACCGGCGGCAGAGTATCGGGCTGCACCGGTAGTGGCGGTCAATGCGGCCAGTACATCACCGGCAGCAGGTAATCACACCGAGATCCATATTCACGCCGCGCCAAGCCAATCGCCGCAAGATATTGCGCGCATGGTGATGCAGGCAATGGATGAGCGAGATCGTAAACAACAGGCGCGTGCGCGCAGTGGATTTAGTGACAGGGGGATTTTCTGATGATGCTGACGCTGGGATTATTTGTATTCATGTTGCAAACGGTGCCTTATCAGGAGCTACAGCTGCAAAAGGCGTGGCGTCACGCCACGAATAGCCGTGTGGGCCTGCGTCCCTCGTCGCAGTTTTTGGGACCGGATACTGACACCGTGACGCTGACAGGGCAGCTATTCCCCGCCTTAACCGGTGGACGGCTCTCTATGTTGACGCTGGAGATGATGGCGGAAACCGGCAAGGCGTGGTCCTTGCTGGATGGTGCGGGAACGATTTACGGCATGTTCGTGATCGAGAGTATTAACCAAACGAAAAAGGTTTTCTTTCGTGACGGCTCGGCGCGCCAGATTGAGTTCACCATTACGTTAAAGCGCGTGGATGAATCACTGGCTGAAATGTTTGGCGATCTGGGTGACCAGCTCAATCAGATGAAGGTCAGTGCAACGGATGCACTAAGCGGGATGTTGTCATGATCGCACCGGACTGGGTAAGCGGGCAGGATAATGCACCCGCATTTAGTTTGAAGATGGACGGTGATGACATTACGGCAAAGATTGAAAAGCGCCTGATGTCGCTGACGTTAACAGATAACCGTGGCTTTGAAGCTGACCAGTTGGATATTGAGCTGGATGATACCGACGGCGCGCTAGCGTTACCGCGCCGTGGTGTTGGATTAAGTCTCTCTCTTGGATGGAAAGGCAAACCGTTAACCCCTAAAGGCTTATTTGTGGTGGATGAGATTGAGCATTCCGGTGCGCCGGATAAGCTGACCCTGCGTGCGCGTAGTGCCGACTTTCGAGACACCCTAAATATCCAACGCGAGGCCTCGTACCACGACAAGACGCTGGGCGACATCGTGACGACCATTGCCAAGCGCAATAAGCTGGATGTGGCATTGGATAGCACGCTGGAGAAGGTAAAAATCCCCCACGTCGATCAAACCAATGAATCAGACGGCAGTTTTTTGACGCGATTGGCAAAGCAAGAAGGCGCAGTGGCGTCGGTGAAAGGGGGCAAGTTGCTGTTTATCCGCCAAGGGCAGGGCAGAACGGCCAGCGGCAAACCCATCCCAGCAGTCACGATCAAACGCGGCGATGGTGACCAGCACCGCTTTGGATTGGCTGATCGTGGGGCTTATACCGGCGTTACTGCGAGCTGGTTAAATACGCGAGAGCCAAAGAAAAAAGAGCAGGTAGCGGTCAAGCGTAAACGCAAAACTAAGAGTAAGGCGAAACCCAAGGAGCCGGAGGCTAAACAGGGAGATTACCTGATGGGAGCTGAAGGCAATGTGTTGGTGTTGGGTCACACCTATGCCAATAAGGGCAACGCTGAGCGAGCAGCCAAGGCAGCATGGCAAAAATTGCAGCGCGGTGTGGCGACGTTTTCCATCCAGTTGGCCCGTGGCCGTGCCGAGTTATATCCAGAAGTGCCGGTTAAGGTTCAGGGATTCAAAGCGGAAATAGACGCGGCGGACTGGTTGCTAACGACGGTTATGCATTCTTTAAGCGATGGCGGCTATACAACGGCGCTAGAGTTGGAAGTGAAGATTGATGATCTAGGCATGGAATAGATATACCCCATTTTGTGATTATGGTTTAAAATTATTCACAATTGGGATTTCTTTGGGGGAGCTATCATGATGAATTGTCCACTATGTGGGTGTCCAGCACATACAAGAAGTAGTTTCGTTGTCACCAGCGAAACCAAAGAACGCTATCACCAATGCACTAATATCAATTGCAGCCTGACGTTTGTTTCTCATGAAACGGTAGTAAGAGTCATATCCAAACCACAGCTAATAAATATGGTTGAGCCACATCCGGCTAAAAATGGTCAGTCAGTTTTAGCCTTTTAGTTCTGTTTAACTCTTTTTTTTGCCCACTTTTGAGTGGGCTTTTTTTTGTGCGTAAGTGAGTGGGACGTAAAAAGAAAAAAAACCTGCTGCCATTTTGCTGCCAATTAGTTATCAGAAACAAAAAAGCCACTTCGTATGAAGTGGCCTAAATGACTGAATCTAAAGCTAAAATTTGGTGGCCCCTGCTGGACTTGAACCAGCGACCAAGCGATTATGAGTCGCCTGCTCTAACCACTGAGCTAAGGGGCCGAGTGGCGGGGATTATAGAGTAAAAGCGGGCATGAGATCCAGTAGCTTTGTGGCGGTTGCAGCTTTTTTGAGCATAGCTAGATCGTTGTAATTTCTGTAAGATCTTAGCCATTCGTAAATTGAATAGGATGTAAGACAGATGCTTCAGGACATTATAGCTCCCGACCTTCGTGTCGTTTTTTGTGGGATTAACCCGGGATTAAGTTCGGCGCATCAGGGTTTTCATTTTGCTAATCCGACAAATCGCTTCTGGAAAGTCATTCATCTGGCCGGATTCACCCAACGGCAGTTGGCTCCGCAGGATGAGCAGCATTTGTTGGATACCGGCTGTGGTATCACCGCGTTAGTTTCTCGTCCAACCGTTACGGCTGCGGAAGTTACGCGCGCAGAGCTACGTGCAGGCGGTGATGCGCTTGAGGAGAAGATCCTGCGCTATCAGCCGCAATCTATCGCTATCCTCGGTAAGCAGGCGTATACGCAGGCATTTGGCGTTCGAAAGGTGGAGTGGGGGCGCCAAGAGAAGGTGATTGGGAAAACTCAAATTTGGGTGCTGCCAAACCCGAGTGGTCTGAGCCGGATCACCGTTGATGAGCTGGTGGCGAGCTATCGGGTTCTCAATGATGCACTTGGTCAATAAGCGATGATGTTGATGCAATAAAAAACCCGCACGAGGCGGGTTTTTGTGTTTAGCGCGATGTGGAAGAAATTAATCGTCCAAGAAGCTGCGTAATACTTCAGAACGGCTTGGGTGGCGCAGTTTGCGCAGTGCCTTCGCTTCGATCTGACGAATACGTTCACGGGTAACGTCAAACTGTTTACCCACTTCTTCCAGAGTATGGTCAGTATTCATATCGATACCGAAACGCATACGCAGGACTTTCGCTTCACGCGCGGTCAGGCCAGACAGAACATCACGCGTTGCAGAACGCAGGCTCTCGGAGGTTGCAGAGTCCAGCGGCAATTCAAGCGTGGTATCTTCAATGAAGTCGCCCAGATGTGAATCTTCATCATCACCGATTGGGGTTTCCATTGAGATCGGCTCTTTTGCAATTTTCAGCACTTTGCGGATCTTGTCTTCTGGCATCATCATGCGTTCAGCCAGTTCTTCCGGCGTCGGCTCACGGCCCATCTCTTGCAGCATCTGACGGGAAATACGGTTGAGTTTGTTAATCGTCTCAATCATATGTACCGGAATACGGATGGTACGCGCCTGGTCCGCGATAGAACGGGTAATCGCCTGACGGATCCACCATGTTGCGTAGGTGGAGAACTTATAACCACGGCGGTATTCAAACTTATCAACCGCTTTCATCAGACCGATGTTACCTTCCTGAATCAAATCCAGGAACTGAAGGCCACGGTTGGTGTATTTCTTCGCGATAGAAATAACCAGACGTAAGTTCGCCTCAACCATCTCTTTTTTCGCACGGCGCGCTTTAGCTTCGCCGATAGACATACGACGGTTGATGTCTTTAACCTGCTCGATGGTCAGACCGGTTTCTTCTTCGATCTGATGCAGTTTTTGCAGGCTACGTTCAACGTCTTCACGTACGTCTTTTAGCTTCTCGCCCCAAGGCTTAGCCATTGCCAGCGCTGCTTCGAACCAAGTGGTGTTGGTTTCGTTGCCGGTGAACAGGGTGATGAAGTTTTTCTTCGGCATTTTGCTCTGTTCAACACACAGCTTCATGATCAGACGTTCTTGTGTACGAACGCGATCCATCATCTGACGCATGTTGTTGACCAGATAGTCAAACTGCTTCGGCACTAAACGGAACTGTTTGAAAACTTCAGAAAGATTCAGGATCTCTTCTGCTGCTTTCGCGTGGCTGCGGCCATGAGTTTTGATCGCTACACGTGTTTTTTCATACTGCTCACGCAGTTCAGAGAATTTCTGACGTGCCAGTTCAGGGTCGATGCTGTTGTCATCTTCGCTGTCGTCGTCTTCGTCTTCTTCTTCATCGTCGTCATTCAGATCTTCTGAAGAGAGCTCAGAACCGACGTTGGTCGCGGTTGGCGCCAGATCTTCTTCTGCGTTAGGGTCGACAAAACCGGTAATGATATCGGACAGACGTGCTTCTTCTGCCTCTACACGGTCATACTGTTCAAGCAGGTAAGTAATTGCTTCTGGGTACTCGGCAACAGAGCACTGAACCTGATTGATACCGTCTTCGATACGTTTAGCGATGTCGATTTCGCCTTCACGGGTCAGAAGTTCAACGGTACCCATTTCACGCATATACATGCGAACGGGGTCAGTCGTGCGGCCGATCTCGGATTCTACGCTTGATAATACCTGCACAGCGGCTTCGGCAGCATCTTCGTCAGCAATGTTTTCTGCCAGCATCAAATCATCGGCGTCAGGTGCTTCTTCCATCACCTGAATACCCATGTCATTAATCATCTGGATGATGTCTTCGATCTGGTCGGAGTCGACGATATCTTCCGGCAGATGGTCATTGACCTCAGCATAGGTCAGGTAGCCTTGCTCCTTGCCCTTGGTAACAAGAAGTTTTAGCTGTGACTGCGGGTTTTGCTCCATAAGACGGTATCCACACTTCAGAGTTTAAATCGGTGTTGGGCAGCAGAACCGCCAACAATAACTGACACGGGTTTTTTTCATTGCGCGCCGCTCCCCGGTATTGCGGCATTATACGGGGGCTTGTCCCCGCTTTTCATCGGCACTTAAGCCGTAATTCAGTTTTTAATCGTTAACTCAATGTGTTGTCGGTTTGGGAAGTGTTTGCCATTCCGAGTTCACACTGGGTGGTACGATTAAAATAAATAGGTAATTTTGGTGATTAACTCTTTTTTGCCAATGCTTGGTTGAGTGCCCATAGTTCTCGTCGTTGATCGGCGTTTAAGCCTTGGGTTCGATCCAACGCGATGAGTTCTTCCTGACGTTGCTCGAGCATAGAGTCATACAGACTGCCCAATGTATCGACGAACGTTTGGTGAACCATGTCCTCAATAACCATGTGGTTCCAGGTTGCTAAAGTTTCAAGCTGTTGGGCATATTTATTATCACGATATAGCTCAATCAACTGACCCGTTGTTAACCCAGGCTGCGCTAGGCAGGTTTCAACCAATTCTATAAATAATGGCAATCCAGGCAGTTGATGTTCCCTTAAACCTTCAAGCGTAGGGACTTCAGCCGCCAATGATGGATTTTGTACCAGTAATCCTATAAGTATACGCATAGTCGTGCGTTTTAGCTGAGGCTGCTGGTAACTATTTGCTGACTCGGCCTGTCGTGGTAGCAGCTTATCAAGCTGACTATCATCGAGAATGCCTAACTTCTGACCTAAAAACTGCCGTAGGTACAACCTTAGGGTTTCACCTGGGATCTGTCCAATCAGCGGTAAAGCTAAAGCACTGAGCTTAGTACGCCCATCGGGAGTACTCAAATCGACCTGTGGCATCAACGTATCAAATAAGAATGCTGACAGCGGTTGGGCTTGCTCAATGCGTTGTTCAAATGCCGCGGTACCTTCTTTGCGCACCAGCGTATCCGGGTCTTCACCATCGGGCAGGAACATAAACTTCAACTGCCGACCATCGGATAAAAACGGCAGCGCGGTTTCCAGCGCTCGCCATGCGGCTTCACGTCCGGCGTTATCGCCGTCGTAGCAGCACACCACGGTATCTGTGGTGCGGAACATCAGTTGAATGTGCTCGGATGTGGTCGAGGTTCCCAGCGAAGCAACGGCATAATCAATGCCAAACTGCGCGAGTGCCACCACATCCATATAACCTTCAACGACCAGCAATTTAGCCAATTCTGGATGGCGTTGCTGTGCTTCATACAGGCCGAAAAGCTGACGGCCTTTATGGAAAATATCTGTTTCGGGGGAGTTTAAGTATTTTGGCGTACCATCACCCAATATACGGCCACCGAAAG
Organism: Hafnia sp.; assembly: GCF_036648275.1. NCBI lineage: Bacteria > Pseudomonadati > Pseudomonadota > Gammaproteobacteria > Enterobacterales > Hafniaceae > Hafnia > Hafnia sp. Next base: position 621 of record NZ_JAVXIQ010000044.1, on the reverse strand, counting down.
CAATAACGCGTCCACGCCTATCGCGGATAGGGAACATCACGCGGTCGCGGAAGCGGTCGTACGTGCGACCATTGTCATTATTAACCAGCATACCGGCATCATTAAGCGCTGTGCGGCTTGCGAGATCGCGTCCAAAGCGTTTGAGCGCGTTATCCCAGCCCGGCGGTGCATAGCCGATAGCAAAGTGGTCGATGATTTCTTGGCTCAGTCCACGCTGCATTAAATATTGCTGCGCTGATTGGCTGCTTGGTTGACGTAAAGCCTGCTGATAAAAAGTACTAAGGCTATCCATCAACTGATACAGATTTTGACGCTGGTGACGCTCAATCTGGCTTGGACCGGTTCCTGCTTCGTAAGGAATTTCCAAACCTGCCATAGTCGCCAACTCTTCAACGCTCTCAACAAACTCAAGTCTGTCGTAGTTCATCAAGAAGTCGATGGCGTTACCATGGGCTCCACAGCCAAAGCAGTGGTAAAACTGTTTGTCCGCGTTCACGGTGAATGAAGGGGTTTTCTCGTTATGGAATGGACAGCAGGCATGATAGTTCTTGCCCTGCTTTTTTAACTTCACACGCGCATCGACCAGATCGACAATATCGGTCCGAGCTAGCAAGTCATTTA
>NZ_JAVXIQ010000043.1:0-17233 GCF_036648275.1 Hafnia sp. | reverse complement strand
TTAATCCGAACAGCACCGCTTTGTAAAGCAATGATGCGCTAATGTCCACAGGATTTTCACTATCCAACTGTTACGTTGACTTGTTACAGCAAGGATAGCAGGTGGTTTTTAGTCGGTTAATTTGCCACAGCACGAAAGCGGAACAGTATAGCTGAATTGTGCTATTATGCGCCACCTTAGTTGTTGGAGAAAAGTTGTTGGAGCCGCCATGCGCATTCTGGGCATCGAAACATCCTGTGATGAAACCGGTATCGCCATTTATGACGATGAACAAGGTATTTTGGCTAACCAGTTGTATAGCCAGATAAAACTACATGCTGATTACGGTGGCGTTGTCCCTGAACTGGCATCTCGCGACCATGTGCGCAAAACCATTCCCCTGATTCAGGCGGCCCTAAAAGAAGCCAATTTAACGGCAAAAGATCTCGATGGCGTCGCATATACCGCAGGGCCAGGTCTGGTTGGTGCGTTATTGGTAGGCGCGACCGTGGGACGTGCGTTGGCATTTGCATGGGATTTACCTGCGGTTCCTGTTCATCATATGGAAGGCCATTTGCTCGCTCCAATGCTGGAAGATAATCCTCCTGCGTTTCCGTTTGTTGCGCTACTCGTTTCTGGCGGGCATACCCAGCTCATCAGCGTAACCGGTATGGGGCAATACGAATTGTTAGGCGAATCTATTGATGACGCCGCCGGTGAAGCTTTCGATAAAACCGCTAAACTGCTGGGGTTAGACTACCCGGGCGGCCCAATGTTATCGAAAATGGCGCAGCAGGGAGAGGCCGGACGCTTTGTTTTCCCTCGCCCAATGACCGATCGCCCCGGCCTTGATTTCAGTTTTTCCGGTTTGAAAACCTTCGCCGCGAACACTATCCGTAATAATGAGGCCGACGAGCAAACGCGCGCAGATATTGCACGTGCATTTGAAGATGCCGTAGTTGATACACTGGCGATTAAATGCAAACGTGCATTAGAGCAAACAGGATTCAAACGTTTGGTGATGGCCGGTGGGGTTAGCGCTAACCGTACGCTGCGAGCTCGTCTGGCCGAAATGATGAAAAAGCGCGGTGGTGAAGTCTTTTATGCCCGCCCTGAGTTTTGTACCGACAATGGCGCGATGATTGCGTACGCCGGAATGGTTCGACTGAAGAGCGGTGTAAATGCCGACCTGAGTGTTTCCGTTCGTCCACGTTGGCCTTTAGCTGAGCTGCCAGCGGTGTAACGTTGATAGCTAGCAATATGTGAATCTGAAAATGGCGACCTGTAGGTCGCCATTTTGCTATTGGTCGGTATGCTTTTTCTCAGAAGCCGAGTCTTCAGAAGTCGGGTCGGCTTCTTTTGTTGGCTTTTTGAGTTTCTTCCAGATTTTGCTTTCTTGTCCGCGCCACAAACGTTGGATGTTGTCGTGGTGACGCATCAGAATTAAGCAGGAAAGCATTGCAACCGGAAACGTAAACTGGGGGGTGAACCACCATACATAAAACGGAGCAACCAGCGCGCTGACGATTGCGCCAAGTGAAGAATAACCACTCAGCAACACGGTGAGCAGCCATGTTACGGTCATGAGACCGGTAAGATCCCAACCGATAGGTGCGATGGCTCCGAATGCTGTCGCCACGCCTTTCCCACCGCGGAAATGAAAAAATACCGGGTAGATATGGCCTAGGCAGGCCGCTATTGCGGTCAATCCAAGGTAAAGAGGTGCAACGTCAAATTTATAGGCTAGCCAAACGGGTAGCATACCTTTGAGCACATCAAAAATTAGCACAGCAGCGGCGGCGGTTTTGCCCCCAATGCGTAACACATTGGTGGCTCCCGGATTTCCAGAGCCGTTCTCACGTGGATCGGGTAGACCCGCCACTCGACAGACGACAATAGCGCTGGAAATGGAGCCGCACAGGTATGCGAGAATAATCATGCCTAACGCAGTCGCACTCATAACTCAGCTCCGTCTTACGTTCGTTGTTTTTTACATCAAAAGACATAAAAGGGTATAAAGGTTAAGGGTCGTTTTAACAACCATATCTGTGGATAATACGCACATTCAAACAGAAGTGGTATCCAACCAAAGGCAAAAACCGAGAATCACGTGATGGACATCGTATTTATTGAAGAATTAACCGTCATTACCACAATTGGTGTTTATGACTGGGAGCAAACCATTCGCCAAAAGCTGGTATTTGATATAGAGCTGGCGTGGGATAATCGCAAAGCAGCGCTGAGTGACGATGTGTCTGACTGTTTAAGTTACGCCGATGTCAGTGAAGCCGTCATCAAGCATGTTGAGCCGAATCAGTTTGCTTTGGTTGAGCGAGTTGCGGAAGAAGTGGCTGTGATGCTGATGGATAGATTTAATAGCCCTTGGGTACGAATTAAAGTGAGTAAGCCAGGGGCGGTTGCCCACGCCAAAAGCGTTGGCGTACAGATTGAACGCGGAAAGCGGATTTAATTTGTGAGAACAGTGTGATTTTTATGTCATATTGGCGAAACTTTATTGATTTAGCCTAGTCACAGTCTTACATCATAAGTGGCGCAATAGCGTCACTTTTTTGCGTTTATTGCGCGTTTAAAAAGGGTAGTGCTTTTATGGATCTGCATTTGCTGATCAATGCGTTTATTCTTGGGGTTGTAGAGGGTGTTACCGAGTTTTTGCCCGTTTCGTCAACGGGACATATGATTATTGTCGGGCACTGGCTGGGATTTGAAGGTGATAAAGCGAAAACCTTTGAAGTTATCATTCAGCTAGGCTCGATTTTAGCCGTTGTAGTGATGTTCTGGCGTCGCCTGTTTGGTTTGATCGGCATCCACTTTGGTCAGCCTCCCTTGCATGAAGGAAAAACTCAGGGGCATTTAACGCTAGGGCATATTATTCTGGCGATGATCCCTGCGGTGGTGATGGGGTTAGTGTTTCACGATGCGATTAAGACGCTCTTTGCGCCACGTACCGTTGTGTATGCTTTGGTTGTTGGCGGTTTTCTACTGTTGGCCGCAGAATGGCTCAAGCCGAAGCAGCCGCGAGCGGTAGGGCTGGATGATATTACCTATCGTCAGGCGTTTATGATCGGTTGTTTTCAGTGTCTTGCGCTTTGGCCTGGTTTTTCCCGCTCAGGAGCCACTATTTCCGGCGGTATGCTGATGGGCGTGAGCCGCTTTGCAGCGTCTGAATTCTCTTTCATTTTGGCTGTACCAATGATGATGGGCGCAACGGCGTTAGAGCTGTATAAAAGTCTGCCGTTTCTCTCAGTGGCTGATTTGCCCATGTTTGCGGTGGGATTCGTCACGGCGTTTATCGTGGCGCTGATTGCGATTAAAACCTTCCTCAGCGTGATTAAACGTATCTCTTTTGTACCATTCGCGATTTATCGTTTTATCGTTGCGGCAGTGGTCTATATGGTGTTCCTGTAAGGGATTTCTGATGAGATGAAAAAAGGCCTCAGGTTTATACCGAGGCCTTTTTGATCTGGTGTTCTAGCGACTATTTGTGTCTTCTTGAGGCGAAGCTTCTTGTTTCCACGTTTTTAGCGCATGCAGACGGCGTTGCTGTAACTCTTCACGAATTTGCTGCCCTTTGAATCCCGCATCCACGACGTCTCGTACAGATACACCTTCGGCCACTTTATAGGCTGCCCGCAGATAATCACCCTGTGGATAGGGATTATTTTCAAAACCGGTTCTGCCTCGCGCATCGGCTTCGCTGGTCATAATCATTTGATCCAAACGATGAGGTTTGCGCCATACATCAATAGAATCAAATAATTTGAGCAGAGTGACTGGCCGTAATTTTTCCACGGTATGGATAAGATCGTGATATTCAGCCACAATTTTTGCTAATTCTCGAACGGCATTAGGAACGCGCATACGTTGGCAAAGTGCTTCCACCAGTTTCACGCCCGCAGGGCCGTGTCCATGGTGATGTGGCCAGAGCTCAGGCGGTGTTAGGCCTTTGCCTAAATCATGCGTTAGCGTGGCGAACCGTACATCAACCTCTTCAGTGAGTTTAGCGGCCATTGCAAGCGCCATTAGCGTATGTATTCCGGTATCAATTTCCGGGTGCCACTTTTCTGGAGCCGGTACGCCAAACAGATTATCGATTTCCGGAAATAAAATGGCCAGCGCACCGCAGTCGCGCAACACTTGGAAATAGATCTGCGGGCTTTGCGTCATCAATGCTTTTTCAGTTTCACGCCAGACGCGCTCTGGAGTGAGATTCTGCAACTCGTTGTCAGTGGTCATTTGCGTCATCAACGCTATGGTTTCTGCTGCAACATGGAATCCTAGATGGGCAAAGCGAGCAGCAAAGCGAGCGACGCGCAAAACGCGGAGTGGGTCTTCATGAAACGCATCCGAGACGTGGCGTAACACTTTGTTATTTAAGTCGTCTAGGCCGCCATAGGGATCGATAAGCGTGCCATCAGCGCTTTCAGCCATGGCGTTTATGGTGAGATCGCGGCGCAGCAAATCCTGCTCTAGCGTCACATCGGGAGCGAAGTAGGTGACAAAACCAGTGTAACCACGGCCTGACTTACGCTCAGTACGCGCCAGCGCATATTCTTCGTGAGACTTTGGGTGTAGAAAAACGGGAAAATCTTTCCCAACTTGCTCAAACCCCTGCGCAATAAGTTCTTCTGGGGTTGCACCTTCAATCACCCAGTCGCGATCATAAACCGGTAAATTTAATCGTTTATCGCGTACGGCTCCGCCGACCAAGAAAATCTTCAAACTTACTTCCTCAGAGATACCCCACATATTTGCTGCAACGTTATCGTCACTCAAGATATGAAAGGAATAAAACAATTGTTTGGAACAGATGATTTGTTAACTATAGGTTACGACAAACCTTACGAGTGCAGAAACAAAAAACGCCGCAAGCGGCGTTTTTTTCATGAGTGATTAGTTCATCCAGCGATCTTTTTTCCGGCGCGGGATTAGGCGCGGTAAAAGCAGGCCTAGCAGCAGGCCACCACCTGCGACGCCGCCGCCGTAGAGGAACCACTCCATGAAGATGGCGCGTTTTTTATCATCCAATTGGGTATCGATGACGCTCATCTTTTTTTGGGCGCTAGCCAGTTGTTCTTTCAGATTTTGATTCTCTGATTTTAGGCCGTTGATGGTGTTGTCACTGTTAGCGACTTTTTGCTGCATTTCGGCGGTGCGCTGGTTCCAACTGTTATCGATATTGGTTAGCTTGTCCGTTAAGGTTTTGACCTGCTGTTCCAACTCTGGAACACGGCTACGTAAACTGGGTTCGGTACTCAGTTGTTCCATCGGTAGCCACACGGTACGGCCTTTAGCGTCGCGCACCTGACCATATTTGTTATCTGCATTAACGCTCAACAGCTCAACTTCTTCACCCGCATTCAGTGTTCCGACAATACGATACTGGTTACCTGGGCCACTGTGGACATAAGTATTCAGTTCGTCGGAAATGTAGCGCTTCTCTTCAGCATGGGCGTTCAGCGTAAAGCAGGCGGCGAGTAGTGTTAAACAAACTAAGCGAAATTTATGCATCTGATTTTCATTTTTAAGTGGATGAAGAGACAAAATACTACGGGGAACAGTGTGGCGACGCAATGAAAAATCCGAAATGGGAACTTTCTGACTTCTAACGCTGGCAGCGACAACGTTCCACGCCAGCCGCTAAAAATAAACAGGCCTAATAATTGCTTATCAGACCTGTGGTTTTATCTATTTATTTGGCTTTCAGTGGTGGATTAACTAAAAGCGCAGATTAGCCAAAAAGCGCCTGCAAAATATAAAACAGAACGATCGATAATCCAGCACCGGCTGGCAGCGTAATGATCCACGATGCGACGATGTTGCGTACAACGTTGAGATTTAACGCCGCTATACCGCGAGCAAAACCTACGCCTAACACGGCACCCACCAGCGTTTGCGTGGTTGAGATTGGCAGCCCAGTCCCTGATGCGATAACCACGGTAGACGCGGTGGCAAACTGCGCGGCGAACCCACGGCTTGGCGTGAGGTCGGTGATGCCGCTGCCTACGGTTTCCATAACACGACGTCCCATCAACGCTAAACCAATCACGATGCCAATTCCACCCAGTGGTAATATCCACCAAACAATAGGTGAGGTAGACGCTAGTGCGATGGGATCATGCACAATCGCAACGATGGCGGAAAGTGGTCCAATCGCATTGGCGACGTCATTGGAGCCATGGGCGAAAGCCATCGCGCAGGCGGTAATGACCATTAATAGGCTGAATACTTTTTCTACGCCGCGGAAATGGTCTTCTTCATCGGCATTATCGACGAAGGATTTCCGCGCGAGGTAGAAATAGCCGCCAACCATCACCAGAACGGAGAGGGCGATAGAGATAAGCCACGTTTCGCCGTTGGTTAGGTGTAACCCAACGTGTTTTAACCCTTTTTTGATGGTCACCAGCAAAATGACCAGCGACGTCAAAAACATATAAATAGGGCCATAGCGGCGGGCGTTGGCAAACGGTTTATCGGTATTAAAGATCAGGCGCTGAGCGCTGAGGAAAATACCGTAGGCCACTACGCCCGAAATGAGAGGCGTAATGATCCAACTGCCGACAATACCTTTCACGCCGCCCCATTCGACGGCATCAGGCCCGACGGATACGCAGGCAAAACCAATAATTGCACCAATGATGGAGTGGGTCGTTGATACCGGCCAGCCCATCATCGAGGCTAAGATGAGCCAGATACCAGCGGCTAGCAACGATGACATCATGCCGAATATCAGCACGTCCGGCTGAGCGCTAAACGCGCTAGTATCAATAATGCCATTACGAATGGTTTGCGTGACTTCACCACCGGCCAAATAGGCACCGGCGAATTCAAATATCATGGCGATAATAATCGCCTGACGGACGGTGATAGCGCGGGCGCCAACGGAGGTGCCCATTGCGTTTGCAACGTCATTAGCCCCGATACCAATCGCCATCAGCAAGCCAAAAAATGCAGCGATGAGGATCAGCAAAGTGCCGTGGTCAGCAATAATTGCCATTTATGTGAGTCCAAAATATAAAAGATTAAAGTTAACAATAAGAAACCAAGGGTTAGCCGCGAGCCAGCATCATCTCAAGGCGAGAACCGACGCGCAGAGATTCGTCGGCAAGACTGCCAATCCACTCCATGACCTGATACAGGCACATCACGTCGATAGGGTTATGTTGTGGTTCGAGGACGAGCAATGCTTGACGCAGTAGGATCTGCTGATGATCGGTGTCATCTTCAATGTGATCTAACTCCATCACCATTTGCTCTACTAAGGATGCTTCGCGTCCACGGAAGCCGGTTTCTAAAAGTTCGTCCAGTTCGTGGATCACTTTATTCGCCTGCGTGGTAGCATCTAGGCAACGTTGTAGGTAGACCATGAAATCTGCCTGCATTTGCTGTGGTACCTGCAAATTGCGACCAATGACACGACCCGCAATATCCTTGGCGCGATTGGCCAAACGATCCTGCTGGGTGACTAAATCAAGCATGTCGGAGCGGTCAACCGGCAGAAATAGGCCGCGCGGTAACTTGAGGCGAATTTCCCGTTTAAGCACGTCAGCCTGCTTTTCCAGAGTAGAAATCAGCTCACGAATATGTTGGGCTTCATCCCACTGCTGTTGAGCGGTGGCTTGAAAGAAAGGTACCAGCAGCGAGCAGCATTCATGCACGCGGCTAGCATGTTCCTGAAGCGGTTTCAGGGGAGACTTGGCAAACAATCCTAAAATAGTATTTACTGGCATCACTCATGCACCTTTTGATGGTTTTCTGCGCAAAAGTTGTCAGAAGGGTGCGCATGTTAACTGATGTGTTTTGTGTTGCACACAATTTTTGTATTTCAAACTGAACTTATTGATATAGTTCGGTAAAACCTTAATGTGAATGAAACTATGACCGAAGCTATGACCGTAGAAATCGAACTAAAATTCATCGCTACGCCAGAAGTCGCGGAACAACTATCTGCGCGTTTGGCCCCGTGGCCAAATGTACATACGGCGGCTCAAAAACTGACCAATATCTATTATGAGACGTCTGAAAACACGTTACGTGGCTATGACATGGGATTACGCGTTCGTGGCTATGGCGATCGCTATGAGATGACGCTCAAAACGGCGGGGAAAACCATTGGTGGCCTGCACCAGCGACCTGAGTTTAACGTTGAACTGAAAGGCGCCGATTTAGATATTCGTCTGCTTCCACCAGAAGTTTGGCCGAAGGGTTGCGATGTTGATGCATTGCAAGCTGCGCTATCTCCCGTATTTAGCACGCATTTTGCGCGTGAAAAGTGGGTGGTTACTTACCGTTCCAGCGAGATAGAGGTTGCGTTGGATCAAGGCGAGGTCAAAGCCGGCGAGCTGAGCGAGCCGCTATATGAGATTGAGCTGGAGCTGAAATCGGGTAGCCGCGAAGATTTGCTGGCCTTTGCGCAGGAGATTACCGCCGAAGGGGGACTTCGCTTAGGCAGTTTAAGTAAAGCCGCGCGGGGTTATCATTTGGCAAAAGGCAATCCGCAGCGTGAAATTGTTCCGCTTGGAATACTGAAAGTGGCGCCTAAAGCCAGCGTCGAACAGGGCATGACCGACGCCTTTACCTTCGCACTACGTCACTGGCAAGCCAACGAGGAAGTTTGGTTACAGGGTGACCGTAAAGCGCAGAAAACCGTACTTGAAGCGGTTGAACTGCTGCGACAGATTTTTGTGCTGTTCGGTGGATTAGTACCGCGTAAGGCAAGCACTGAGCTGCGTGCGGGGCTGACCGCGCTGGAAGAACAATTGGCGACGCCGCGTTTAGATGCACAAAAGGTCTGTTTTAGCCCGTTGTATCTGAATACCCAGTTAGCACTTACTCGCTGGATAGCGACCGCAGGCTGGCGTTCTTTTGTGAATGAGAAAACTCAAACTAAATTGAATGCATCCTTCAAGCGCTTTGCTGACATCATGTTAGGTCGGGCCGGTGCTGAGCTGAAGGAAGCCTTTGACCATGTGCATCATGGCGGCGAATATCAGGATAAATATACGCGTTTGGTTCGCCAACTGCTGTCGTTTCATGTGCTGTCAGGTGCGTATCCCGATGAGGATGTTGCGCAATATTTATCTGGTTGGCAGACGCTGCAACAAGCCATCATCCAGAAACAGGAAGCATATATTGAATCTACCCGTAAGCATGCCATGGATCAGCCCGTATTTTGGTTGAATGGTACTCATTGATTCGTCGCTCCTTCTTTGGCATTGAGTCATACGCCTCCTCTCCAGTGAGCGCTGGAGAGAGCAAAGAAGGAGAGTTCTGCACCGTTTTCCGCCTGAATACAGGCGAATGTTCAAGGGAGTGTCTATGTCTGCGTTTGCTTCCCGCCCGCTTCCCTCTTTGTTGCAGGCTCAGGCCACGCAAATCTCGGAGCGTTTGGCCGTTTCCTCTCCTGAGGAGCTTTGTGCTCTCGCGCTAAGCGACTTCATGAGTGAAAATTTCATTACGCATCCCGAATGGTGGCAGCAACTGCATGACACCCCTCCAACGTCTAACGAGTGGCAAAATTATGCTAATTGGTTAGACGAACAATTAGTAAACGCTCTCGATGAAGCCAGCCTAATGCGCGGACTACGGCTGTTTCGCCGACATATGCTGGCGCGTATTTCATGGATGCAATCGCTTAATCTGTGTGAAACGAGCGATACGTTGCGCCAACTAAGCGAACTGGCTGAAACACTGATTATTACTGCTCGCGATCGCCTCTATCAAACATGCTGTGCCGAATGGGGAACACCGTGTAATTCTCAGGGCGAGCCACAGCCGCTGTTGATTTTAGGTATGGGGAAATTGGGCGGTGGAGAACTAAATTTTTCCTCGGATATCGATCTGATTTTTGCCTATCCAGAAAGCGGCGTAACTCAGGGAGGACGGCGTGAGTTAGATAACGCGCAGTTCTTTACCCGCTTGGGACAGCGTTTGATCAAAGCGCTCGATCAGCCCACGGTAGACGGATTTGTCTACCGCGTTGATATGCGGTTGCGTCCGTTTGGCGACAGCGGTCCTTTGGTGCTGAGTTTTGCTGCGCTGGAGGATTATTATCAGGAGCAAGGGCGCGACTGGGAACGTTATGCCATGGTGAAAGCACGGTTGATGGGCGGCAGCGAAGATGCCTACAGCCAAGAGCTACGCCGTACTTTGCGCCCGTTTGTCTTTCGCCGCTATATTGATTTCAGCGTGATTCAGTCGCTGAGAAACATGAAAAGCATGATTGCCCGTGAAGTGCGGCGCAGGGGTTTGAAAGATAACATTAAGCTTGGGGCGGGGGGCATTCGTGAGATTGAATTTATCACCCAAGTTTTCCAACTGATCCGCGGGGGTCGTGAACCCAGTTTGCAACAACGGGCGTTGCAGCCTTCTTTACGTGCTATCGGCCAGCTTGGTCTGCTCCAGCCGGAGCAGGTTGAATCTTTGCTCAGCAGTTACCTGTTTTTGCGTCGTCTGGAAAATCTTCTGCAGGCCATCAATGATGAGCAAACCCAAACGTTACCGACAGATGAGCTGAATCAGGCGCGTTTAGCGTGGGGAATGGGGTTTGGTGATTGGCCGGAACTCATGGCACAGCGAGATCAGCATATGCGCAGTGTTCGTTTAATTTTTAACGAGCTTATTGGCGATGACGAGGGGAATGAAGGCGGTGAGACGGCACCTAGCGAGCAGTTTGCTGCGCTGTGGCAGGATTCGCTTGATGAAAGCGATCTTGACCCTTTTACTCCGCAGTTAGAGGGCGAATCGCGTCAGTTACTGCTCAGATGCATCAATGATTTTCGTAATGATGTGGATAAACGCACCATCGGTCCGCGTGGTCGAGAAGTGCTGGGCCAGTTAATGCCAGAGTTGTTAGGTGAAGTTTGTGCCCGAGAAGATGCCGTACGTGTACTGCAACGTCTAACACCTTTGTTATTAAATATCGTAACGCGCACCACTTATCTGGAACTGTTGGTCGAGTATCGCGCTGCGCTGAGCCAGCTTATCCGCCTGTGTGCGGCATCGCCGATGGTGGCGACGCAGTTGGCTCGTTATCCGCTGTTGCTGGATGAGTTACTTGATCCCAACACGCTGTATCAACCCGTGCCGCAGGATGCTTACCAAGATGAATTGCGCCAATATTTGATGCGTGTTCCCGCCGATGATGAAGAGCAAAATCTTGAGGCGTTGCGCCAGTTTAAGCATGCACATCAACTAAGAATTGCTGCTAGTGATATATCTGGTGCGCTGCCGGTGATGAAAGTTAGCGATCATCTCACCTATTTGGCCGAAGCGATGATTGATGCCGTAGTACAACAGGCATGGACTCATATGGTTGCGCGCTATGGTCAACCGACTCACTTGCAAGGACGAGAAGGGCGTGGGTTTGCGGTGCTTGGCTACGGTAAGCTCGGTGGCTGGGAGTTGGGATACAGTTCTGATCTGGATCTGGTTTTCCTGTTGGATTGCCCTTCTGATGTGATGACCAGCGGAGAACGTAGCATTGACGGGCGTCAGTTCTATCTGCGTTTGGCGCAGCGCATCATGCATCTGTTCAGTACCCGAACGTCCTCTGGCATTTTATACGAAGTGGATGCTCGCCTGCGCCCATCGGGGGCGTCGGGAATGTTGGTTAGTACCGTGGAGTCTTTCGCAGAATATCAGCGTAACGAGGCCTGGACATGGGAACATCAAGCTTTGGTGCGCGCCCGCCCAGTCTACGGCGATACACAAATCCATCAGCAGTTTGACGCCATTCGACATGAGATCCTATGCCGCCCTCGAGTCGGCGATACGCTGAAGATCGAGGTGCGTGAGATGCGCGAAAAAATGCGCCAACATTTAGGGGGCAAGCATCGCGAGATGTTTGATATTAAAGCAGATGAAGGCGGCATCACTGACATTGAGTTCATTGCACAATATCTCGTGTTGAACTACGCGGCCCAAGAACCTCGGCTTACTCGCTGGTCTGATAACGTACGTATTTTCGAGTTGATGGCAAACTACAACATCATGCCTGATGATGAGGCCGCGGCGCTGACCAAAGCATATGTCACGATGCGTGATGCGATCCATCACTTGGCTCTGCAAGAGCAGTCAGGAACGGTTGGGTTGGATATGTTTGTTGCCGAGCGTGAGCAGGTTCGTCAAAGCTGGGCCAAGTGGCTGGGTGAGAAAATATAATCTTTGAGAAGTTGTGCGCAAATTTTATTCATTTGTCTTTTTGTTGTTCTATAATGCGCATAATTTATGCGCATGAGATTTTAGTATGAAACGTAAAACACTGCTAACGGGCAGCAAAAAGGCGGTTAATGTGAGCATCGATCAAGGACTGATACAGCAGGCAAAGGCACTCAATATCAATTTATCTGCAGTGATGGAGGATGCACTGCAACGGGCAGTGATTGCCAAAGGGCAACAGCAGTGGCTGGCAAATAATCGTCAAAGCATTGCTGCGTACAATCAGGATGTGGAAGAGCATGGCGTATTCAGTGATGGCCTGAGGTCTTTCTGATGAGCCAGTTTTGCGTATATGCAAACCGGGATCGCGCGTCGGCAAAGCGCTTTCCCTATCTTCTGGATGTTCAGCACGATTTTTTGTCATCTCTGTCTACTCGAATGGTCATCCCGCTGGGATTGAGAAATCCATCATCGCCGTTGGCTGAGCAAGAACGTTTGATCTTGAGCTTTAAGATTGAAGGACAAGAGGTGCTGTTGATGACGCCGCAGATGTCGGGGGTTGCCCTGTCCCAACTGGGTGAGCAAGTCGATGACTTGAATTATTGCCGAGATGACATTGTTGGGGCGATGGATTTCTTAGTCTTTGGGTATTAGTGGCTTCGTCCTTGAAACCGTTGCCGTGTATCTATTTAGCTATTCATTATCTGGCTGCTAATAGCGCGAAGGCATTCCTTTCGGGCGAGTCTTGAAGCGGCGGTGCATCCACATATATTGATTCGGCGCGCGTAAAATTTCTTGCTCAACGACTTTATTCATCGCTGCTGCCGCTACGGTTTCGTTTTCTAGCGGGAAATCTTCCAAACGTGGCTGAATAATCATGGTGTAGCCACTGCCATCTTCGGCTCGAATGGCATTGAACGGAATAATCGCAGGTTTTCCCATACGTGCCAGAATGTATGTGCCGGTGGTGGTCGCAGCCTGTTCTACGGCAAATAGTGGCACGAATACGCTGCTGCGGGGGCCGTAATCGTGGTCTGGCGCATACCAGACAATTTCACCCTCTTTCAACGCTCGGATCATGCCTTTAACGTCTTTTCGATCCAGCATATATTTGTTAGATCGTAGACGTCCCCAAGTTTGCATCCAGTCGACAACTTTGTTGTCGTTCGGGCGATAAACACCCACGCCGGGATTGTGAACGCCAAAAATGCGAGCGCCCAATTCCAGCGTGAGAAAATGCAAACCAATCAGCAAAACACCTTTTCCTTCCTGTTGTGCTTTGGTGATGTTTTCTAGCCCTTCGGCTTTACACCAGCGGTTAATTCGCCACGTTGGCCAAAACCAAGCCATGCCGGTTTCAATAAGCCCCATACCTACGGACTCAAAATTTTTGGCAACTCTTTCTTTGCGCTCAGACTCTGACATTTCAGGGAAGCAGAGCTCCAAATTACGCAAAGAAATTTTTACCCGGCGTTTCATAAACTTCATCGCAGTTCTGCCTAACCACGTTCCTAATTTAAACAGCCACGGATAGGGCAAGAGGACTAAAATGTATAGCACTCCGAGCCCTAGCCAAGTTAACCAGTAACGTGGGTGCAGTAGTTCGCGCTCGAATTTCGGGTAAACGTGATTGTCAGCCATAACGGAGAAACCAGAACCTCGGTCAATGAATTGAGAGCCTATTGTAATAGAAATAACGGCGCTTGTGATAATATCGCCGCCATCTTAGTCTGTTTTGGAGTCTGGGGATGAAAGTAACCCTACCTGATTTCCGTCATGCCAACGTACTGGTTGTGGGTGACGTAATGTTAGATCGCTACTGGTATGGACCCACCAGCCGTATTTCACCGGAAGCGCCAGTGCCTGTCGTAAAAGTGGATACCGTTGAGGAGCGTCCTGGCGGTGCGGCTAACGTGGCCATGAACATTGCATCCCTTGGTGCAAACGCCCGTTTGGTGGGTTTGACCGGCATCGATGATGCGGCCAGAGCGCTGAGCGCGAAGCTGGGTGAAGTGAATGTTAAATGCGATTTTGTCTCTGTGCCGACGCATCCGACAATTACAAAACTGCGTGTTTTATCGCGTAACCAGCAACTGATTCGTCTCGATTTTGAAGAGGGCTTTAGCAGTATTGATCCTCAACCGATCTTCGACAGAATTCAGCACGTATTGCCAAAATTAGGTGCGCTAATTTTATCCGATTACGCGAAAGGCGCTCTGAACTCCGTCCAGCAGATGATTCAATTAGCGCGTGCGGCGAATGTACCTGTGCTGATTGATCCGAAAGGTACCGATTTTGAGCGCTACCGCGGTGCCACGTTGTTAACGCCAAATCTGTCTGAATTTGAAGCCGTTGTTGGCCGCTGCAAAACCGATGAAGAGTTGGTCGAGCGTGGGTTACAACTGATGCGTGAATTTGAGCTGACGGCGTTGTTGGTGACGCGTTCTGAGCAAGGCATGACGCTACTGCAGCACGACCAGCCACCTTTGCACATGCCGACGCAGGCGCAGGAAGTTTATGACGTAACCGGTGCGGGTGATACGGTTATTGGTGTGTTGGCAACGTGTATTGCCGCAGGCACTTCATTGGAAGAAGCCTGTTTCTTGGCGAATGCTGGCGCCGGTGTCGTGGTTGGCAAGCTGGGGACGTCAACGGTTTCTCCGATTGAATTGGAAAATGCCATTCGTGGACGCAGCGAGACGGGCTTTGGCGTAATGAGTCAAGACGAGCTAAAAGTGGCCGTCGCTAATGCTCGCCAGCGTGGTGAAAAAGTCGTTATGACCAACGGCGTTTTTGACATTCTCCACGCGGGACATGTCTCTTATTTAGCTAATGCGCGTAAGCTTGGCGATCGCCTGATTGTCGCGGTTAACAGCGATGCATCAACCAAACGACTAAAAGGCGAAGAGCGTCCGGTGAATGCGCTGGCGCAGCGTATGATTGTGCTGGCGGCGTTGGAAGCGGTGGATTGGGTTATCTCGTTTGAAGAAGATACTCCGCAGCGCATTATCTCTGAAATTTTGCCAGACCTGCTGGTCAAAGGTGGCGATTACAAGCCGGAAGATATTGCTGGTGGCAAAGAGGTTATTGCTGCAGGTGGTGAAGTGCGTGTGCTGAACTTTGAAGATGGCTGCTCAACCACCAATATTATAAAAACCATTCGTCAGGGGCACGAGTAAAGGCCTGACGCACGACAATCGGAACACACTGTGAGTGGATTAAAGCAAGAGCTGGGATTGGCTCAGGGCGTGGGGCTACTGTCGACGTCATTGTTAGGAACGGGGGTATTTGCCGTTCCTGCGTTGGCGGCATTAGTGGCGGGCAATGATAGTTTATGGGCTTGGCCCATTCTGATTGTGCTCGTTTTTCCGATTGCTATTGGTTTTGCCGCGCTAGGGCGTCATTTTCCTAGCGCTGGCGGCGCTGCCCATTTCGTCGGTATGGCATTTGGGCCGCATATGGCCCGAGTCACGGGCTGGCTATTTCTTTCGGTTATCCCCGTTGGTTTGCCTGCGGCATTACAAATTGCAGCAGGCTTTTGGCAGGCCATGTTCGGCTGGCATGGTTGGCAGCTACTGTTGGTCGAGGTCGGAACTCTGAGCGCGGTGTGGTTTCTCGGTACACGAGGCGCCGGTTCCAGCGCTAACCTTCAGACGTTGATTGCTGCACTGGTTGTGGCACTTGTGGCTGCTATTTGGTGGCGCGGGGGGATCTCTCCTGCCGAAATTCCATTCCCTCAACCGTCTGATGTTAGCCCTAGTAATTTATTCTCCGCTTTGGCAGTGATGTTCTGGTGCTTTGTGGGCTTAGAAGCCTTTGCTCATTTGGCTTCTGAATTTAAGCATCCTGAACGTGATTTCCCGCGGGCGCTGATAATAGGTTTGCTGTTGGCTGGGATTGTCTATTGGGGATGTACGGTTGCCGTACTGCACTTCAATGCTTTCGGCGCGGAAAAAGCAGCGGCTGCGTCATTGCCGGGGATAGTGGTTCAACTGTTTGGACAGAAAGCGCTTTGGGTCGCCTGTATTATTGGCTATCTTGCCTGTTTTGCCAGCCTGAATATTTATACTCAAAGTTTTGCTCGTTTAGTTTGGTCACAGGCTCAGCTAAAGCAGAACAGTCGTTTGGCGAAACTTTCTGCACGTCAGGCGCCGGTTAATGCGTTAAATGTGGTTCTTGGCTGTTGCTTGGTATGTGCGGTTGGCATTTTCACGCTAGGTATCGCTTTAGATGAATTGATCATCTATGCCAATGGTATTTTTATTATGATCTATCTACTGTGCATGTTGGCGGGGTGTCGATTGCTGAAAGGGCGTTCACGCCTGATGGCGGCAATAGGTGGAGTATTATGCTTACTGTTGCTGTATATGGTGGGATGGAAAAGTGCGTACGCCATGGTTATGTTAGCCGCTCTGTGGGCTTTCCTGCCGAAGCGCGCCGTCGCGGGTGCCTAGATTCGTATTAGTACTGTTGTTTTCTTGCATATTGAACAAACAAAAAACGGAAGCCTAAGCTTCCGTTTTACTTTTGGGGCTGAGTTGGATTATTCCGCGTCTTTGGTCGTCGTCTCTGTTGCCGCCAGTTTTTCTTCTAGCGCAGAAAGGCGTTGTTCCATCAGGGCGAGTTTCTCGCGGGTACGCATGAGAACTTGAGTCTGCACGTCAAACTCTTCACGGTTGACTAAATCCATACGGTTGAACTGTGCTTGTAGGATTTGGCGTATCTTCTTCTCGACATCATCCCCGAACTCACGCAGTCCTTTTGGCATAGACTCATGCACCTGACGAGCAATTTGTTCAATTTTCTTCGGGTCAATCATGGAGTGTTCCTTGGTCGTTATGGTCATGCGTTGTGGCTTCACACCACGATCAGAACGAATGACGATGATATTGAGCTGCGGCATAGCCGTGATGCTTTAAGTCCATAGTGTAATGCGAGTTGGCTAACGGATAAACCTCTGTGATCGTTCTTGGATAATCAGGAAAGCCGATTGCCCAAATTAGTCATTAGCGTTATAGTTGGCCTGCTTATTCTCAGGGCGGGGTGGAAGTCCCCACCGGCGGTAAATTTATGCATA
>NZ_JAVXIQ010000042.1:0-17353 GCF_036648275.1 Hafnia sp. | reverse complement strand
GCGCCGGTTGCGATATAATTTCATCTATCCGTTCAATAAAGCGCCAGCCACCGAGCTGTAATGCTTGCCAGTTAAGCCTGATTTTAGGGGAAGTACACCGATGGGGTCGTAGCGGCGAAGCCGCCGGAGCGCCCCGCGGTGTGCTAGCCCCGTGTATCTCGATCTCTTAAATGAACAGCATTACAGCCACCGAGCTGGCGTTTTTTTACCTTCTTTATCTTCGCTTGTCCTCTCCTTTTTCATACTTCCAGACGACGTTGAGCGGTGTTTCGCAAATCTTCGTGCAAATTACATCGATAGCTCAAATCGTCTGCGGCGGGTATTCCTGAAGTTAAGCGCTGTGCTTTTCTTTCTTATCTGGATCGTTAGGGTATGCCTATCGGTCAGTACAAAGGAAAAGACAATGGAATGGTCACGTATGAGCGGCTTTACTTTGCTGGAAATGATGGTGGTTATGTTGCTGGTATCCAGTATGGCGGCGTATGGCTTACATGGATTCAAACAACAACGGATGGCGCTACAGCTTGAACAGACTAGTCTGCAACTATTGGCATTTTTACAGCAGATTCAGCAACGCGCTTTTGCCGAAAACGGCACGGCTCAAATTGTGGTTGATGCTTCGCAACGAAGCGTGAGTGTTCAAAATACCGCACGGCGTTTTACCCCCTCCACGCCTGATATTGCTATCGCATCCCAAATGAGCAAAAGCGCAGGATTTTACGGCATACGAAATAATGCGATGGCTGGGCATATCGAATTGAGCAGTGAAGCGGGAACGGTAAGTGCCATTTGGTCGGCTCAAGGACGTCTACGTTTGTGTGCTCAACCTAAACGCCTGCTGGGGATCCCATCATGCAGCTAAACCCTCAGAAGGGTATGGCGCTTCCCGATGTGCTGGTGACTTTGTTGCTCTCAAGCATCGTGCTGCTATCAACCAGCCAAATATTGGTCATGCTACGCGCTGGCAATATTAAAGCTCAGCGTTGGCAGCAGATACAGGAATCCATCGCTCAGCTTTTAGATCGTATAGATAAAGACCTCACTCGATCAGGATTTTGCGCTCAAGGATGTTCAGTCCCTCAGCCAATGATTGCCAGCACTGGCGGGGAGTCCGCAAATTCGTGTTTGATCGTGTTCTACGATCTAGATACCAACGGAAGAATCGATCTCTCTTCTGCGGCTACTGCAGATTCATTCGGTTACCGCTTACGCAACGGCGCTTTGGAAACGGCGAGAGGCATCCAGCAATGTTCGGGAAATGGTTGGGACAAAATCACGGATGAAAAAGAGATTAAGGTTTCGCTTTTCAACGTGGCTCCGCTTTATCGTGGGTATGAGGTGCAGCTCGCGCTACAGCGGATAAAGCCGCCTTTTGCTGCCGTACAGCAAACGCGATATATACTGCCAGAGAATGGGCGAATGGTTGAAAAATGAACTTATCTAGCAGCCATGAAAATAATCAGTCAGGCAGCATGCTACTACCCTCGGTGCTTATGATGTTGAGCTTGTCACTCTTGATCGTCAGTGCGCAGCAGGGGCGTATAGAGCATCAGGTACAAACTCTCGCCTACCAACGGCAGCTAATGACAGTACGTCAACAGGTTGAATCAACGCTAAGTCAGGTAATCGCGACCCATGAATGGCCCAAACCACGAGTGGCTAGCTGCCAGCGTTTTTCATCCGTGACGGTATGTTTTAAATCCATCACCGCCGAGCTCGGCATTGTGTGTGCGGTCATACAGACAAAAACCTATGCGGCACAAATCAGGCGATTTAGCTATGTAAACTCGCGGGTGACGCCACAGGGCACGACGCGTTTGCTACGACTTTCTACCGGGTGGCTCGATTATTCTCCGCTAGGATTTGAAAGCCTATGTTAGCCACGACAGAGCAGAAGACTCATAGCCAGTCTGGTTTTGGTCTGATTGAAGTGATGGTGAGTATTCTATTAGTCTCGGTTGGGTTTCTGGGGTTACTCAACTATCAACAATGGATGGCGCGATCGCAAGTTAGGCTATGGCAGCAGCAACAGGCATGGCAAAGGAGTGAACAGGCGATAACGCTGTATCGGATGGGGGCATCCAATGCTGAAATACCCGCGCGGCTCGCTTTGCCCAATACGTGGTCGATAGTCGTCACGGCGCGGTCGCAGTTTGAATGCGAAATCATTTCAGCCAGCATTCGAGCGCCGTTGAATATTCAGGCTCAGCTTGAAAGAACAATCTGCAGTCAGTTGATGGAGTAAGTCGCGGTTGTTATTCCCTGAGCTGACGTGAAAGGCTAAAGTGTATACCCCGTCATACTTCAAGCTGTATGTGCATTGCCTGTATTGTTGGAGAACGCATGTTTACTGTTTATCACTCGAACCAATTGGATTTGCTCAAACAGCTGATCGCGGCGCTGATTGAAGGACAACCTTTGCAGAATCCTTTTGAGCAGGAAGTGATTTTGGTACAAAGTCCCGGTATGGCGCAGTGGCTCCAAATGGAGTTGGCGAAACAGTTTGGTATTGCTGCCAATATCGAATTCCCTCTGCCGGCGACATTCATCTGGAATTTGTTTACACAGGTCATGCCTGGCATTCCCAAAGAGAGTGCTTTCAGTAAAGACGCCATGACGTGGAAACTGATGTGGCTATTGCCGAAAATGCTGGAGCAAGAAGCGTTTTTGCCGCTGGCGCGTTATCTCTCTGACGATGAGGATCGCCGCAAACATTTCCAGCTTGCGGCGCGTGTCGCTGACCTTTACGACCAGTACTTAGTGTACCGTCCTGAGTGGCTACAGATTTGGGAGCGCGGTGAGTATGTCGACGGTCTGGATGAGTCGCAGCAATGGCAGGCTCCACTGTGGGTGGCGTTGAAAGAATATACCGCCGAGCTAAAACAACCTGAATGGCACCGCGCTAATTTGTACGAAAAGTTTATACAAACCTTAGAGCAGGCAACAGCGTGTCCACAAGGGCTGCCTAAACGTGTTTTCATTTGTGGGATTGCCGCGCTTCCACCGATTTATCTCGATGCTTTAAAGGCATTAGGTAAGCATATTGATGTGCACCTGATGTTTACTAACCCATGTCGTTATTATTGGGGTGATATTCAAGACTATGCATTTCTTGCCAAGCTACAGAGCCGGAAACGTCGTCACCATATTCAACGTCAACAGGAAATTAGCCTCTTCCGCGATCCTCAGAGCGCGTCTGAACTATTTAAACCAGACGGTGAACAAGACCTCAGTAACCCACTGCTTGCGTCTTGGGGAAAGCTAGGGCGCGATCATATGTATCTGTTGGCGCAGCGCGAGCCGCAGGAAGTACATGCCTTTGTCGATTTAACGGAAGATACACTTCTGACGCGCATTCAACGCGATTTGCTTGAGCTGGAAGACCACAGCCAGATAGTCGACAGCCCAGAGCGCCTAAACAGCAGCAGTGGAAAACGGTTGTTAGAGCGGGGAGATCGCAGTATTAGCGTAAACCTTTGCCACAGCCCTCAGCGTGAAGTTGAAGTTTTACATGACAGACTGCTGGATTTATTTGCGGAAGATCCTTCTCTGACTCCGCGCGATGTCATTGTGATGGTTGCTGACATCGACAGCTATACGCCATTTATTCAGGCCGTGTTTGGTAATGCGCCGCGTGAGCGCTATCTGCCTTTTGCCATTTCTGACCGCAGTGCGCGTCAGGCGCATCCAGTAATACAGGCTTTCTTGACGTTGCTTGAGCTACCTAACAGTCGCTTTACCTCTGAGCATGTTTTAACGTTGCTGGAAGTACCTGCTCTGGCCGCACATTTTGGCATTAGCGAAGAGGGATTGCGTCGTTTACGCCATTGGGTTGATGAGTCTGGGATCCGCTGGGGGCTAGACGATGACAATGTGCGTGCGCTGGATCTGCCCGCGACGGGGCAACATACGTGGCAGTTTGGCTTAACCCGCATGTTGCTCGGTTATGCAATGGATAGTCGCTGTGGCGATTGGAATGGGGTGCTACCTTATGATGAATCCAGCGGGCTTATTGCTGAGTTAGCTGGTCAACTGGCTGATTTATTGATGAGGCTCAGCGTGTGGCGTACGCGGCTTCGCGGTGAATATCGTGTTCAGGAGTGGCAGCCGCTATGCCGTGAAATCCTTAACGAATTCTTTGAGCAAGATAGCGAAACCGAGGCGGTTCAAGCTCTCATTGAGCAGCAATGGTTAAAGGTGATTGGTTATGGCATTAGCGCGGAATATCCCCAGGCGATACCTATCTCAATTTTGCGCGATGAATTGACATCACGCTTAGACAATGAGCGAATTAGCCAACGTTTTTTGGCTGGGCCGATAAACTTCTGCACTCTTATGCCAATGCGCTCCATTCCCTTCAAAGTGGTGTGTCTGCTAGGCATGAATGATGGCATTTATCCGCGCACTATTGCGCCATTAGGTTTCGATCTGATGGCGAACAAAGTACAACGCGGCGATAGAAGCCGCCGAGACGACGACCGCTATCTGTTTCTTGAAGCGCTGCTGTCAGCACAAGAGCGTCTTTATATCAGCTACATAGGACGCTCTATACAGGATAATGCGCCGCGTTACCCGTCGGTATTGGTCAGTGAGCTGATGGAATATATTGCTCAAAGCCACCATTTACCGGGAGACGAGACGCTGGACGTCGATAGCAGCGCGAAGCGAGTAATGGAATATTTGCAAATTCAGCACCCGCGAGTGCCTTTTGCCTCGGAAAACTATGCCGTGGGAAGTGAAAGCCAAAGTTATGCGTCTGAGTGGTTGCCTGCCGCCCGGCGTAGCGGTGAGGCACATCAGGAGTTTGCTTTAGCGTTGCCGCTAGAAGAGTTTTCGACGATTACGCTAGATGAGCTGATTCGTTTTTACCGTCATCCGGTACGCGCCTTTTTCCAGATGCGCCTTGGCGTCAACTTCGTTTTAGAAGAAACCGAGCTACCGGATGAAGAACCGTTCACGCTGGATAATCTCAGCCGCTATCAGCTCAATAGTCAGCTCTTGAATCAGTTGATTGATGGCGATGAGGCTGAGACGTTGTTCCGCCGTTTTCGCTCTGCGGGTGGCTTGCCGTACGGTGCCTTTGGTGAACTCTATTGGGAAAAACAGCAGGAAGAAATGTCGGAGGTTGCCGCAAAGGTAAGAGAGCATCGCCAAGCGGGGCACAGCATTGAGATTGATTATATGCTGGGTGGTGTGCGGTTAACCGGTTGGTTACAGCAGGTACAAGATAACGGCTTGGTACGTTGGCGGCCAGCAATCCTTGGGGCGGTAGATGGTATGGCTTTGTGGATTGAGCATTTGTTTTATTGCTTTAGCGGTGGTGAAGGTGAGAGTCGGTGTTTTGGTCGCCAAAACTCGGCGTGGCATTTTGCGCCTTTATCACCCAAAGACGCTGAAAAAGCGCTATTACCACTGATTGAAGGTTATCGCCAAGGTCGCAGTTGTCCTCTTTTACTGCTGCCTAAAACCGGTTGGGCGTGGCTGAGCGCCTGCTTTGATAAGGATTCCGGAATGGTCGATTGGGATGAGCAAACCCAATCGAAGGCACAAATGAAACTATTGTTGGCATGGCAGGGTGACCAGCGTGTTATAGGCGAGGGCTCTGATCCTTACATCCAGCGAGTAATGCGCACTATGGATGAGAAAAAAATGCGCGAGGTTCAGCAATGGGCGGAGCAGTATTATTTGCCGATCGCGCGGAATAATCTGGATTGATGGTGGTCAAACACAGGTGTTTTTGTCAGACCGAATTTGCGTGAGCGCTTAGTCTGTCTTAACGTGATGTCTATTCGCTGCTGAGACGGTGTATCAATGGCATTATTTTTCGGCTTTTTGGGGTAAAAGATGGTTAGGTTATTCATGCGCAGGCAGTTTTCATTCCTGACGGTAATGGTATTACTGTTGATAAGCACATCGCTTTTATGGTCAACGGCGAGCACGGCCAAGGCTGATCCTGCCGGATGGGAAGCATTGGCTGAGAAAATCGATAAGAGCGCCAGCGATCCGCGTTTATATGAGGCGATCAAGCTAGATAATGGAATGAAGGTGATTTTGGTATCAGATAAAGATGCACCTAAATCGCTTGCGGCATTAGCGCTGCCGGTAGGTTCACTGGAAGACCCTAACTCACAGCTCGGTTTGGCTCATTACCTCGAGCATATGGTGTTGATGGGCTCGAAACGCTACCCGCAGGCCGATAACCTTTCCGAATTCCTGAAAAAGCATGGCGGTAGCCATAATGCCAGTACGGCCTCCTATCGTACGGCGTTCTATCTTGAGGTCGAAAATGATGCACTGTCGCCAGCCGTTGATCGACTTGCGGATGCCATTGCTGAACCCTTACTTGATCCAGTAAATGCCGATCGTGAGCGTAATGCCGTCAATGCCGAATTAACCATGGCGCGTTCACGCGACGGTATGCGTATGGCTCAGGTTTCAGCCGAAACGCTAAATCCGGCTCATCCGAGTGCGCGTTTTTCTGGTGGTAACCTAGAAACACTGAGCGATAAACCAAACAGCAAGCTACACCAAGAGTTACTGTCGTTTTATCATCGCTACTATTCCGCTAATTTGATGGTCGGCGTTATTTACAGTAACCAGCCACTCTCTAGCCTCGCCAAGCTCGCGGTCACTTCTTTTGGTCGTATACCTAATCGTGATGCAAGTGTGCCACCGATTACGGTGCCAGTGGTTACGCCGGAACAGCAAGGAATTATTATCCACTACGTACCGGCTCAGCCACGCAAGATGCTGAAAATTGAATATCGTATTGAAAACAATAGCGCTGCGTTTCGTAGTAAAACCGATACGTATATTGCTTACCTCATTGGTAATCGTAGCAAGAATACGTTGTCTGATTGGCTGCAAAAGCAGGGATTGGCAGAGTCTATTGGTGCAGGTGCCGATCCGATGGTCGATCGCAATGGTGGCGTTTTCTCTATTAGCGTTTCGCTCACCGACAAAGGTTTAGCTGAGCGTGACCGCGTTATTGCTGCTGTATATGACTATTTAAAACTGCTGCGTGAACAGGGTGTGAAGCAAAGCTACTTTGATGAAATTGCGCATGTACTCGATCTGGATTTCCGCTATCCGTCGATTACCCGTGACATGGATTACATCGAATGGTTGGTGGATAACATGCTGCGAGTGCCAGTGCAAAATGTGCTGGACTCGTCATATCTAGCGGATAAGTATGATCCGCAGGCGATCACTGCCCGTCTGAGTAGTATGACGCCAGAGAATGCTCGTATCTGGTTTATCAGTCCTGATGAGCCACATAACAAAACGGCTTATTTCGTTGATGCTCCGTATCAGGTCGATCGCATCACGGCGAAACAGTTTGCTGATTGGAATAATTTAGAGCAGCGTATTTCGCTGTCATTACCCGCGTTAAACCCTTACATTCCTGACGATTTTTCACTTATCAAACCGGTTTCTCCAACGCTGACAAAACCAGAGATCGTGCTCGATCAACCGGGATTGCGTGCTCTGTATATGCCGAGTCGTTATTTTGCCGATGAGCCAAAAGCGAATATTACACTTTCCCTGCGTAACAAAGTGGGGAGCGACGGCGCCAAAGAGCAGGTCATGTTTGCGCTGACGGATTATCTCGCCGGCATTGAGCTAGATCAGTTGGCCTATCAGGCCTCAATCGGCGGTATTGGTTTTTCGACGACCTATAACGATGGACTAACCATCAGCGCTAGCGGGTTTACGCAGCGTCTGCCACAGTTGCTGACCACTTTGGTTGAAGGCTATGCCAATTTTGATGCCACCGAGGAGCATCTGGAGCAGGCGAAGTCTTGGTATCGTGAACGGTTAGATTCTGCCGAAAAAGCCAAGGCGTTTGAGCAGGCGATGCAGCCGATTCAGGCATTATCTAACGTTCCTTACACCGAGCGCAGTGAGCGACGTGCACTGTTGGATAAAATTACACTTAGTGATATTAAAAACTACCGTAGCCAGCTCATTGAGGGTGCTACGCCGGAGCTGCTGGTGGTGGGCAATATGACCGCCATTCAGGTGAAAGCTTTGGCGCAAAATATTCGTACCCAGCTTAAATGCGGCGGAACACTCTGGTGGCACGGTCAGGATGTTGTTATTGAGCATAAACAGCTTGCCAACCTACAGCGGGCAGGGAGCAGTACCGATTCCGCGCTGGGGGCGGTTTATATTCCAACCGGTTACGATGAAGTGCAGGGAATGGCGCACAGCAATCTGTTGAGTCAGATCATTCAACCGTGGTTCTACGATCAGTTACGGACTAAAGAGCAGTTGGGGTATGCGGTGTTTGCCTTCCCATCCTCAATCGGTAATCAATGGGGGATCGGTTTCTTGCTACAAAGCAATAATCAGGCTCCAGCGTATCTGTATAACCGCTATCTCGATTTTTATGCACAGGCAGATAAGCGCTTGAAATCGTTAAAAGAGGCGGACTTCAATCAGTACAAGCTCGCGCTAGTGAATCAGCTACGGCAGCGTCCGCAGACGTTGGATGAAGAGGCTGGACGCTTCACCAATGATTTTGATCGTGGCAACTTTGAGTTCAATACGCGCGAAAAGTTAATCAAACAAATTGACGTGCTTAACCGTGAGAACATCGTGACGTTCTATCGTCAGGCGGTGATTAAACCTCAGGGAATGGCGCTGCTATCACAGGTACTCGGCGGTCATGCGAAGGGGCACTATGCCGCACCAAAAGGTTGGAAGACCTATGCAAATGCCTCCACGCTGCAGCAAACTCTGCCTGTTAAGGTTGCGCCGTAATGACTCAAGCCCAAACGTTAGATGCTCTGGCGTTGCCGCTTATTGGGGAGCGTCTTATTGAGGCCTCAGCCGGTACTGGCAAAACGTTTACTATCGCTGCGCTGTATCTGCGTTTGCTGTTAGGACTTGGAGGCGAGAATGCCTTTCCTCGCCCCTTGTCTGTTGAAGAAATTCTGGTAGTAACTTTTACCGAAGCCGCTACTGAAGAGCTGCGTGGACGTATTCGTAGCAATATTCACGAATTACGCTTGGCCTGTGTGCGTGGCAGTAGTACGAATCCCTTGTTGTCTGACTTACTCAATTTGATTGATGACAAGGAAGATGCTGTCAGCCAGTTATTGGCAGCTGAGCGTCAAATGGACGAAGCGGCGATTTATACCATCCACGGTTTTTGCCAGCGGATGCTCAGTAACAATGCGTTTGAATCAGGGATCTTGTTCCAGCAAACGCTAGTGCAAGATGAACTGCCGCTGCGTCGACAGGCATGTGCCGACTTCTGGCGTCGCCATTGTTACCCGCTGCCGCTGAGTATTGCTACAGCTATCAGCCAAGAGTGGAGCGGTCCTGAACAGCTATTGGCTGATTTGCAGCCTTACCTGCACGGTGAGTTACCCATGTTGCGGCAGGCTATCGCTGACGATGAAACGTTGACTCAGCGCCATCAGCAAATCATTGAACGCATTGATGCCGTAAAAGCACATTGGCGTGAGGTCGCAGGCGAGATCGAAAGCCTGATTGTGGATTCTGGCGTGGATAAGCGCAGCTATAGCAGTCGCTTTTTGCCCAAATGGCTAACCACCGTCGGCGATTGGGCTACATCGGAAACGCGGGACTATCAGCTTCCTGATGAACTCAAACGTTTTGGACAAAACCTCCTGTTGGAGAAAACCAAGAAAGGGACGCCTCCGCAGCATGCGTTATTTGTGGCTATTGACCAACTGCTCGCAGAGCCTCTATCGCTGCGCGATTTATTGTTGTCTCGAGCGTTAAGCGAAGTGCGCACTAGCGTCCAGCAAGAGAAACGCCAGCATGCACAGCTCGGCTTTGATGACCTTCTGAGTCGTCTTTCACAGGCGTTAAATCAGTCTGGTGGTGATGTGTTAGCTCAGGCGATTAGGCAGCGTTACCCCGTTGCCATGATTGATGAATTCCAAGATACCGATCCACAGCAATACGGCATTTTTCAGGCGATATATTT
Organism: Hafnia sp.; assembly: GCF_036648275.1. Taxonomy (NCBI): domain Bacteria; kingdom Pseudomonadati; phylum Pseudomonadota; class Gammaproteobacteria; order Enterobacterales; family Hafniaceae; genus Hafnia; species Hafnia sp. The sequence goes on along the minus strand of NZ_JAVXIQ010000042.1, from coordinate 7,389 downwards.
ACAACCTCAGAGTGATAAACAATCGGACTCAGCTCTGTTGTTGATAGGCGATCCTAAACAGGCTATTTATGCTTTCCGTGGTGCCGATATTTTTACTTATATGTACGCGCGTAGCGAAGTGAAGCATCACTATACGTTAGGAACAAACTGGCGCTCATCACCTGGAATGGTGTCGGCGGTCAATCAGGTTTTCTCTGCGGTTGAATCACCTTTTCTTTTTGCCGATATTCCCTTTTTACCGGTGTCCGCAGCCAAGAAAAATCAGGCTTTGCGTTTTGAAATAGCCGGCGATATTCAAAAAGCGATGCATATATGGCTGCAACCGGGGGAAGGCTGCGGCACAGTGGAATACCAACAGTCTCTGGCGGCGCAGTGTGCGGCGCAAATTCGTGATTGGTTAACGGCAGGCCAGCAGGGAAAAGCGCTGCTTTACACTGACAAGAAGGATTCACTGGGGCGTGAAATAGCTAAGCCGGTTGAGGCATCAGATATCACGATTCTGGTGCGTAGCCGTGCAGAAGCCGCATTGGTTCGAGATGCGCTAAGCGCACTGGCAATACCCTCTGTTTATCTCTCCAACCGAGACAACGTTTTTCAAACCCCAGAAGCTCGCGATCTGCTTTGGTTATTACAGGCGGTTCTGGCTCCAGAGCAAGAGCGTCTGTTACGCAGCGCTTTGGCGACCAGTCTGATGGGGCTGAATTCACAGCAGCTCAATGAGCTTAATCAGGATGAGCGTCTATGGGATGCGCTGGTGGATGAGTTTGACACTTACCGCCAACAGTGGCAAAAGCAGGGCGTATTGCCGATGCTACGTGAGATTATGGGGCGGAGGCATCTGGCTGAGAACCTTCTAGCGAGCGAGGGGGGAGAGCGTCGTTTAACCGATGTGCTGCATATTGGGGAACTGTTGCAGGAGGCGTCGCTGACTTTGGATAGCGAGCCAGCACTTCTGCGTTGGTTGGCTCAGCAAATCGATAGCCCTGAGGTTCAATCTGAAAACCAGCAACTACGTTTGGAAAGCGATCGCCATTTGGTTCAGGTGGTGACGATTCATAAGTCGAAAGGATTAGAATTTCCTATTGTTTGGCTGCCATTTATCGGCAGTTATCGGTTGCAAAAACAGCCGCTTTATCATGACCGAGACAGTTTCAATGCGGTTCTCGATCTCAACTATAGTGACGATGCGGTTAAGTTGGCAGAAGAGGAGCGCCTTGCAGAGGATCTCCGCTTGCTTTACGTTGCGCTTACGCGCTCGGTTTATCACTGTAGCCTCGGGCTTGCACCGCTGTTTTTAGGCGGGCGCAAGAAGCAAGGGGAAACCGATGTCCACAACAGCGCTATCGGACACTTGCTACAAAAAGGCGAGCCCGGCGACGCCGCAATGCTATTAGCATGTCTTGAGCGCTTACAGAACGACGATATTCTGGTCACCACGGTTGAGGCTCAAGATGGCTCTCCGTGGGTAGCGACGGCGCAAGAAGCGCAAGAACTGCAGGCTAAACTTTTCACTCGCAAGATGCAGGATGATTGGCGAGTCACCAGCTATTCAGGCTTACAGCAGCACGGTAGTTCCCAATTTTTGGATTTGTTACCCAAACTCGATGTGGATGCGGTAGGGGAGTCAGAGGTAGAAAGTATACCTGCACTCACACCGCATACTTTCCCTAAAGGCGCCGCTCCAGGGACGTTTTTACATAGTCTATTAGAGCCGATGGATTTCACTCAGCCCCGTGATATCACAGAGTTGACTGAGCAGGTGACGCAACAGGGGCTGAATACTGAGTGGGTTCCTGTGTTAGATAGCTGGCTGGACGCTATTCTTCGTGCCCCATTAGCAGAGAGTGGGCCGTGTTTAGCGCAGCTTGCGCCAAGCCAAGTGCAGGCCGAGCTACAATTTTATTTGCCGATTGAACAGTTGGTACGTAGCGCTGAACTAGACGCTTTAATTAAGCGTTACGATCCACTTTCGGCACAGTGTGCGCCACTAGATTTTCGACAGGTGCGCGGCATGTTGAAAGGCTTTATCGATTTGGTCTTCTTCTGGCAAGGGCGTTTCTACGTGCTGGATTATAAGTCCAATTGGTTAGGCGAGGATGCGAGTGCTTACACACAAGAGGCGATGGTCGCCGCTATGGCTGAGCATCGCTACGATTTCCAATATCAGCTCTATTCATTAGCATTGCACCGTTATCTGCGTCACCGTTTGCCAAACTACCAATATGAACAACATTTCGGCGGCGTTTTTTATTGCTTCCTACGTGGTATGACGCCAGCTCAACCAGGGCAAGGCATTTTCCATTGCCGTCCTGATGCGGCGCTGATAGAAGGCATGGACAGGCTGTTTGGCTATATTCCGGAGGGTGAAGCACAATGATTTTTGATCTTCTTCAACGGATGGGAGAGCAAAACCAGCTTCGTTCTCTGGATGTTCAGTTTGCTCGCCTAATGGCTAGCCAAGGGCAGCCACATCTGGCTTTAGCCGCGGCATTGGTGAGTCAGGAAGTTGCTTCTGGACATGTTTGCTTGCCTTTGAACCAGCTTAGAATAGATGCGCTAGTGGCACAGTTCCCAGACTTTACCGATGATCTGAAAACGTTGTTTGGCGATATAGATGAGATGCACTGGCAGGCATTATTGCTGGCAGAACCAGAGGTCAGCGATGGAGGCTATGCGGCTCCGTTGATTTTGCAAAATCAACGTTTGTACCTACAGCGCTTGTGGCAGGATGAAGGCGTCGTGGCGCAGTTTTTTGCCGCTTCAGATTTGCCACCCGACGAGAGTGTATCAACGCTACCGCCGATTTTATCCCAGCTTTTTCCGTCGACAAATCCCGCCGATGAGATCAATTGGCAGCAGGTGGCCGCCGCCGTTGCGGCTACTCGTAGAGTGTCAGTTATTTCAGGAGGCCCAGGCACGGGGAAAACCACGACGGTGGCGAAGCTGCTTACCGCGCTGATCCGCTTGCATCCACGCCAGAAGCTACGTATTCAACTGGCTGCGCCGACGGGAAAGGCGGCAGCACGGTTAACCGAATCCTTAGGCGCGGCTATTGAAGCGCTGAACTTGACCCCGAACGAGCGTGAGTCTATCCCACAAGAGGCTTATACGCTGCATCGCCTACTGGGCGCTCAACCTAATAGCATTCGTCTGCGTTATCATCGTGATAATCCGCTGCATTTAGATGTGTTGGTGGTGGATGAGGCCTCCATGGTTGATTTGCCGATGATGTCGAAGCTTATCGCCGCGCTGCCATATGGCGCGCGCTTGATTTTATTAGGTGACCGCGATCAGTTGGCTTCAGTTGAAGCGGGGGCAGTATTAGGCGATTTGTGTCGCTTTGCCGAGTTTGGTTTTCGCCCTGCGCGTGCTCAAGAACTCTCTACGTTGTGCCAGAGCGTAATTCCTGAAGGCACTGAGGCACCGGATATCGCCGTTCGTGACAGTATTTGCCTGTTGAGAAAGAGCTATCGTTTTGATGCCAATTCTGGCATTGGCCAGTTGGCGACGGCGGTGAATTTAGGTGATACCGCACGCGCGCGCCGTTGTTTTGATGGACAGTTTTCTGACATTGCGTGGATACCGATGACCAAGGATGAGGATTACTCTACGCTTATCCAAACCTGCGTTGACGGTTATCGCTCGACGCTGCAATTAGTCGCGAATATGGCCGATGCCGCTGACGTTCTCGCCAGTTTTTCGCGCTTCCGATTGCTGTGTGCGCTACGCGAAGGGCCTTTTGGTCAGACGGGACTCAATGAACGTATCGAGTTGGCGTTAGCTAAGGCCAAACTTATTCATAAGCCGACGCAGGCACACCAGCGTTGGTATAGCGGAAGACCCGTTATGGTCACGCGCAACGATAGTTCTCTTGGGTTGTTTAACGGCGATATTGGTATTGCGCTTGCCGATTCGGCGGGGAATATCCGCGTGTACTTCCAATTACCTGATGGTTCAATCAAATCCGTTCAGCCTAGCCGCTTGCCGCAAACGGAAACGGCCTATGCGATGACGGTGCATAAATCACAGGGCTCTGAATTCGAACACACGCTATTGGCGCTGCCCGCTGATTTTTCACCGATAGTCACCCGTGAGCTGCTCTATACCGCGATAACGCGTGCCAAGCAGCAACTGACGTTGTTCAGCAGGGATAAAATTTTGCTGACGGCGATCCGTACGCCGACGCTGCGTCGAAGCGGTTTAATGGAGCGAATGATGCAGCCCGCTTGATTAGCGGACCGCATGGAGTGTTTTAGGATAGATCGGCGAGCAAGATCTTAGAGCGGCGCTGGTAGTTGTAGAGTTCTTGCTTTTGTAGTGGCAAAACATCAACTTCGGCAGGCGTAAAGCCTCGTTCCTGAAACCAATGAATGCTGCGGGTGGTCAGCACAAAGAGTTTCTCCAGTCCCATCTGCCGTGCCTGCGCTGCGACGCGTTTAAGTAGCGCTTCGCCTCGCGATGAACTGCGATAGTCAGGATGAACGGCGACACATGCCATTTCACCAATACGTTCTTCTGGGAAGGGATAGAGCGCAGCGCAGGCAATGGTGAGATTGTCTCGTTCAATGATCGTGAACTGATCGATTTCACGCTCTAACTGCTCGCGCGAGCGGCGTACCAAAATGCCTTGCTGCTCAAGCGGGCGGATGAGTTCTAAAATGCCACCGATATCGTTGATATTAGCACGGCGAATTTGCTCTGCGCTTTCCATGACGATCTGCGTGCCGATGCCGTCGCGCGAGAACAACTCTTGCACTAAAGCGCCATCTTCCTGATAACTAATCAGATGACTGCGACCGACTCCGCTACGGCAGGCTTTAACCGCACCGCGCAGAAAACGGACGGTGCCGGAGTTATAATCGCCAGACGCTTCCAGTTTTTCGATGCGTGTTTGCGCTTCGTTAGGCAGCAATTCTGACATGATGCTGCCATCTTCGTCGATCACGCCCTGAGAAGAGCAAAAGCCAATGAGCTTTTCCGCTTTCAGCTTTATGGCGAGCTGAGTGGCGACCTCTTCTGAGGTCAGGTTGAAGCTTTCGCCGGTAACTGAAACGGCTACGGGCCCCATTAACACGATGGCACCGTTGTCGAGTTGACGATGGATAGCTTCTTCATCGATCCGGCGAATACGCCCGCTGTGGCAATAGTCTACGCCATCATCCACGCCAAGCGGCTGAGCAATAATGAAGTTTCCGCTGACCACATTGATATGGGCGCCTTGCAGTGGCGTGTTGTTGAGACTCATCGACAGACGCGCTGTAATATCCAGTTGCAACTGACCTGCTGCCTGTTTAACCAGTTCCAACGTTCGCGAATCTGTCACACGAGTGTGTTTGTGATAAACAGGCTCATGATGGTGTTCATTCAGATTGCTATCGATCTGCGGGCGAGCGCCATACACAACCACGAGCCGGATACCCAAGCTGTGCAATAGCCCAATATCATTAACGATATTGGCAAAGTTTTCATGCTCAATCGCCTCTCCACCTAGCATGATGACGAATGTCTTGCCGCGATGAGTATTGATATAGGGTACTGAGTGACGAAAACCCTGAACCAGTTCGGTGCTGCGCTCCTTCATGAAACCCTCTGAATTTTTATTCGCTAAAACTGTATTTTTATTCTTTATTGCGAATAAAGGCAAGTGTGAATTTTATGTAAATTCAAGTGATGAACGAGATTACCGTCGTCATCTGTAAAACTCCGTTAAGCATTTTCTAATGACAGTTCCTCTCTGATTCGATAAAGTTTTGCCCTAAAATTTGTGCGGGAGCGTTCTACTCCGCTGTTTTTGGCTATTTTATTTGGGATTGCATGACAAACTCGAACCATAATCTGACTCGTCGTCGTTTGTTGCAGGGTGCTGCAGCTACCTGGTTTTTGAGCGTAAGCCGGGTAGGTTTTGCTGCGTCTGCACAGGTGATTGCTGTGAGGGTATGGCCATCGTCAACTTATACTCGAGTGACGTTGGAATCGAAAATTCCACTGAAATATAAACAGTTTGCATTAACTAACCCTAATCGCATCGTGGTGGATATCGAAGGTGTTCACCTTAATAGCGTATTGAAAGGGATTAGTCATCAGGTACAGTCGGGCGATCCCTATTTGAAAACGGCTCGCGTAGGGCAGTTTGACAAAAATACTGTGCGTCTGGTTTTAGAACTTAAGCAGGAAATCAGCCCTAAGCTGTTTACCCTTGCGCCTTTTGCTGAGTTTAACAATCGCTTAGTTGTTGATCTCTATCCAGCTAAAGGTTCTGCGGCAGAAGAATCAGATCCTTTGCTCGCATTGTTGGAAGATTATAACAAAGGTGATTTAGGCAAGAGCCTGCCGCCAGAGGGGCCACAGAAAGGGAAAGCAGGGCGCGATAGACCGATTGTTATCATGCTAGATCCTGGTCACGGTGGTGAGGATCCCGGTGCAATTGGTAAAAACAAAACTCGCGAAAAAGATATTGTGCTGAAAATTGCGCGCCGGTTGAGTGCGCTAATTAAGAAACAGCCGAATATGCGTGTCTATATGACGCGTAACGAAGATGTGTTTATCCCACTTAAAGTACGCGTGGCTAAAGCGCGTAAACAGCGCGCAGATTTGTTCATTTCGATTCATGCAGACGCTTTTACTAGCCGTTCGGTGCGTGGCTCATCGGTGTTTGCACTTTCAACCAAAGGTGCGACCAGCGCAGCCGCTAAATTCTTGGCGCAGACGCAGAACGAATCAGATGAAATTGGTGGTGTAAGCCGCAGTGGCGATCAGTATCTTGACCATACTATTTTTGATTTGATGCAGACAGCCACGGTCAACGACAGTCTGAAGTTCGGCAAAGAAGTGCTCAAGAATATGGGGCGAGTGAACAAACTGCATAAAAACAGCGTTGAACAGGCTGGATTTGCAGTGCTTAAGGCTCCGGATATCCCTTCTATCTTGGTAGAAACCGCATTTATCAGTAACGTTGAGGAGGAGCGGAAGCTACGTACTAGCGCGTTCCAACAACAGGTTGCAGAGTCTATTTTGGCAGGCATTAAAGCTTATTTTGCCAATGGTGGAGAGTTGGCGAGGAGATAGATGTTCGCTATTGGTAGGGGGCGTTCGTCTGATATTACGGCGAAATGTACACGATGCTAGCGAGATTGGAGTGCTGACTACTCAAATTTTAGATATAAAAAAACACCCGTTAAGGTGTTGATTTACTTCAGTATGAAAATTGGTTGCGGGGGCCAGATTTGAACTGACGACCTTCGGGTTATGAGCCCGACGAGCTACCGGGCTGCTCCACCCCGCGTCCGACATACTGCTTTTTCTTCTTCTTTCGTTCTTTTTTTTTCTTTCTTAAGTCAACTTTCTATGAAGTTGAAGTTGGTTGCGGGGGCCAGATTTGAACTGACGACC
>NZ_JAVXIQ010000041.1:0-18526 GCF_036648275.1 Hafnia sp. | reverse complement strand
TTGACCGTTCTGACCGCGATCCGGAGCATGCCCGTCAGGCATTCCGTGATTTTAGCCAGCTGGTACAGCGCTATCCAAATAGTCAGTACAGCGCAGATGCCACCAAACGCCTTGTCTACCTGAAAGACCGTTTGGCAAAATATGAGCTGTCCGTTGCACAATACTACACCAAACGCGGTGCTTACGTCGCTGTTGTTAACCGTGTAGAGACGATGCTGCGTAACTATCCTGATACTCAGGCAACGCGTGATGCATTACCGTTGATGGAAAATGCGTACAAACAGATGAACCTGACCGCACAGGCTGCCAAAGTCGCCAAAATTATTGCTGATAACTCAGCAAAAGCGTAACAGCTCATTATGTTTGAACAGCAAAAAGGCAGCCAGTGGCTGCCTTTTTTGTATTTGGTCTGTAGGGGTGAAAACGTCGGCGCTCAATAATGTAATTTTTAGGCCGTAGCAAAGCCGGAGCTTAGCCGTTTTTTCTGTCCCGATTTCCCCACTATGCTTGTTCTTCCGGTCTGACTCAAGCCCTAAATCGCCATGTCTTATTAAAAATCACAAATCGACTTATCTTTGCAAAAAGTGACAAAAATTCGTGATTTTAGTCTCACACTTTCTTGAAAACGGCGTTATTCTAAAATTACCAAGACGGAAAAGACTGAGAGGTATGTATATGACAATTAGTATCACCAGTAAGCAAATGGAAATCACCACTGCCATTCGTCAACATGTCGAGGACCGTCTAAGTAAACTGGAAAAATGGCAAACGCATCTGATCAATCCGCATATCATTTTGTCTAAAGAGCCAAAGTTGTATGTTGCCGATGCCACGATTAATACGCCTAACGGACAGTTGATTGCCAGCGCAAAACATGAAGACATGTATGCCGCCATCAACGAACTGATTGCTAAACTCGAACGTCAGCTCAATAAAGTACAACATAAAGGTGAAGCGCGTCGCGCAAGTACCAGTGTCAAAGAAGCTAACCTAGAAGAGGCCGACTTAGCAGAGGAAGACGTAGAATAAATCCCTCCCCCAGTTACTCATCGACTAAACGCGCCAGGAGGCGCGTTTTTTGTTGACAGCCCAAAAGTAACACAGGTAAGTTAAGTTCTGGTTTTACTCTCATCACTAACCACTACGACAGGCGCTTTACATGACTCAATCTTTGTTTCTCTTCGCATTCTTTTTTACCTTCCCCTGATTGGGAGGCGTTTTTCCGTATAAAGAAAGCATGCGAAGAAAAACAAAAAAGCCTCCCAATCGGGGGGCTTTTTTCATTTCAACGCTTACAAACTCAACTTCAATACACGATAAGAAAGGCTCGATATGACAACAGACAACCCATTACTGGCATTACGTGAGCGGATCAGCGCCGTCGATATCAAATTACTGGCGCTATTGAGCGAACGCCGTGAACTCGCTGAAGCCGTCGCTCGAGCTAAACAAAAAAGCCATCGTCCTATTCGAGATAAAGAGCGCGAGCGAGAGCTATTGAACTCTCTGACCGAACAAGGAAAAGCACTTAATCTTGATGGTCACTACATCACTCGTTTATTTCAGCTCATCATCGAAGACTCCGTCTTAACCCAACAGGCACTGCTTCAGCATCAATACAATCACACCACACAAAAGTCTGCTCGCATTGCTTTCCTCGGGCCAAAGGGTTCTTACTCCCACCTCGCCGCTCGCCAATATGCCGCGCGTCACTTCGAACAGCTGATTGAATGTGGATGCCATCGTTTTCAGGATATCTTCAATCATGTCGAAACCGGTCAAGCCGACTTTGCCGTGTTGCCGATTGAAAATACCAGCTCAGGTTCAATCAACGACGTTTACGACCTGCTGCAACACACCAGCCTGTCGATTGTCGGCGAGCTCACCATTCCTATCGATCATTGCGTGTTAGTCACCGGTGAGACACGCCTCAGTGATATTCAAACGGTTTACAGCCATCCTCAGCCATTCCAGCAATGCAGCCAGTTCCTTAATGCCTATCCTCAGTGGAAAATTGAATACTGTGAAAGCACCGCTGCGGCAATGGAGAAAGTTGCTGCGCTCAACTCACCGCACGCGGCAGCACTTGGCAGTGAGGCCGGTGGCTCGCTTTATGGCCTACAGCCACTGGAACAAAATCTGGCAAACCAGCAACAAAATATCACGCGTTTTATCGTTCTCGCGCGTAAGGCCATTGATGTCACCTCTCAGGTGCCTGCAAAAACTACGCTGATTATGGCGACGGGGCAGCAATCAGGTGCGTTGGTCGAAGCGCTGTTAGTCTTTCGTGAACACAATATTGTTATCACGAAATTGGAGTCTCGCCCGATCAACGGCAACCCTTGGGAAGAGATGTTCTATCTGGATGTACAGGCCAATGCCAATGATGCGGCAATGAAATCCGCGCTGAAAGATTTGCAAGCAATCACTCGTTCGCTGAAAACACTCGGGTGCTACCCAAGTGAAAATATCGTCCCGGTTTGATCCCCTGTATAAAACACAAAAGCCTGCATAAGCAGGCTTTTGATCTCTAAATTATCGAGTGGCTATTTCCGGCTATCGTTGGCCTGACGTAACAGCGCTCGGCTTTCCGCTTGGAAATGCTGGGCATGATCGCCAAACCAGTGCTCCACTTTTTTGAAGCTATCAATAAACGCCGCTTTATCGTGGCTTTCAAGCAAGGCAATAGCCTCACCAAATCGCTGGTAGTAACGTTTAATCAGCGCCAAATTGTTCTCTGATGACATGATGATATCTGCATAGAGTTGCGGATCCTGTGCAAACAGCCGCCCAACCATCACCAGTTCTAAACGATAAATCGGAGACGAAAGCGCCAGCAGTTGTTCAAGCTGAACATTCTCTTCTGCCAAATGTAAGCCATAAGCAAAAGTCGCAAAGTGACGCAGCGCCTGAATGAACGCCATATTCTGATCGTGCTCAACGGCGCTGATGCGATGAAGTCTCGCCCCCCAAACCTGTAGCTGCTCTAACAGCCATTGGTAAGCCTCCGGCTGGCGCCCATCACAATAAACCACCACCTGCTTTGCCAAACTGCCCACGTCAGGCCCAAACATCGGGTGTAACCCTAATACAGGGCCACCATGCGCAGCGAGCATGGCCTGCAACGGTTTATTTTTAACCGATGCCAGATCCACCAATAAACAATCGGCAGGAAGCTTCGGTAAACGCGCAATCGCCTGCTCGGTGAGATGGATTGGCACACTCACGATAACCATGCCTGCATCTGCGCATAGCGCTTCGGCTTTCGGCCAATCATCTTGTTCAAGAATGCGCACTTCATAGCCAGAGAGTTGCAGCATTTTCTCGAACAGGCGCCCCATCTGGCCTCGGCCTCCAACAATGACAACGGGACGTAAATCCGGCTTTAAGCTTTTAAAGCCTTTGTCGTTTTCACTGGAGTAAGACTCACGCATTACGCGCCGCAGAACATCTTCAATCAGATCGGGTGGCACACCTAACAGCTCAGCTTCTTTACGGCGAGATGCCAGCATTGATGCTTCACGTTCAGGAACATAAATCGGCAAACCATAGCGGCTTTTTACTTCGCCCACTTCGGCTACCAGTTGTAGACGGCGCGCTAATAAATCCAGCAGTGCCTTATCAACTTCATCGATTTGATCCCGCAATGCGGTTAGTTCCGCCACCATGATGCTTATTCTCCTGCGCTACGGCTACGTAGCGTTGCGCCTAGTTTTTGATGCATACCACGCAGCAGCGTATCCGTTGTTCCCCAATCAATGCAGGCATCTGTTACCGAAACACCGTATTTCATTTCACTGCGTGGCTGCTCTGAACTTTGGTTACCTTCAAAGATATTACTTTCTAGCATAACACCAATAATAGACTGATTTCCGGCACTAATTTGCTCAACAACTGATTCAGCTACCGCCGATTGGCGACGGAAGTCTTTATTTGAATTGCCATGGCTACAGTCGATCATCAGTGCAGGGCGTAATCCTGCTTTTTGCATTTGGATCTCGCACTCAGCCACATGCTCCGCTGAGTAGTTTGGTGTTTTACCCCCGCGCAAAATGACATGGCCATGAGGGTTACCCTGAGTTTGAAGTAAACAAACCTGTCCTGATTGGTTGATCCCCACAAAACGGTGCGCCATAGAAGCCGCTTTCATTGCATTGATCGCGGTTCCCAAACTACCGTCGGTACCATTTTTAAAGCCAACCGGCATCGACAACCCAGAGGCCATTTCGCGGTGTGTTTGTGATTCCGTGGTGCGAGCACCAATCGCCGACCAGCTGAATAGATCGCCTAAAAACTGTGGTGAGTTAGGGTCTAATGCTTCGGTTGCCAATGGCAGCCCCATTTCAACCAAGTTCAAGAGCAGTTCGCGTGCTTTGATAAAACCAGCTTCAACGTCAAACGAGCCGTCCATGTGAGGATCGTTAATCAGGCCTTTCCAACCCACAGTCGTTCTTGGTTTTTCAAAGTACACACGCATCACGATATACAGCTGGTCACGCAACTCAGCTGAGATGGACTGCAAACGACGGGCATAATCAAGAGCAGCATCAGTATCATGAATAGAACAAGGGCCACAGACAACCAACAGACGATGATCTTTACCTTCCAAAATATTCGCGATGTCCTGACGAGAAGCCGCGATCTGTTCTTGCAGCTGCGAACTCAGTGGAAAGCGATTTTTTAATTCTTCTGGGGTGATCAGTATTTGTTCGTCGCTAATGTGCACGTTATTTAATGCGTCTTTTTGCATAATCATGATAGTTCCTGCCCTTAATTGAGTGATGACGCTCGTGATGATTTGAATCTTTACTGCTTGCGTGAGTGCGTCTGAGAACCACCATATCATGCCATGTAAAGTTTTCAACCCATTAGTGTAAAGAAATAATTACCGTAAACTTTACACTACACTTCTCAACAAAATTTGAGGCAACGCTCAGTTTTGCTATTGCCCTGAAGGCCGATGGTTTAAGCATGATAAAATGGCGATTACATCATGGAGGACACATGCTTAAAGTCATCATTGTTGACGACGAACAACCCGCGCGCGACGAACTTAATGAGCTATTAACCAAACACGCCCGTATTGAGGTGATAGCCCAGTGCAGCAACGCGCTGGAAGCGATTCCGGCTATTCATAAATTACAGCCGGATGTGATCTTTCTTGATATACAAATGCCACGAATTAGCGGCCTAGAATTGGTCTCTATGCTCGATCCCGACACTATGCCATATATCGTTTTTGTCACCGCATTTGATGAATATGCTATTCAAGCATTTGAAAAACACGCCTTCGATTATCTGCTTAAGCCAATTGATAGCAGCCGTTTGAGCAAGACGTTAGAGCGCTTGCAAAAAGGCATCAATGTAAAACAAAATTTACAGCCATTTAGCGAACCTCAACTTAAACATATTCCCTGCCACGGATTAAATCGCATCTTTCTGCTCAAGTTAGATGAGGTTGAATACCTGTCGTCCGAGCTTAGCGGTATCCATGTCGTAGGTATCCACCAAAGCGGATATACACAGCTCACGCTCAAAACGCTGGAAGAAAAAACGCCTTTTGTTCGCTGCCATCGTCAATATATGGTCAATGCAGATCGCCTCAGCGAAATTCAGCTTTTGGATAATGGCTCAGCCGAAGTGATAACCCACACAGGGAAAAGAATTCCAGTCAGCCGCCGCTATCTGAAAAACTTAAAAGAACGCTTGGGCATTACGTAATAAATACACTTTACTGTAAAGATGGACTATTCCATTTCCCCAAATCCCCCCAATAAAGGTGGCGTGATGATAAAAAATCATATCTTTATTTTGTGCCTTGCCCTTTCAGCCTGTACTCAGTATCCGGGGGGCGTGGATAAAGGCTCAATGTGGTTTAACGCCGGTTTTGAAGATGCCAGCACGGGGAAAGTAGTACGCGATAATGACGCGTTGACTGAATGGTATGGGAATCCTGACGTTGATCGGGCGGCGTATTTAGACGGTTACAACCATGGTGCGCATCAGCTGTGCCAATCTTTCACTATTGAACAGTGGGGAGCGCAAGGTAAGCCCTTTCCTGCCAGCTGTGACAGCGCCGTGAATATTGCGGAATTACGTCTTAAATGGCAGCAAGGGATAAATAAAACGTTGCCGCGATAGTAGGAAGCAATAAAAAGCAACAAGTCAGAATAGATATGTATCAGTATGTTTATTTAGATCAATTTTATTTGAAATTGCTTCACTCGTTTTTATAAACAGAGATCTCATTCGCAGATTAGCACATAAAGCTCATGGATATTAAACCTAGTACTTTTGGGTTAATTTTTAAAAGGGAACTTATGATAACGCTACAATTTGCGATAATTATTCTTTGTTTATTACTGGGGACGCGCTACGGCGGGATGGGACTCGGTCTCATCAGTGGGATTGGACTCTTCTGCTTAACCTTTATTTTCGGTCTTGAACCCGGCAAACCGCCGGTTGAAGTTATTCTAACCATCCTTGCCGTTATCGGTTGTGCTTCAGTATTACAAACCGCAGGCGGCCTGAACGTTATGATGCAGTTTGCAGAGCGATTGCTGCGCAAACATCCACAGCACATCACGATTTTAGCGCCGTTAACGACATGGACACTGACTTTCCTCTGCGGTACCGGCCACGTGGTTTACACCATGTTCCCGATTATCTCCGATATCGCTTTAAAGAAAGGTATTCGTCCAGAACGCCCAATGGCCGTCGCCTCAGTCGCATCACAAATGGCAATCACCGCGTCGCCGGTCTCTGTCGCGGTTGTCTCCCTCGTTTCCATTTTGGGTGCCGCTCACGGAATTGGCCACGCCTATAGCATTCTAGAAATCTTGGCAATTTCCGTTCCTGCCTCGCTGTGTGGCGTTATCGTTGCCGCACTGTGGAGTCTGCGTCGTGGTAAAGACTTAGATAAAGATCCTGAATTCCAAGCAAAAATCAGCGATCCCAAACAGCGTGAATTTATCTATGGCAACAGTGAAACCTTGCTGAACCAGAAGTTCGACAAACGTGCTTACTGGTCTACATGGATCTTTTTCGCTGCAATCTTAGTGGTAGTTCTGCTAGGGGCGTTCTCTGAGTTACGCCCATCTTATGAAATAAAAGGCGTAATGAAGCCACTGTCGATGAATCTGGTTATCCAGATGATGATGCTCATCGCTGGTGCCATCATCTTAATGGCTTGTAAGGTGAAACCTGCTGATATCTCAAGCGGTGCCGTATTTAAAGCCGGTATGGTTGCCATTTTCTCCGTATTCGGTGTGGCATGGATGAGCGACACGTTCTTCCAAGCGCACATGCAGGACCTTAAACTTGTTCTAGAGGATGTGGTGAAGTCCCAACCATGGACTTATGCTCTGGTGCTGTTTTTAGTGTCTAAGCTCGTCAACAGCCAAGCAGCGGCTTTAACCGCCATTGCACCAATGGGGTTACAACTCGGAGTCGATCCGAAGATGCTCATTGCCTTCTTCCCTGCTGCTTATGGCTACTTTGTTTTACCGACCTACCCAAGCGACTTAGCCTGTATTGGGTTTGACCGTTCCGGTACCACTAAAATAGGTAAGTTCATCATCAACCATAGCTTTATCCTGCCTGGCTTTATTGGCGTAATCACCTCTTGTATCGTTGGTTATGTGCTCGTCACATCCTTCATGTAGCTTTCAGCTAACCGGTATTTGTCACTGCAAATACCGGTTCCTCCACAGACTATTGCTCGCATATAAATAAAGAGCATAACCTGCTGGCGAAAACACCAAAAATAAGCTAAATGAACCCATTCTGAGCCAGCAGACGACCCGCTATAATGTGACGCTTGTCAACTTTGGCATTATCTCGTTACTGGAACCATCATGCTTTCTACACGCGCATACCGCGCAATGCCCCTGTGCCTGTCTATCTTGTCTGCTTTAACTAGCTCCGCTGCTTTTGCTGATACCTCGCTATTCACCGCGATGGATGATCCAACAACGGCGAAGAAGAGTTTCGATGGTAACGTTCAAGCAGGTTATAACTCTCAATCAGGCAACTCTGAGAGCTCGAACCTGCTGGCTAACACTACAATGACTTGGTTTAACCCTGAAACGGCATATAGCCTATGGGGAACGGCAAATAACACTAAATCAGGCGACACTCGTTCTTCAGAGAAATATCAGGCAGGCGCTCGTTCACGCTATAACCTTAGCCCTGACAACTATATTTTCGGTCAAGGCAGTTGGATCAACGACCGCTATGCTGGCTATGATTCCCGCTCAACAGGAACCTTAGGTTACGGCCGCCAAGTGCTGGCAACGCCAGCGCAAAATCTGCGTGTAGAATTTGGTCCGGGTGTTCGTCACGACGAATATCATGGCGGTGGACGTGAGACTCAG
Source organism: Hafnia sp. (assembly GCF_036648275.1). Classification (NCBI taxonomy): domain Bacteria; kingdom Pseudomonadati; phylum Pseudomonadota; class Gammaproteobacteria; order Enterobacterales; family Hafniaceae; genus Hafnia; species Hafnia sp. The sequence continues at coordinate 10,151 of NZ_JAVXIQ010000041.1, read as the reverse complement.
GCATTAGCCTATGCGGCAGGCAACTACGCTTACCAGCTCACCAAAAATACGCAGTTCACGCAGGGTGTTTCTGTTATGGCCAACGATGACACCACGGTCAACTCAGAAACCGCGCTAAACGTTGGGATCAATGACGACTTCTCTCTGCGTCTTTCATACAACGTGGTGTACAACACCGAGCCTCCGGCCAGTGCGCCAAAGAAAACCGACACGTCTACAGCGATTACCCTGCGATACAATCTGTAAAAGTAGCTTTGTGACTCAATAGAAAAAGCCCGTTTAGCTGCGGGCTTTTTTGTGCCATTTCATCATGCAATGACAGCCATAAAAAAAGGGGTTAGCGCAATGCTAACCCCTTTAAAACTAATAACGTTTGGATGTTGCTTACGCTTTAGCGCCCAGACGCTCTTTGATACGAGCTGATTTACCGGTACGCTCACGCAGGTAGTACAGTTTAGCTTTACGAACGGCACCACGACGTTTAACAGTAATGCTGTCGATTACTGGTGAATGAGTCTGGAATACACGCTCAACACCTTCGCCGTTAGAAATCTTACGAACAGTGAATGCAGAGTGCAGACCGCGGTTACGGATTGCAATAACCACGCCCTCGAATGCCTGCAGACGTTTTTTAGAACCTTCAACGACCCATACCTTAACTTCCAGAGAATCACCTGGACGGAATGCAGGTACGTCTTGCTTCATCTGCTCTTGTTCGATCTGTTTAATAATGTTGCTCATAATATGTCTCTTACCCTAGGTAAACTGATATATCGGGTCGTTCAGCCTTGATAAACAAGTCGCTTAAACGTTCCCTTCATGGTCTTGCTGTTCTAGACGATATTCCTTGCGGAACTCGGCCAACAGCTTCGCTTGCTCGTCAGTCAGAGCTAGGCTTTCTAGAAGTTCAGGTCTTCTAAGCCAGGTACGGCCCAGCGACTGCTTCAAGCGCCAGCGACGAATCTCTGCATGATTTCCCGACAGTAAAACCGGCGGTACCTCCATGCCTTCTAACACTTCAGGGCGTGTAAAGTGCGGACAATCCAGCAGTCCGTCGGCAAATGAATCTTCCTCTGCTGAAGCTTGATGACCCAAAACTCCCGGAATAAACCGTGAGACAGAATCAATCAGCGTCATGGCAGGAAGCTCACCGCCGCTAAGTACGTAATCTCCGATTGACCATTCTTCATCAATTTCGGTTTGGATTACACGCTCATCTATACCTTCATACCGGCCACAAACCAGAATTAATTTCTCGTTTGTTGCCAGCTCGCAAACACCTTGCTGGTCAAGTTTGCGACCCTGCGGCGAGAGATAAATCACTTTCGCCCCTTCGCCTGCCGCTGCTTTTGCAGCGTGGATAGCTTCCCGTAAAGGTTGAACCATCATCAACATCCCCGGACCACCGCCATAAGGACGGTCATCAACGGTGCGATGCCGATCGTGCGTGAAGTCTCGTGGACTCCAGCACTGCACGCTTAGCAGGCCATTCTTAACAGCCCGGCTAGTTACCCCGTAATCAGTGATTGCGCGGAACATCTCAGGAAATAAGCTAACTATACCGATCCACATAACTCAATCCACATAGCGCCATACCCTTTCAACAACGGATGCTACACGCCTTCCAATAATTGGAGGTCAAAAACCAGGATCCCAATCTACTTCAACAATGTGAGTAGCGAGATCGACTTTCTTGATTACCTGCCCGTCGAGGAACGGAATCAACCGCTCCTTGATACCGAATGCATCTTTCAGGTTTGCTTTAACGACCATAACGTCGTTAGAACCGGTTTCCATCATATCGATGATCTTGCCCAGTTCATAACCGGCGGTAGTGACTACCTGGCAACCCATAAGGTCTTTCCAGTAATAGTCGCCATCTTCCAGTTCTGGCAACTGCGACTCTTCCACTACGATCTCGCGATTCGTTAGTGCATTTGCCGCATCTCGGTCATCAACACCTTTGATTTTGATAACCAAATCCTGATTGTGGCGCTTCCAGCTTTCTAGCTCGACATGCTGCCACTGACCAGCCTGCTGGATAAACCACGGCTGATATTCAAAAATGCTTTCGGCGTCTTCGGTGGATGAAAACACTCTGAGCCAACCGCGAATACCATATGAAGAACCCAGTTTCCCGAGTACCACGGGATTAGTAAGTTGTTTGCTCATTGTGACCACCGCAACGGATTAAGCAGCTTTCTTAGCTTCTTTGATCAGCGCAGCAACGCGATCAGAAACAGTAGCGCCTAAACCAACCCAGTGGCTTACGCGATCCAGATCCAGACGCAGAGCTTCTGCCTGACCTGCTGCCAGCGGGTTGAAGAAGCCAACGCGCTCGATGAAACGGCCGTCACGTGCATTACGGCTGTCAGTTACTACTACTTGATAAAACGGACGCTTTTTAGCGCCGCCACGTGCTAAACGAATTGTTACCATAACATCCTCATTAGTTAATAGAACACCAGACCCCATCGAGGAACGGAGTCCGGTGTCTGTTGTTCTTAACGAACATAAAAGCCCGAAAATTTTACTCACTTTGGCGCGAAAAGCAACCGAAAGCGTACTTACGCCTCGGTTGCAGTTGCTAAAATAGGCAAAAGGAGGGATTAACGACCAGGGAATCCGGGTGGCATCATACCTTTCATGCCACGCATCATTTTCGACAAGCCGCCTTTCTTCATCTTCTTCATCATACGCTGCATTTCATCAAATTGTTTAAGTAAACGGTTGACGTCCTGCACTTGCATACCAGAACCCTGCGCGATACGACGTTTACGCGAGCCCTTGATAATTTCTGGGTTGGCACGCTCTTTCAGCGTCATGGAGCTAATAATCGCCTCCATACGCACCAAGAGTTTGTCATCCATCTGAGATTTAACGTTTTCTGGTAGTTGCCCCATGCCTGGCATTTTTGCCAGCATTGAGGTCATCCCGCCCATGTTACGCATTTGCTTAAGCTGATCCATAAAGTCGGTGAGATCGAAGCCGTCACCTTTCTTCAGTTTCTGTGCCAGCTTCTCAGCCTGTGCACGGTCAACTTTGCTCTCAATATCTTCGATAAGCGACAGAACGTCGCCCATACCAAGAATACGAGAAGCCACACGGTCTGGGTAGAACGGTTCCAGCGCTTCGGTCTTTTCACCCACGCCCAAGAACTTGATCGGTTTACCCGTGATATGGCGAATAGATAAAGCCGCACCACCGCGCGCATCACCATCGACCTTTGTCAGCACCACGCCGGTTAACGGCAGCGCTTCATTAAAGGCTTTGGCGGTGTTCGCCGCATCCTGACCTGTCATGGCATCAACAACAAACAGTGTTTCAACCGGATTAATCGCGGCATGAACCTGTTTGATCTCGTCCATCATCGCTTCGTCAACGTGCAAACGACCCGCGGTATCGACGATCAGAACATCATAAAATTTCTGTTTAGCATGCTGTAAAGCACGGCTAACAATCTCGATTGGCTTCTCTTTAACATCGGACGGGAAGAAATCGATGCTCACTTGCTGAGCCAAGGTTTCTAGCTGTTTAATCGCCGCTGGGCGATAAACGTCGGCAGAAACCACCAACACTTTCTTCTTATGTTTCTCTTTAAGAAACTTACCGAGTTTACCCACGCTGGTTGTTTTACCCGCGCCTTGCAAACCCGCCATCAATACAACAGCAGGCGGCTGTGCGGCGAGGTTCAGCTCGGTGTTAACTTCGCCCATGGCGTTCGTCAGTTCGTTTTTAACGATTTTGACGAACTCTTGCCCTGGGGTCAGGCTTTTGTTCACTTCGTGCCCTACGGCACTTTCTTTAACACGATTGATGAAGTCACGGACTACCGGTAGCGCAACGTCCGCTTCCAGTAATGCCATGCGTACTTCACGCAAGGTGTCTTTAATATTTTCTTCGGTCAGCCGCCCGCGGCCGCTGATGTTGCGCAATGAGCGCGACAATCGATCGCTTAAATTTTCAAACATTGTTTCTGCTCAACGTTAAGACTGGCCGTCAAGGCGACGACGTAGATGGCGGCGAGTATAACACGAAGATGGCACCTTTCTCCTCCTTGCTGCGCGGATTGGTTGGAGCGTGACGCGGCTAACGCTATACTGGCCTCATAATTCACTCTGCTAATGCCAAATTCACCATGCCTGCATTTGCCATATTGGCCATGATTACCTACTTACTCAGCCTCGGCTTAATCATTCCGAGTCTGGTACAAAACAACCGAGCCTATCGCCGCTTGGCGCTTTTGTTCGCCGCTGTTGCGCTCATTAGCCACGCCGTTGCACTTCAGGCTCGCGTCTTTGATGTCACCACCGGACAAAATCTTAGCTTACTGAACATTGGTTCGATCGTAAGCCTGATGATCTGTTTTGTGATGACTATTGTCGCCTCACGTGACCGTGGCTGGTTTTTGCTGCCAATTGTATACAGCTTTGCCTTAATTAATCTCGGGCTCGCCAGCTTCGTTCCAGGGGAGTTCATCACCCATCTAGAAACGACGCCGTCTCTGATGATTCACATTGGTCTGGCGTTATTCTCTTACGCAACGCTGATCATTGCTGCGCTCTATGCCCTACAGCTTGCGCTTCTCGACTATCTGCTGAAAAACAAAAAACTCACGTTTACCGCTGATATGCCACCGTTGATGAGCATCGAACGCAAGATGTTTCATATTACGCAGGTCGGTGTTGTGCTACTGACACTCACCCTGTGCACTGGCATGTTGTACATGGATAACTTGTTTAGCAAAGAAAACGTGCATAAAGCCGTGCTGTCGATTTTGGCATGGTTTGTCTATGTTTTATTACTGTGGGGGCACTTCCGTGAAGGCTGGCGTGGACGCCGCGTCGTATGGTTCAGCTTGCTGGGCGCATTTTTACTGACGATGGCTTATTTTGGCAGCCGTCTTCTTCAGGAAGTCATGGTAAACTAACTCCCCTCCTCTTTTTCGCTCACCCCGTGATACTACGGGGTGAACCGTTCAATCGTTATAAGGAACACCTCCTTGGAGCACGTCTCTACGGGTACACTGATTACCATTCTGGTAATTATGGTCATTGTCTCAGCCTATTTTTCTGCATCAGAAACAGGGATGATGACACTCAACCGCTACCGCCTCCGCCATCTCTCCAAGCAGGGATCACGTTCCGCTCGTCGTGTTGAAAAACTACTTAAACATCCCGATCGCCTAATCAGTTTGGTGCTCATCGGCAACAACCTCGTCAATATTTTGGCCTCAGCCTTAGCAACTATTGTCGGTATCCGTTTGTATGGAAACGCAGGCGTAGCCATTGCAACCGGCGTGCTGACCTTCGTGGTGTTAGTGTTTGCCGAAGTGTTGCCAAAAACGTTTGCTGCGCTCAATCCCGAAAGAGTCGCTTTCCCAAGCAGTGTGTTATTGCTGCCGCTGCAAAAAATCATGATGCCGTTAGTTTGGTTTCTAAACGGCATTACACGCATTCTGCTGCGCATGTTTGGGATTCGAGCCACGGCGCATCCAAGCGATGCAGTGAGTAAAGATGAACTTCGGTCTATCGTGAACGAATCCAATTCACAGATTTCACGTCGTAATCAGGACATGTTGATTTCAGTTCTGGATCTTGAAAAAGTGACTGTCGACGACATTATGGTGCCGCGCAATGAAATCGTCGGTATTGATATCAATGATGACTGGAAATCAATCCTGCGCCAGCTGACGCATTCACCACACGGACGCATCGTCTTATACCGCGGTTCACTTGATGATTCGATTGGCATGCTGCGTGTACGCGAAGCCTATCGCCTGATGATTGAAAAGAAAGAGTTCAATAAAGAGAACTTACTGCGTGCCGCTGACGAAATTTATTACATTCCAGAAAGCACTCATCTCAGCGTCCAACTGCTCAAATTTCAGCGTAACAAAGAAAAAATGGGCATCGTGGTAGATGAATACGGTGATATCAAAGGGTTGGTTTCCGTTGAAGATATCCTCGAAGAAATTGTCGGCGACTTTACGACGTCGATGTCCCCCTCTTTAGCAGAAGAGGTCATGCCGCAAAGTGATGGCTCTGTGCTTGTCGATGGAACTGCCAATATTCGTGAGCTTAATAAAGCATTCAACTGGACGCTTCCAGCAGATGGCCCCCGCACCATGAACGGCATGCTGCTTGAGGAATTAGAAGATATTCCACTGCCGGGCGCTCACGTCAATATTGGCCAATACCATATCCAAATCCTCGATGTGCAGGACAACATGATTAAGCAGGTTCGCGTTTCTTCAGTGGCACGTAAGAAAACCAATGAAGACAGCGAGCGCTATAGCTCGTAGCCCAATTCCCCTATTAAAAAAGGCGCATTCAGCGCCTTTTTTGTGTCTTGCGTTTAGAGAAAACGAGACTAGATATGCAGCTCGGCCAGTTTTTCTTTAGGCAGGGCGAGATCGTCGTTGTGGTTAACCCCAACGCCTTTCTCTAGGATGTGGCGAGCAATTTCATGCGCTTCCTGCAATGAGTGCATAGAGTACGTTCCGCACTGATATTCATTGAGTTCAGGAATTTTACGCTGGTCAGTCACCTTCAGCACATCTTCCATAGCCGCTTTCCACGCATTAGCCACGCGAGACTCTTCAGGCGTACCAATCAAGCTCATGTAGAACCCGGTACGGCAGCCCATTGGAGAGATGTCGATAATCTCCACGCCGTTACCGTTCAGGTGATCGCGCATGAAACCAGCAAATAGATGTTCAAGAGTATGGATACCGCGCTCAGGCAAGATCTCTTGGTTCGGGTGACAAAAACGCAAATCGAAGACCGTGATGTTGTCGCCGTGCGGGGTTTTCATATTTTTTGCTACACGCACCGCAGGTGCCGCCATACGCGTATGGTCTACAGTGAAGCTATCCAGTAGTGGCATTTCGTCACCTCCTCATAAAAAAAATGAATTTTTTTTCGGTTTTATGAAACCTTTTCTAACTCAGCGAGTCTGAATATATGAAAGACGCGCATTTGTTATCATCATCCCTGCTACAGAGATGCTATTTTGGCCACAGGTATTGTGGCCTTTTTCTTTTCTAGCGCCCAGCGTGTAAGTGCAGATACTCCTCAAACCCCATAGCACCCGGCATTGAATCCTGAGTTTCCATAGCGGCCTGACGTTTAATCGACGCTTCCACCTGCTGCTGCAACTGTTCTTCGGTTAATACTTCCAATGGCTCTGAGCTCAACTGTTCGCGATAACGTTCTGACAGTTCACGACCAAATCCACCCACACCTTTTTCTTTCATCTGCTCCAGTACCTGAGCAGAATAAGTCAATGAAGCATCTTCGAAACAGGCTACCAGCTTAGTGCAAACCTGCTGATATTGCTTATTCCCATTGATGCTATCTAATACTTCAGCAACGCGCTGCAAATCAGCAAACAGCTCTTTACCTACTTTCGCAAGCGGCTGGCGCTCGGTATCACAGCCAATACCAATAGTTTGGCCAGGCTTACGCCCTTCAAGGATCACGCGGTTCCAGTTTTTGCGCGTACACAGCAGTTCATCACTGCTCATTTCAGGCGCATCAGCCAGTACACACCAAATCAGGAAAAGATCCAAGAAGCGTGACTGCTCAGCATTCACGCCGATAGCCGTAAATGGATTGATATCCAGAGAGCGCACTTCTATATATTCAATTCCGCCACGCAACAGCGCATCGGACGGTGACTCATCGCCTTTAGTAACTCGTTTTGGACGAATCGGCGCGTAGAGTTCATTTTCGATCTGCAAAACATTGGCATTGAGCTGGCGATAATGACCATCCACCTTCACACCAAGCTTAGCAAACTCAGGTGATGGCGTATGAATCGCTTTTTTCAACGCGGTGACATAATCAGGCAGGTTATTGAACGTGATACCTAAATCGTTCTGCGATTTATTGGTATAACCTAAATCACTCAAACGCAGCGAGGTTGCATAAGGCAGATACAGCATATGCCCATCACGCTCGAATGGAATATTGGTTTCACGACCGTTCAAGAACGATGAACAGATTGCCGGTGAGGCACCAAACAGATACGGGATCACCCAGCCAAAGCGATAATAGTTACGGATCAGGCGGAAATATCCCGCGGAGATCTGCTCTTTGCCACTTTCAGCATCTTCAACGCCAGCCCATGCGCGCCAAAAATCAATGGGCAGCGAGAAGTTATAGTGCACACCAGAAATGGTTTGCATCAGCGCACCGTAACGATTCTTCAAACCTTCACGGTACAACGTTTTAAATCGACCAACGTTAGATGAGCCATACTGTGCCAGTACAATATCTTCTTCTTTATTGATAAAGCACGGCATGCTCATTGGCCACATGCGCTCTGAGCCTAAATTACGCGCTACATAGCGATGAATATCCGTTAAGAAGGAAAGCATGTGATCGATGCTGGGATCGACTGGAGTAATAAACTCCAGCAAAGACTCGGCAAAGTCAGTGGTTATCCAAGGATGAGTCAACGCTTTACCCAATATTTCTGGGTGACCAGAAGCGGCCAATTGGCCTTCAGGCGTTACACGAAGCGTTTCACGCTCAATTCCGCGTCGAATTCCGTTAAGGGCATCTGGATGCGACTCCAGCCAAGTCAGAGCTTTAGATACGTCCGGGATCAAGTCGACCTCCCGCTAATCAAATAATAACTGCCAGCATTCATGTTCTGCCGCTGAGCGTTTCCACTCTCGCTTATGACCACCATGACATACCCTGCAGCGTCAGCCATGCTAACACCACATAACGCACCGCCTTCCCAATACTGAGATAAAGCGCCACGGGTACCCACGGCATTCGCAGCCAACCTGCTAACACACAGAGTAAATCACCAATGATAGGTACCCAACTGAGCAACAATGTTACCGCGCCATAGCGTTGTAACCAGCGTAACGACAGCTGTAACCCCCGCTGCGGTTTCATGTCCGGCAGCAGACGACCAATGATGACATTTGTTAATCCGCCCAGAATATTGCCAACAATCGCTGTCAGCACTAACCACCACGGAGAAACCTGCCCCGCTAACAGCAAGGCAGTTAAAACAATTTCTGAATTTCCCGGCAATAGCGTCGCGCTAGTGAAGCTACTGGCAAACATAGCGCCTAATGTCAGGAGAGAACTCATTACAACTTACGCACGTCAACCCACGCCATATTGGCGCTTTGAGCAGCCTGAATGCCAAAATCGGCATCTTCGAACACAATACAATCTTTAGGCGCTACGCCGATAAGCTCCGCGCAGCGTAAGAATGTGTCTGGTTCTGGCTTATGCCGCTTAACATCATCGGCACCGACGATCGCTTGAAAACAATCACGCAGCCCCAAATGGCGCAACAATGCATCTGCCATCCGGTGTTCACTCCCAGTTCCCACTGCCATCGGTCTTTTGCCTTTGTAGGCTCGCACCACATCGATCAACGGAAGCGGCGTTACACTATCCAGTAACATGGCTTCTACCGCAGCCGTTTTCAATGCAGCAAGATGATGTGGGTCCATATCCGCTTGGTTATTTTCTATAATAACTTGGGCAATACGCCAAGTTGGAGAGCCATTCAGTGCCACCATCGCATGTTCGTCGTAGGTCATTCCGTATTGGGAAAGCACCTGCCGCCAAGCCAGACGATGCGTAGGCTCGGTATCGAGTAGAGTGCCGTCCATATCAAAAATCAGTCCTTGAAAGCGATCGTACATTGATTGCAGCTCCGTAACGATGGTGAATATATGGAAGGTTACTTTAACGCAAAGCTATTACGTTGTCGCTCTGAGAGTTTCAGGGGGAATTAATTGAAAAGACAATGGATATGAGGAAAAATTCTGCCGGAAAATACTATGCACGGTGGATTTTAGATAAAAAAAAACCCCGTCAATGACGAGGTCTTAAGATGACATATCTGGGAGGTTATTCGGCGCAAGCGCCTCACTCTCTTAGTGTCATCAGTCTCTCTGACTATCATACGACAAGGTATGTTACCTCAGAGAAACCAAATATGGTGCACCCAAGAAGATGACTCAACGCGAGCGTTTCGCCCTACGGGCCGTTGCTAAAGCAACGTTATCATCCTTTGTGCTACCGGCAACACTTAATCACTATGCAATTCTGCATCTGCGATAAGCATTGTGAAATATGGTGCACCCAGGAAGATTCGAACTTCCGACCGCT
>NZ_JAVXIQ010000040.1:0-19654 GCF_036648275.1 Hafnia sp. | reverse complement strand
TTAGATATTGTCTTGTGAGTGCCCACACAGATTGTCTGATAAATTGTTAAAGAGCGACGCCAATTAAAGATAAGTTCTCATTGGCGTGGGCTGCGTATACTACGCTTTTAGCCCGAAGAGTCAAGCATTTATTTTTCAACAAACTGCATAACTCATTAAATCTTCTTACTAGCCAAGCGATGTTTGCATCGTTATTCCCGGTCAGTGGTGGCGCATTATAGGGACTTCTCAGCAGGTGACAAGTGTTTATTTCAGAAAACATTCTGAATGCATAATATTTCAACATTAAGCTTAAAAAACGTAAAATACGCGCCACTTTTAACCTAATAAAGACATTGCGGTTTGCTTTTGTAGGATAAAATAAGAGTGAAACAAGGGTAATAATGCCAGATAGGACCTAAAGCCATGCAACTCAACGCACAACAACAAGCTGCACAACGCAACCTTTCTTATCTCTTAGCAGAAAAGATCGGTCAGCGTATTCTCTCTGGAGAATATAAGGCAGGCAGCATCCTGCCAGGGGAGCTCGAGCTTGGAGATATTTATGGTGTCAGCCGTACTGCCGTTCGTGAAGCAGTAAAAATGCTGGCAGCTAAAGGGATGGTATTGCCTCGCCCAAGAATTGGTACTCGCGTTATGCCAAGTAGTAACTGGAACTTCTTAGATCAGGAGTTATTAACGTGGTGGCTAACCCGTGAGAATTTCGAGCATGTAAAAGAACACTTTTTAGTTCTACGGAATGCTTTGGAACCACAAGCCTGTCTATTAGCAGCACTTCATGCCTCTGAAGAGCAGAAAGCCGAGCTCAATGAATTAATGGAAGAAATGCGCGAATTGAATAACCGCTTTGACCGCGAGCGCTGGATCAAAGTTGACGTTCAATTCCACCAGCTTATCTATAAAGCCAGTGCGAATCCTTTCCTGACATCATTCGCCAATCTATTCAGCTCAGTTTACCAAAGCTATTTCCGCGCAATTACCGGTGATGAAGTCATAAAGCTCAGTCTTCATCAGGCTATTGTTGATGCAATTTTGACTGGAAACAGTATGGATGCATTTATTTCCTGTCAGGCTCTGCTAGGACAAAAACACGACTAAACGGTATACCTATGACAAAAACTGCCCGTAGTATGGCTGGCTTACCTTGGATTGCCGCCATGGCTTTTTTCATGCAAGCCTTAGACGCAACCATTCTGAATACGGCTATTCCCTCTATTGCGCGTAGTTTGGATCGCTCCCCGCTGGCCATGCAATCTGCCATTATCAGCTATACGCTGACAGTTGCGATGTTAATTCCCGTCAGCGGGTGGGTTGCTGATAGATTTGGTACCCGCAAAGTCTTTATCTTCGCGGTTTCTCTGTTTTCTCTTGGTTCTCTCTCCTGTGCATTGTCAGGTACCCTGACGATGCTAGTCTGCTCACGCGTGCTTCAAGGTATTGGCGGCGCAATGATGATGCCGGTTGCGCGATTAGCACTACTACGCGCCTACCCTCGCAGTGAATTATTACCGGTCTTGAACTTTGTCACGATGCCAGGGCTGATAGGGCCGGTTATCGGGCCGATGCTCGGTGGCTGGCTAGTCACCGTGGCGACCTGGCATTGGATATTCCTAATCAATATTCCTATTGGTGTTGCAGGCATTTTTTACGCCCGCCGCTATATGCCTGATTTCAAGACCCCAACCCGACGCTTCGACTATATTGGCTTCTTAATTTTTGGGCTGAGTCTGGTTTGTCTCTCTACAGGTATGGAGCTTTTTGGCGAGAACGTGCTGCCTGTCATCTATGCTTGGCTGATTCTGTTTGCTGGCATTGCTCTACTATTTACCTATGTTCTGCATGCCCGTCGCCATCCGCAGCCGCTAATTGATTTGCCGCTCTTTAAAACGCGAACATTCTCTATCGGCATCGTAGGTAACGTAGCTTCTCGGCTGGGTACGGGATGTATCCCGTTCTTAATGCCATTAATGTTGCAGGTTGGTTTTGGGTATTCAGCCATTATTGCTGGCTGTATGATGGCGCCAACGGCGATAGGTTCGATCATTGCTAAATCAACCGTAACCGGTGTATTACGTCGATTTGGCTATCGTAAAACGTTGGTCTGCGTAACGATGATTATTGGAGTGATGATTGCTCAATTTTCACTGCAAGATCCTGACATGCCGTTATGGATGCTGGTTTTGCCGTTATTCTTGCTAGGGATGGTGATGTCGACGCAGTTCACATCGATGAATACTATTTCATTGGGTGATTTAACCGATAAGAACGCCAGCGCGGGTAATAGCGTTCTCGCGGTAACTCAGCAGCTATCAATTAGCTTTGGGGTTGCAGTCAGCGCTGCCGTGTTGAGATTCTATGACTCCCTGTCATTTGGCTCGTTAGTCGATCACTTCCACTACACCTTTATTACTATGGGCGTAGTCACTATTTTCTCTGCGTTAATCTTCTTAATGCTGCGCCCTACCGATGGCGATTCCCTTATCAAAGGACGTAAAGCGCAGCTGCGTAGAAAAAGCCGTGATGCTAAATCTGCCCAACAGAATCCCTAACCATTAACTCTGGCGTTAAAACCAGAGTTTGCGGTTCGAGATCAAGATGCATAAGACGATGTAAAAGCGTATCGACTGCCAATTCACCCAGCTCATCTTTGGGCTGGTGAATAGTGGTTAACGGCGGAGAAAGGTATTGCGACATTTCAATATCGTCGTAGCCAACTACGGCCACATCGCAACCAACTTTAAGACCGGCTCGGTACAACGCCTGATAAACACCAACCGCCATAGCATCATTACCCGTGAAAACAGCATGCGGTGGTTCTGGTAGAGCAAGCAGCTGATTCATGGCATCAACACCGCCAGAAAATTCAAAATCACCAAATATTACGTATTCATCAGGGATCGCAATGCCTGCCTGCTGCATTTCATAACGGTAACCTTCCAAACGTTCCCAAGCCGGCGTTTTATCTTTTGGCCCCGCAATACAGGCAATCTTGGTATAGCCTCTATCTAACAGATGACGTGTCGCAATTTTCCCGCCGAGAAACGAGTTATCTTGAATAACATCATTCGGGCCATCAAAGACGGCCCAATCCATCATCACGGTGGGAAGCGATGGATATCGGCTCAGCATTTCGCGCGCAGGACGATAGCTTTCGGTGCACATCATCAATAGCCCATCAACTCGCTTTTGTAGCAGAGTTTCAAGGCTCTGATTCATACGAGCCAAATCACCTTCGGTATTACATAAAATCAAACTATAGCCGCGCTCGTAGCAGCTACGCTCAACGCCGCGTACCACTTCAGCAAAGAAGGGGTTGTTACTGGTTGTCACCAGCATGCCAATGGTTCGAGTTTGATTCAGCTTCAAACTGCGCGCTAAAGCAGAAGGGGCGTAGTTAAGCTCTTGTACCGCAGACAACACTTTGTCACGCACGCTGTCGCTGACAAAGCGGTTGTTATTGATGACATGAGAAACTGTTGAGGTTGATACGCCCGCTAAGCGGGCGACGTCTTTCATGGTGGTCACTCAGAGCTACTCCTAATACTGCGACTCTTAATGTGACTGGAGAAAAGAATCGATCTCTTTGCGCCAAGGAACGGAAGGTTGAGCACCCTCACGCGTCACGGCGATAGCGGCAGCTGCATGAGCAAAACGCACGGCGGCGTTCATTTCAGTGCCTTCCAGCAAAGCTGTCACCAAAGCACCATTAAATGTATCGCCCGCAGCGATAGTATCAACGGCTTTTACTTTAAACCCTGAAATCGTTTTACCTTGTTGATTTTGGCTCAACCATACGCCTCGGCTTCCCAAGGTAATCAACACGGTTTTAATACCTTTTTGATGCAGAACCTCAGCGGCACGCTGAGCACTCGCATCATCTTCAATTGTAATACCCGTTAGCTTTTCAGCTTCTGTCTCATTGGGCGTGATGACGTCAATATTAGCGAGTAAGTCATCAGGCAGTTCGCGAGCTGGTGCCGGGTTCAATATAACCTGCGTATTATGCTTACGCGCTAATTGAGCCGCTGCCATAACCGTTTCTAATGGCGACTCTAACTGCATAAGCAATGCATCGGCATCTTCAATCAGCTTTTGATGCTTAGATAAGTAATCAGGCGTTACCGCGGCGTTAGCGCCCGCGCTAATCCCAATCACGTTCTCTCCTTCCTGATTAACAAAAATCAGCGCAACGCCGGTGGTTTCACCGTCAATAGCTTCAATGGCTTGAGTATTGATACTATCGCTAGAGAGTTGCTGGCGAATACGTTCACCAATGTCATCCTGACCGACGCAAGCAATAAAGGAAATATCGGCACCACTACGACCGGCAGCTACCGCTTGGTTAGCACCTTTACCACCAAAAGCCACTTTATACTGCTGACCTAAAACGGTTTCTCCCGGACGCGGGAAATGCTCGATATTTAGGATATGATCAGCATTAATACTGCCCAACACCACCAGTTTGCCTTTTTGCATCTTGCTCAATCCCTTAAATGTACGCCACCACAGGGGACCTGCAGCGGCGCTATTGTATTACTTGGTAACTGGATTACTCGGTAACCAGTTTCAGCTCAACAGGAATATTGGCTGGCACTTTTTCGCCTTTCAATACTTTATCTGCTGTTTCTACGCCAATCACGCCAATTTGCTCAGGCTGTTGAGCAACAGTTGCGCCCAGTTTGCCGCGCTGAACCGCTTTCACGCCGTCTGCGGTGCCGTCAAAACCGACCACCAGCACATCAGCCTTACCCGCAGTTTGCAACGCACGCAGTGCGCCTAAAGCCATTTCATCGTTCTGTGCAAACACTGCTTGTACCTGTGGATGTGCCGTTAGCAGGTTCTGCATAACGTTCAAGCCCTTGGTACGGTCAAAGTCAGCAGGCTGGCTGGCCAGCATATTGAATTTGTGTTCTTCCTGCGCTTGCTTGAAACCTTCGCCACGTTCACGCGCAGCAGACGTTCCTGCAATGCCTTCTAACTGAATAACTTTGGCATTATCACCCAATTTCTTGGCGATAAATTCACCCGCGGCCTTACCACCAGCAGCGTTATCAGAAGCGATATGGCTGACTACAACGCCTTTATTCGCCGCGCGGTCCAGAGTAATAACAGGGATTTTAGCCTGATTAGCCATCAGAATCGCATTACCCACTGCATCAGAGTCCGTTGGGTTAATCAGCATCAGTTTGGTGCCACGTACGGTTAAGTCCTGTACGTTAGCCAGCTCTTTCGCTGGGTTATTCTGAGAATCCAAAATCACCAGCTTGTAGCCTAATTTATCGGCTTCTTTCTGCGCACCGTCTTTCATGGAAACAAAGAACGGGTTATTCAGCGTGGATACCACCAGCGCGATAGTATCTTGCGCCATCGCATTTGCGCTCAGAGTTGCACTTAAAGCCGCAGCGGAGATCAATGTTGCCAGTTTTTTCATATTCATTATCGTCGTTTCCTGTAGGGGAGATTATTTGTTGCTTTTGTTGTCTACCAGAACCGCCAGCAAGATAACCACTGCTTTAACGATCATTTGGTAGTAAGACGAAACACCCAGTAAGTTCAGACCATTATTCAGGAAACCTAAGATCAATGCGCCGATCAATGTCCCCATAATGCGGCCTTTACCACCCGCCAAACTGGTTCCTCCCAGTACAACGGCGGCAATAGCATCCAACTCATAGCCTGTACCCGCCGTTGGCTGTGCTGAGGAAAGACGAGCAACCTCGATAACACCAGCCAGAGCAGAGAGCAAACCACACAGCGAATAAACAATAATTTTTACACGGTCAACGCTAATACCTGACAGGCGGGTTGCCGACTCATTGCCACCCAACGCATAGATATAGCGGCCAAGGCGCGTGTGATGCAGCATGTACCATGCCAGAGCGAACACAATAACCATCAACCAGATTGGGGTTGGGATCCCTAGAGGGCGGCCAATACCGAACCAACCGAACAGATCTGCCGCATCCGAGAAGCCGGTGTTTATTGGGCTACCGTTGGTATAGACCATGGTCACACCGCGCAGCAGCAACATCATGACTAACGTTGCAATAAAGGCCTGCACTTTGCCTTTGGCGACAATAACCCCCGTACATCCACCGATAGCGGCGCCGAGTGCCAGAGCAGCAAATACCGCCACAAAGGCGTTAACCTCAAGCCCAACAATAGAAGCGGCAACGGCCCCGGTGATCGCCAGTAACGATCCGACCGATAAATCAATGCCTGATGTTAGGATCACCAGCGTCATCCCCACCGCCATGATGGCGTTGACCGATGTTTGCTGCAAAATGTTGAAGAGGTTATTGAGCGTAAAGAAATTCGGGCTCATTGAGGATACAACCGCAATCAGCACCAGCAGGGCGATCAGCGACTTTTGCTCCAGCAATAATGTTTTTAACTGATCTTTATTAAACCCACCTTGCTTCTGGGTTGTCTGGGTGTTCATCTGCGATTACTCCTGCTTCACGCCGTATTGCTTGCCAACGGCGGCTGCCATCAGCACTTCTTGGGTTGCCTGTTCAATTGGGAATTCCCCACTGAGATGGCCATCATGCATCACCAGAATGCGGTCACTCATACCAAGTACTTCTGGCATTTCAGAGGAGACCAAAATGATGCTTAGCCCTTCTTGTTTGAACTGGTTAATAAGTTGGTAAATCTCTTTTTTAGCCCCGACATCGACGCCACGCGTTGGCTCATCAAGAATCAGCACTTTTGGACGCGTCATCAGCCCGCGAGCAATCGCCACTTTTTGCTGATTGCCGCCGGAGAGTAAACCAATTGGCTGATCCATCGACGGCGTTTTCACATTAAACAGACGCATAAAGTCGCTAACGGCTTCCTGCTCTTCAGCATGCTTTAGAGAACCATTCGCTCGGCTGAAATAGCGTAATGCAGTGAGAGACATGTTCTCTTTCACTGACATTCCCAGCACAAGGCCATCGCGTTTACGGTCTTCAGATATATAAACAATACCGTTTGCCAAACCATCCTGCGGTGAGTGTGTTACCACCTCACGCCCATCAAGCGTGACAAAACCCTGTTTGCGCGGTAACGCACCGTACAGGATTTTCATTAATTCGGTACGCCCTGCACCCATCAGGCCAGAAACACCGAGAATCTCGCCGCGATACAGATCGAAACTGACGTTTTCAACGCCAGGCCCATACAAGCCTTTTACCTGCAAACGTAATTCACCGCGTGGCTGATTCAAACGCGGGTACTGTTCTTCCAATTTGCGGCCAACCATCATCTCAATCAGTGAATCTTCTTGTAGCTCACTAACCGGACGTTCAGCAATGAACTGACCGTCACGGAAAATCGTGACGTCATCGCAAATTTCAAAGATTTCTTTTAGACGGTGGGAGATATAAACGATGCCACGGCCTTCAGCCTTCAGCTCCCGAATCACTTTGAATAGGGACTCGGTTTCTGTGTCTGTCAGAGCATCGGTAGGTTCATCCATGATGATGACTTTAGATTCAAAGCTCAGCACCTTAGCAATTTCTACCATTTGCTGATCGCCAATGGATAAATCGCCCACCAGCCGATGGCTGCTGTAGCTGATATTGAGGCGAGCCAGCAATTTGTCCGCTTCGGCATACATTTTTTTCCAATCAATACAGCCCAAACGATTCACAAACTCACGGCCTAAGAAAATATTCTCGGCAATGGTGAGTTGTGGAATGAGGTTGAGCTCTTGATGGATGATGCCGATACCCGCTTCCTGAGAAGATTTAGGGCCGTTAAACGTAACCTCTTTTCCGAGGAAGTTTTGGGTGCCCGCATCTTTTTGATAGATACCGGTGAGAACCTTCATCATGGTGGACTTTCCCGCGCCGTTTTCACCCACTAACGCCATGACACGTCCGGGATAAACATTTAGCGCAGCACCTGATAGGGCTTTAACGCCGGGAAAGCTTTTATCAATGCCTTTTAAGGCTAATAACGGTTGCATAGCGGCCTCAGAAGGTTACGCCAGAATAAAGCAGCACATTCGCATACGGAGAACACTCTCCGCTGCGGATCACCGCCTTACTGGTGGAGCTCAGCACTTTAAATTGCTCATGGCTGACATACTCCACCGTGATGGTATTTCCCTGGTGTTGTTCGAGTTGTTTCAAATTAGCTAATAACTGCTGATGGATTTCGGCGTTTTTGCCCGGCATCTCTTGCGCAATAACCGCTTTTTCAACCTGCATTTCTTGTGTAATCACACCCACAACCTGAAGAAAACTAGGAACACCGTGGGTTAACGCCAAATCGATACGTTGAGTTGAATCAGGGATCGGAAGCCCCGCATCACCCACCACAATGGCGTCGGTATGACCTAAACGAGAGATGAGATAAGAAATCTCGGAATTGAGTAAGGTGCCTTTTTTCATTTTCTGCTCCATCAGCGAAACGTTTCGCTTGCAAGAATTCTAGGTGCTAATGAATGACTGGCAACTAATAAATTTGAGATTTGTGATCGTTATCGAAACGTTTCGATAGCAGAAGCGTTTCAGCGGATTTTGATAATTTGTATAAGGAAGGACAAAGAATAAATATGCTGAGATTCGTAGATATTTCGAACGCCTACAATCTTAGCATCTCTATGAAGCTTCTAAAGTAGGCGTCCGATAAGGGGGAACCAGAGCGTTCCCCCTTAACCCGCGCTCTTTATCCGAGATGGCATTTTCGCGCCGGGTCGGCATGCGCCATTCCTTGGCGCCTCCTCCCCTAGCGGCAACGTCCTGTTGCCGCTGCTCTGTCTACGCTTTTATTCAAAGACATTTCACCAATCTGCCTATATCTCCACCTGCGTTCCAAGCTCAATAACTCGGTTTGGCGGGATCTCAAATTGGTCAGCAGCCTGTAACGCATTTCGGCTTAATGCCATAAACAGTTTGCCACGCGCTTTCAGATACCAAGGTCGTTTGCCTAAGATCAGCGATTCGTGTGACATGAAGAACGATGTTTCCATCATCCGGCACGGTAGACCTTCTAATCCGCAACGATGGAAGATTTCCTCCACGTTTGGCGTTTCTTTAAAGCCATAGCTAGCAACGACACGCCAGAAAGTCGGGGAAAGTTGCTCAATGGTGACACGACGAACGTTGTGCACATAAGGTGCATCTTCCGTGCGGAGCGTCAGTAAGATCACTCGCTCATGCAGCACCTTGTTATGTTTCAGGTTATGCAGCAACGCGAAAGGAATAACGTTCATCGCACGCGACATATACACAGCCGTTCCTAGCACACGCACTGGCGGTGATTTCTCTAGCGATGCAATCATTGCTTCCAGAGAATTGCCGTGTTCATGCAAGCGGCGCAACAAACGGAAACGCTCGCTTTTCCATGTCGTCATGATGATAAACATCACCAGACCAAGGGCAAGCGGCAACCAACCACCCGAGAAGAACTTCAGGGCATTAGCGGTAAATAGCGGTATGTCCATGCATAGCAATCCAGCAATCAGGATCATCACCACGAAACGATTCCAGTGCCAGTTTTTCACCGCCACGGTACAGCTGAGAATACTGGTTAATACCATGGTGCCTGTTACCGCGATCCCGTAGGCCGCGGCCAGATTACTGGAATGCTCAAAGCTGGCAATCACAATCACCACTGAGATATACAACGCCCAGTTTATCGCAGGGATATATATCTGCCCAGCTTCCATATCCGACGTATGAATAATTCGCATCGGCGGCAGATAACCCAAGCGAACAGCTTGGCGGGTTAATGAGAATACGCCAGAGATAACTGCCTGCGAGGCAATAACGGTCGCAAAGGTTGCCAAAATAAGAAGCGGGATTAATGCCCAATCCGGTGCTAACAAGAAGAACGGGTTTTTGATCGCTTCAGGGTTTTTCAGCAGTAATGCGCCTTGCCCAAAATAGTTCAGGATCAGCGATGGAATGACAAAGAAGAACCATGCTAAACGAATAGGCTTCTTACCGAAGTGCCCCATATCGGCATACAGCGCTTCAACGCCGGTAATCGACAATACAACCGCGCCCAGCGCAAAGAACGCCATGGAACGATGTTCAACGAAGAACCCAATCGCCCATTTCGGATTTAATGCCGTCAGCACCGCAGGGTTATCCATGATGCTGCGCGCGCCAAGAATGGCCAACGTCAGGAACCACAGCACCATCACCGGCGCAAACAGCTTACCGATGCTTCCCGTTCCATGTTTTTGAATGAAAAACAGGATGGTGAGAACGAATATAGAGAGAGGGACGATGTAAGGATCAAGCGACGGTGCCGCTATCTCAAGGCCTTCTATCGCTGACATCACTGAAATTGCAGGCGTAATCACCACTTCCCCATAGAAGAAGCTGCCG
The DNA here is from genome assembly GCF_036648275.1 of Hafnia sp. NCBI lineage: Bacteria > Pseudomonadati > Pseudomonadota > Gammaproteobacteria > Enterobacterales > Hafniaceae > Hafnia > Hafnia sp. The sequence goes on along the minus strand of NZ_JAVXIQ010000040.1, from coordinate 9,326 downwards.
CCTATTAACCCCAAGATCACTAAAATAGCAGTCACTTTAGGCGCGGTATTACGCCCAGCTAATGACATCAGGGTTAATATCCCACCTTCACCCGCATTATCTGCGCGCATGACAAAAGTCAGGTATTTAAGGGATACAATAAGGATCTGCATCCAGAAAATCAGTGATAGAAAACCAAATACAATTTCTGGCTCAACATTAAAACCGTAGTGACCAGAAAAACACTCGCGTAAGGTATATAAAGGACTTGTACCTATATCGCCATACACTACGCCGATAGCGGCCAGTGTGACTGTCGTTAATGAACGTTTATGCTCTGAACTCATAACTTGTTTCTTTTGCTGGAACATCTATAAGCGATGCGCGTACTGACAGACCGAGCGCTCATAAAAAACGCACAGTATGCATAAATCAGCACAATTTCCTACTATTTAGATTAAAGGAAATATGACTGAGCCTGTGAAAACCGGCATATAACAAGCTTAGAAAGCTTTAAAAAAATCAACAAGCTAAGCAATGAAATAAAGCTGGTCAACGCTCCAAGAAGTCGATAAAACAAAACAATCCTTGTTATGAATGGGACTATTATGACGCAATCTAGCCAATTGGCCGAACGTATTTCGCGATTAAGCCATGCTTTGGAAAATGGACTTTACGAACGACAAGAGGCCATACGGCTCTGTTTACTGGCCGCCCTATGCGGTGAAAGCGTATTTTTGCTAGGCCCTCCGGGGATTGCAAAAAGCCTTATCGCTCGCCGTTTAAAATTTGCATTTCGCCATGCACGCGCTTTTGAATATCTCATGACCCGCTTCTCCACCCCAGAAGAAGTGTTTGGCCCATTATCAATTCAGGCGCTGAAAGACGAGGGGCGTTACCTGCGCTTAACCCACGGCTATTTGCCCGAAGCTGAAATTGTTTTCTTGGATGAAATTTGGAAAGCGGGCCCTGCTATCCTGAATACGCTTCTGACTGCGATTAACGAGCGCCGTTTTAGAAATGGCGACAGTGAAGAAGCCATTCCAATGCGCCTGTTAGTCACTGCATCGAATGAGTTGCCAGAATCAGACAGCAGCTTAGAAGCACTCTATGACCGCATGCTTATTCGTTTGTGGCTAGATAAGGTGCAAGAGAAACAGAACTTCCGTGCCTTAATCACCAGCAGCCAAGACGAGAACGCGAACCCAGTACCCGAAGCATTAAGTATTTCGGACGAAGAGTTTCATGCTTGGCAGCCACAGATCGGCAAAGTAGCGCTCTCGACCCACTGCTTTGAGCTCATCTATCAACTGCGTCAACGAATCAATATCTTAGACGATGCGCCATATATCTCTGACCGTCGTTGGAAAAAAGCGCTGCGCCTTCTTCAAGCCTGCGCATTCTTTAGTGGCCGCACCGAACTGGCCCCGCTTGATCTCATTTTGCTGAAAGACTGCCTATGGCATGATTTCGCCTCTCGCCAGATGCTTAACCAGCAGATTCAACAAATGTTGACCGATCAGGCTTATCAACAACAAAGCCTGCTATTGCAGCTACAGCAAACGGAAGCGAGCTGGCTTCAGTCTCAACAAGAACAAAGCCAGCAACAGGCCATGACGCTACCGGTGAAAACAGGGCTGTTTAACCGTAAACAGGCACACTCTCTGCCGGATGATTTCCCCGTTGGCAAAGTCACCTTAATGCTGTTCAAACCGTTAAAAATTCATGATATGCAGGTGACCCATATCGTTACCGACTCAGGCGATCTCTCACGCTGGTTACAAAAGGGTGGAGAATTCCGCGCCAAGCTTAACGGCATTGGTTTTGCTTTACCGATTGATATCACTCTCGACGATAAGCACCAGTTACAAATAAGAGATGTTAGCTATCAAACCACCATGCTTTCGCTGCCAGGTAAAAAAAATGGAGATATTCCTGCCGATATTCAGGAGAAAATCCAACAGATCGAAAATACGCTGAGCGAACAGCGACGCCTTTTTGCCTCTCATCAACCTTGCCTATTCGTAAGCAGCGATTGGCTAGCCCAAATTGAAGCCAGTCTAGCGAGCATCGATGAAAAGCTACGCACGCTGAAAGCTACGCTAAGAGGCGCGTAATATGCCAACTCTTGAAGCTGTTGAAGCCTTTTTGGTGGTCAATGAAAACGAACTGATGCAGGATTTTCTGATTGGTTTGATGGCCGCCCCACAGCTGGCGGTTTTCTTTGAAAAATTCCCACGCTTACGTTCGATCCTTGAGGGCGAGATCCCAAGCTGGCGCAATCGGCTGGAAAGGAGGATCAAAGAAACCTCCGTACCGGAGGATCTTGCGCATGAGTTCACGCTTTATCAGCATCAGTTAGGGCTTCAGAGCGCAGATTTCTTTCAGCAACTATCCGAGACACTAGCCATATTACGTGAGCATGAATCGCCTTTTATCTATGAAGCCGAATCACTTTGTCCCGATGGCGCCACGCCGCGCAGCATTAGCTTTCAAACGTTGTTCTTACAGCGTTGGAGACTAAGCCTGATCGCCCGCACCCTAACGCTTCATCATCAGGTCTTAGATGAAGAGCGAGAGCTGTTACAAGCCGAGTTACAGCAGCGTATGCAAATCAGCGGGGCGCTGGAGCCGGTATTAGTCGATAACGAAAACGCGGCCGGCAAGCTGTGGGACTTAAGTAAAGGAGAGTTACACCACGGCGATTATCAGCTCATGGTGCAATATGGCGATTTCTTAGCTCAGCAGCCTGAATTGAAAAAACTGGCAGAGCAGCTCGGTCGCAGCCGCGCATCAACCGCTGAAGATAAGCAAAGCACCGAGCAAGAAGTCGCTCGAGTCATGGTACGTGAGCCCGCCATCATGCCTGAAGAAGTCAGCGGGATTCACCAAAGCGACGATATTTTACGTCTTCTGCCGACTGAACTCTCGATGCTAGGAATGGAAGAGCTGGAGTTTGAGTTCTACCGTCGATTGCTGGAGAAACGCCTACTCAGCTACCGCCTACAAGGCGATGTTTGGCGTGAGCAAGAATTTCAGCGTCCGATCACCTATCAAAAAACCCATCAACAGCCGCGAGGCCCTTTTATCGTCTGCGTGGATACATCGGGTTCCATGGGCGGATTCAACGAACAGTGTGCCAAAGCATTCTGTTTAGCACTGCTGCGGGTGGCACTTGCCGATAATCGCCGCTGCTACATCATGCTTTTTTCCAGCAGCGTGGTGCAGTATGAACTTACCGCAGACTCAGGCATCGATCAGGCTATTCGATTTTTATCACAGCGCTTTCGTGGCGGGACTGATTTGGCCCAGTGCTTATCGTATACCGTGGCGATGATGAAACAATCGGCGTGGAAGCAGGCTGATGCCGTGGTTATCTCTGATTTTATCGCGCAACGACTGCCAGAGGATATGGTGAAACAGGTTCGCCAGCTGCAGCAAAACAATAGCCACTGTTTTCACGCAGTGGCTATGTCTGAGCACGGAAAACCCGGCATTATGAAGATCTTTGATCATATCTGGCGCTTTAACACCGGGATCAAAGGGCGCCTGTTACGGCGCTGGAAGCGTTAATGCTTAGAGAAGCGAGTCAATTTGAGCGCGAACTTCTGGAGCCCAAACACCGCACTGTACCTGACCGATATGCTGCTGTTTTAGCATCAGCATCACCAAGCGAGACTGGCCAATGCCACCGCCGATAGTCTGTGGCATTTCACCGCGAACCAGCGACTGATGCCATTCTAGCTTCATACGCTCTTCGTCGTCGGTCAGTGCCAGCTGGCGCTTCAGCGTTTCCGCGTCAACGCGGATGCCCATAGAAGAAAGCTCGAACGCATCTTCTAACACAGGGTTCCACACCACGATATCGCCGTTCAAACCAGCAAACCCTTCTTCGCCAATCGACGTCCAGTCATCATAGTCTGGAGCACGAACATCATGCGCTTTGCCGTGCGATAGCTTTCCACCAATACCAATCAAGAATACCGCCCCTAATTCTTTCGCAATGGCACGTTCACGGCCTTTTGCATCCAGATCGGGGAAACGGCGCAGCAGTGTTTCGCTGTGGATAAAATGGATCTCTTCTGGCAAAGAAGGTTCGATGCCAAATTCAGCGGCAACTTCTGCTTCAGTTGCTTTCATTGCGGCGTAAATTTTACCTACGGTTTCTTTTAAAAACTCAGGCGTACGCTGGCCATCGCCCATAACGCGTTCCCAGTCCCACTGGTCAACGAAAACCGAGTGGATTGGTGTCAGACGGTCTTCGTCTGGGCGCAGCGCTTTCATGTGGGTGTATAAGCCTTCACCTGGGCCAAAATCGTGCATACCCAAGGTTTTACGTTTCCACTTAGCCAGAGAATGCACAACTTCAAACGTATCTTGCGGCAACGTCTTCACTTTTACCTGTACCGCTTTTTCGCTGCCAGACAGGTTATCCTGAGTACCATCACCTAAGCGGCTCAGAATAGGCGCTTGAACTTCAATTAAACCAAGCTGTTTTTCCAGCTGGCGAGAGAAGGAAGATTTCACGAAGCTGATTTGTTGTTGTTTTTGTATAAATTGTTTTTTCATTGCCGTTCTCACATTAACCTGTCTTTGTTAAAACAGATTAAGCAACAGAATGGCATCAAGATTCAATATCCAACAATAAATATTGCCTTTTAGGTTTTATTCCATCATTTTTAACCCGTTAAAAATAACTAATCGCTAAAAAAGAGGTGATAAATTGGCAGAAATTTACCAGATCGATAATCTCGATCGCGGCATTCTTAACGCTTTAATGGAAAATGCACGCACGCCATACGCTGAATTAGCCAAAGTCTTCAACGTGAGTCCAGGCACCATTCATGTTCGCGTAGAGAAAATGAAGCAGGCGGGAATTATTACCGGAGCCTGTATACAGGTGAGCCCAAAGAAGCTGGGTTACGATGTTTGCTGCTTTATAGGCATCATTTTGAAAAGTGCCAAAGACTATCCATCTGCATTAGCACGGTTGGAGAGTTTAGAAGAAGTGGTTGAAGCTTATTACACGACGGGGCACTACAGCATCTTTATTAAGGTCATGACACGATCAATTGATGCACTCCAACACGTACTTATCAACAAGATCCAGACCATCGACGAGATCCAATCTACGGAAACGCTGATCTCCTTGCAGAATCCCATCATGCGCGATATTACGCCCTAAGTTATTTTCTTTCATACCCACATTATCCACAGGTAGATCCCAGCCCTTTCCCGGCGTACAATAGCCGCCTTTATAAAGGTTGGGATCATTATGGCTGATATTACTCTCATCAGTGGCAGTACCTTAGGTAGCGCTGAATATGTTGCTGAACATCTGGCTGAAAAGCTGGAAGAACAGGGCTATTCCACTGAGATACTGCATGGCCCAGAACTCGATGAAGTTCCCTTGCAAGGCATTTGGCTGGTGGTGACGTCAACGCATGGTGCTGGTGAGCTTCCCGATAACCTCCAACCTTTATTCGAACAGATTGAAACACAGCAGCCGGATCTTACTCAGGTTCGTTTTGGCGCAATTGGTCTCGGTAGTAGTGAATACGACACCTTCTGTGGAGGGATCAAAACTGTCGATGGTATATTGATCGCATTTGGTGCTCAACGGATCGGCGATATGCTAGAGATCGATATTACCAAACACGATATTCCAGAGGATCCCGCTGAGATTTGGCTCACGAAATGGGTCAAAGTTATCAATTAAGCGTACAAATTGTGCGATCGGTATGTGGATAAGTAGGCTTAAAAGGGTCTGATAACCGGTAGTTATCCCAATAACAACCGGAGTACGTTTTTCAGCCTGTGTATAAAGTGCCATTTAGATCCCAGCTTATACGGAATGGGATCACCGATCATCCACAACCAATGATCCTTAATAGGATATTGATCTTAATGTCGAAATTAGGCTTATCCACAGAGGATCGCGATCCTAGTAGTAAGATCTAATAAAGAGATCCTTAAATAAAAAGATCTTTTTAATACTTAGTGATTCTCCTACCCGTTTGACCTTCCTCTAAACTTGAGTAGAATCCCCACCCCAAGGCAAAAACGATCGTTCATAGCCTTCCGGTCTTCGCGAGGTGCAGTACCATGTTTTATCCAGATATCTTTGACGTCATCATTATCGGTGGTGGTCATGCAGGCACAGAAGCTGCAATGGCGTCCGCGAGAATGGGGCGACAAACTTTATTATTAACGCATAACATTGATACGCTTGGACAAATGTCTTGTAACCCGGCGATTGGTGGTATCGGAAAGGGACATCTGGTTAAAGAAGTCGATGCGTTAGGCGGCTTAATGGCGACCGCAATTGATCACGGCGGTATTCAGTTTAGGATACTAAACAGCAGCAAAGGCCCAGCCGTTCGAGCGACTCGTGCTCAGGCTGACCGTGTTCTGTATCGCCAAGCGGTACGCACCGCATTGGAAAACCAGCCCAACCTGATGATCTTCCAACAAGCGGTTGAAGATCTGATTGTCGAGAACGATCGTGTTGTTGGTGCGGTAACCCAAATGGGCCTGAAATTCCGTGCTAAGGCCGTCGTATTGACCGTTGGAACCTTCCTTGATGGGAAGATCCACATTGGTCTGGAAAATTACAGCGGTGGCCGTGCAGGCGATCCTCCAGCGATCGCTCTTTCTCGTCGTCTACGTGAATTACCACTGCGCGTTAACCGTTTAAAAACGGGAACACCACCGCGCATTGATGCCAGAACTATCGATTTCAGCGTATTAGCACCGCAGTATGGTGATAATCCGTCTCCGGTATTCTCGTTTATGGGTAATGCTTCTCAGCATCCAGAGCAAATGCCGTGTTACATCACGCATACCAACGAACGCACTCATGATGTGATCCGTAATAATTTGGATCGTAGCCCGATGTATGCCGGGATCATCGAAGGGATCGGGCCACGATATTGCCCATCGATCGAAGACAAAGTTATGCGCTTTGCCGATCGTAATGCTCATCAGATCTTCCTGGAGCCTGAAGGGCTAACCAGCAACGAAATTTATCCAAACGGGATTTCAACCAGTTTGCCATTTGACGTTCAGATGCAAATCGTTCGCTCAATGGAAGGTATGGAAAACGCGCGAATTGTTCGTCCTGGCTACGCCATTGAGTATGATTTCTTCGATCCACGTGATTTGAAACCAACGCTGGAAAGCAAACATATCCAAGGTTTGTTCTTTGCGGGGCAGATCAACGGCACGACCGGCTATGAAGAGGCTGCCGCTCAGGGGCTATTGGCGGGTCTGAATGCGGGACGCTTTGCTAACGAAGATGAAGGCTGGTCACCACGTCGCGATCAAGCGTATCTTGGCGTGCTGGTGGACGACCTGTGTACTTTGGGTACCAAAGAACCGTATCGAATGTTTACCTCTCGCGCGGAATATCGCTTAATGCTGCGTGAAGACAACGCCGATTTACGTTTAACGGCTATCGGTCGCGAACTCGGCTTAGTTGATGATGTTCGTTGGGTTCACTTCAATCAGAAACTTGAAAATATTGAGCGCGAACGTCAGCGCTTGCGTGATATTTGGGTTCATCCAAATTCAGGACAGGTTGCTCAGCTGAATGAAATTCTAAAAGCGCCTCTTTCGCGTGAAGCTAACGGTGAAGATCTACTGCGCCGTCCTGAGATCGATTATGCAAAACTGACCAAACTTGCTCAGTTTGCGCCAAGCTTGGAAGACGAAAAAGCGTCTGAACAGGTCGAGATCCAAGTGAAATATGAAGGTTACATTGCTCGCCAGCAGGAAGAAATTGAAAAACACCTGCGTAACGAAAATACGTTACTGCCAGCTGACTTAGATTATTCGTTGGTTTCTGGGCTGTCTAATGAAGTCATTGCGAAGCTTAACGATCACAAACCAAGTTCAATTGGTCAGGCATCACGTATTTCTGGAATAACGCCTGCCGCCATCTCAATTTTGCTGATTTGGCTGAAAAAGCAGGGCCTACTGCGACGTAGCGCTTAAATCTGTCTAAAACCGCACCAAACAGTGCGGTTTTTTTATTGCTATGCTTCACTCTGTTCCGATTTAACTGCATCATACTGGGCTAGGCCTTTCAAGGCTGATGCCCATGTCTGACCGAGGATTCTTCAGTGCAAAAACAACTCGATACTCTGCTAGCTAAAGCTGGAATTTCGCTAACCGATCAGCAAAAACAACAGCTATTAGGGTATGTTGGTTTGTTGGATAAGTGGAATAAGGCCTATAACCTGACTTCTGTCCGCGATCCTAAAGAGATGTTAGTTCGCCATATTCTCGACAGTATCGTGGTTAACCCTTTCCTGAAAGGCGACCGCTTTATTGATGTTGGCACTGGTCCTGGTCTTCCTGGGATCCCGCTGGCCATCGTTCGTCCAGAGTCTCATTTCACTCTTCTCGATAGCTTGGGTAAGCGCGTGCGTTTTCTTCGTCAGGTGCAGCATGAGCTGAAGCTGACTAATATCGAGCCGGTACAAAGCCGAGTTGAAGAGTTCCCCGCTGAGCCACCGTTTGACGGCGTTATTAGCCGCGCATTTGCCTCTCTCCAGGATATGATTTCTTGGTGTCATCATTTGCCAAAGGCAGAGACTGGCCGCTTTTATGCGTTGAAGGGGGGTCGCCCAGATGACGAACTGGCGCAGTTACCTTCGGGCATTGAGCTGGTATCCGTTGAGCGGTTGCATGTGCCTACTCTTGATGGTGAAAGGCATTTGGTTATTCTTAAGGCAAACTAATTTTGCCTTTTGTCAAAAAAAGTTAAAAAAGTTACGGCTGAGAACTAATCATTAAATCGCTAAATTATTAGCCTGATGGGGTTTGTTTTTTTACTTTTATTTCACAAGTAGCGCTATTAAAGGACGATATTCTTACCGAACGCACTGTATGTTTAGCATTCGAATGAATTAAATGCGTTATTTCTAGTTGGATTAAAGGTAGAAATAAACAATTAAAGATGTCTAGTTTGTCAATAATATGTTTATTTCTGGTTTGTGAAATGAAGCCTAAAGTTTTAATTTTTAACTTTATGATTTTAAATAAATTAAAGCGCTCATTTAGCTAAAACAGAGTAAAGACCACATGGTATATAAGACTTCTCTGTTTTTACTTTTGTGATCTGTGATCGCTCATATATTGTAACGGTGGAATTGTCGGACAAAGCAATGAGATATGGTATTCTGACAATTCTTAGCGATTGTCGTTAAAAGGTGAAAGTATTTAATTTATTATTCACTTTTTCGCTACTTATCCATTGAATTTGTTGTTGTGCACCGTATAATTTGCTCGTTTTTCTAGCTTGACTCGGCCTCGTAAAGGCAGTTTTATTACGTCACTCAATC